>CAYIBB010000012.1:0-16953 GCA_964361585.1 Candidatus Woesearchaeota archaeon | reverse complement strand
ATTCCATTTTTGTTCCTACACCATCAAATCCAATATTCATCAAAGTTCCTTTAGGCAACCCAGAAACATCAACAGCTCTTACTCCAGAAAAATCATCAAACGGAACAATTAATTCCCCCAAGCTTCCTTTTCTATTTTCCCATGTCATTTTTGCAGCATTATATAATATCTTAGAAACATCGTCTCCTAATTCTAAATTAACTCCTGAATCTGCATAAGTCGTTTGGTTTGCCATTTAAGTCCATTTTAACATTACAATGTAATAAGTAAGAAAGATATAAAAGTTTTTCCTTAAATCCCTTTCCTATCAAGCTCATTCTGAATGAGCACAACAACTTGAGATGCAAAGTAAGTTGTTGGACCAACGGAAATCTTCTCTGAAATTTTCTCAGCCACTTTCATCTCTTTCTTTGGCAGTCCTTCATGATCGCCTAGAATAAAGACTGCATTATCCTTAAGTTGCGTATCTCTTATATCCTTGCCTTTTTTGTCAAGTAAGTAAATTTTCTTCCCTTCGGTTTTGAGTTCATTGATAAGATCACCAAAGCTTTTCTTTTCGACGTGGCATCCAGGAAAGACTTCTACCTTCTGGCCTTTCCTGTATTTGTAAAGCATTCTCTTGATTAAGCCAGAAACATCCTTCTTACTGATTGGCATTTCCTCATTACTAATGAACTCAAGATGTTTTGGAGGATCTGGAGAGCCATTAAGAATAAGATGTAGCCTCACATCATCACGCAATTTATTTGAAAGGAAAAATGAAGCTATTATTACATGGATGGCAATATCCAATCTACCTGCTTGCATTAAATCACTAAAGTTTCCGCTTGTTCTTCCATTAGCTGAAAAATAGATGAATTCGCGCATTTTATTTTAGATTACTTTTTCTTTTTTTGATGACTTTTCTAGTTTCTTTTCGAAATTTATCCAATCCTCTATGCTAGCCATTTTCCAAGCCTCAATTTCTTTCTTTAATTCTTCAATTAATTCTTCATAATCTGAATGCCCCATTCTACTCATATCCGGTAAATCTCTCAAGTTTTATTCTTGTAGAAGGAATTCCCATCTTGATTAGCATTTCATTCATCGCATTAACCATACTAGGCGGGCCACATATATAGAAGATAACTTCGTGTAGATTTGGAACTAACTTCTTAATCATTTGCTCGTCAATGCGGCCGCGAAGGCCATGCCACTCCTGTCTGCCTTCCTCAGGCCTTGTGATTGTGTAATGCACTCTAAGATTTGGATTTTTCTTCAGCAACTCATTCAACTCATCTTTAAAGGCAATTTCTTCAGGAGTTTTATTGCTGTAAATTAATGTGATTTTTATTGGCAATCTCTTTTCTGTAGCATACTGGATCATATTTCTCAGAGGTGTTATTCCAATTCCACCTGAAAGCATTACTGCATCTCTGCTCTCGTCAAGAATGAACATTCCGTAAGGACCTAGAATCATTATAGTATCTCCTTTCTTCAAGGACGCGAGCTTTTTTGAAAATTCACTTTCACTAACGCGCTTTGCTGTCTCAATATAGCCTTTATGTGTGGGAGAAGAAGATATGGAAAAGGACTTGAGTTGTTTCCTCCCATCTACCTCTATGCCTAGATCAAGGATGATATGATTAGCAGCCTTGTATTCAAAATCTGGCGGGGTGGAAAATCTGAAGCTCATAATTTCAGGTGTTTCCTGTTTTACTCGCAATACTTTAGATTCAAACTTCTTGATGTTGAGTGGCATTTTTTAATTAAGTAATCTAAATTTAAAAAAGTATGGAGTGCTCCCTTTATTTTCCTTGGTTTAGGTTAACTTCAGGCCAGCGGAAGAGGAAAAATGGGCTGGGGTTTTATTTTAATTAATTTAAAGGTAATTTATGTTCGTACTCTGTACCAACAATCTCATACGCAAATAAAGGATCATCACTTCCCGTAGCTTTGTAGTCATAATCAAAAATGGTTTTAATGTATAGTGTTGATTTTTTGGTGTCTATTTGGTTAAATCTATAGCTAAACTGCCTTTTAGTTTCTGGATATAAAGTAAAATCATAATGCTCTAAAAATGCTCCCAGCGGGATTTAAGTGATATTTTTTAATTAATGTGTATAGAATATCCAAAATTAATTAGCAGACCGAATTTCGAGGGGCAAGCTCATATGAATCCTTTCCAAAACACTCTTTAGAAGTTCTGCTCTCCTTTTAAAACTTAAGATGCCTACACTCTTCACTTCATTTGTATCCTCATCTCTTACCACAAAAACCCCTGGCTCAACCTCCTCAGCATATTCTTTCTTGGAAGGCATACCAAAAGCTACCTCTAAAAAATCTCCCTCTTCATCATAGTAAATATCATAAGTTTTGTGATCTATCATTTGATTTGTTTTTCAAAATAGGACGTGATTATGAGTCCCTCATTATTTAAATACTTAACTACAACTAATAAATAGTTGTAGGGTGGTTTTTTATCTTTGATATAACTGTAGTAATATCTTAACCCTTCATCAAAACTGTAATCAGTGATTTTTAACGGCCTTTTCAATGTTTCCTTTATTTCTTCGATGTAGTTGATCATAATAGGGTGTTTCTTAGCTATATGTAACCATGACTTTTTAGACATGTAAATCTTTCTACCTGTCTTGTCTAAAATTTCAAATTCCTTTTCCATTCTAAAAACATAGTGCTCCCAGCGGGATTTGAACCCGCGTTTCGGCCTTTCTCCTTTTTCTTTTTGCTTCTCTCCATTCTTTTTGGTGAAGCTTTTTTCCAAAGTTTTCTTGGTGAAGCTTCTTTTCCAAAGAAGGTTCAACGAGAGGGCCGCGTCCTTGACCGGGCTAGACTATGGGAGCAATAGCCCCGCCAGGATTTGAACCTGGGTCACGAGATCCAGAGTCTCGTGTGCATCGTCTCTTTTATTTCTTACTTCGACTTGAGTTAAAATAAAAGAATTGACCGCTACACCACGGGGCTATGTCCTCAAAAGGTAGGGGAAATTTAAAAAGTTAATGAAAGCAAAAAATTAAAAATCTTTCCGCATAAGAGAAGGTATGGTTACTAAGGTTAAGAAGTATGGGGGAAGCGTATTGCGAAATTTAGACGGCTTTCATGCAGTTGCTCAGGATATTAGCAGTGAATTTGATAATATGAATAATGTAATAGCTGTAGTCTCTGCTCCTGGAACTTATGATAATAGAGGAAAAATGACTGATAGTCTAATCAAAGTCTATAATTCAGTTAGAGAGGGGGCTGATCCAGACCAAGAATTAAACTCATTCGCGAGAGATTTTAAGGATTTTTTTGATTATTCTGATAGCGCAAATAGAGTTTTAGATGATATGAAAAAATATTTAATATTAGCTACACAACACATTTCCACCTATGATGTATTTGTAAGTTCGGGTGAGCGTGTTTCTAGTGCCGTACTTAGTGACATTCTAGAGAAAGAATTTAATCTAGAATACCAAACATTTACGGGGTATGGTATTGGTATACAACTTGATTCTAGAGGAGATATTTTAGTTGAACAAACTGTAAAGGAGATGTCAAAATATTTAAGTCCAGACTCTAAAATAATATTAGAAGGTTTTTCAGGATCCTACAATGGTCATGCAAAAACAATGGCTAGAGGTGGAAGTGATGACACTGCTGCTTTAACTGCATCCTTGACAGGAGCTGAACTTTGGCTAATGAAAGATTATCCAATTATGATAGCTCCTCCGAATATTGTTCCAGGAGCTAAAGTCATTAGAAACATGAACTACAAAGAGGCTAGTTTAGCAGCAAAGGGTGGAAGCGAAATTGTACATGGTGATGCAATAGACATTGCAGAAAGAGGAAAAATTCCAATTTATGTAGCAAATTTTAATAACCAACAAGAATACACATTGATTCATATAAGATCAGAAACAACAAAAAGATTTCCAGTAGCTACAATATCACACGATATAGTATCTGTTTTAAACTTAGATGATCCAAGAATGGGGGGGGTTTCTGGGTATGAATTTGAAGTTCGAGGAGTCTTAAATAGAATATTTGAAGAGGGAGAACACGGTTTGGGACGTCCAATTTCAATTGATCTCAGTAATTCATCCCCTAATGATATTACTTTGGTATTGAGCAGAAATATGGAGGGACTAGAGAGTAAATTAAAACAAAGATTGAGGGCCATAGGATTAAGACCTAAGATCTCTTATGATGCAGTTGATGGATTAATTAGTGTGATTGGAAGAGCAATGAAAGGAAGAGTTGGAACACATGAAGCACTTTCTGGAGCCTTAGCTGAAATTGGAATTAATATAAAAACGACGTTTCCTAGTAGAAAAAATCCTTATATAGGGTACAATATTGATCCAGATAGACTAGAAGAGGCGGTAAGAGCTCTGTACGACATTGCAATCCAGCCCAACCTCGGCCAATAAGAGAAAGATATTTAAAATACTACTTTTTAAATCTCACAAAGCAAAACAAAAGAGGAAAAATGGCAGGTAAAAAATGGATATGGACCTTTCTGCTTGTATTTTTGATAATTGGCCTTGTCATACTTGCAAGTACTGTATACGTAACGATAAGTGAGGCAGGGGAAGAGCGCCAAGTAACTTTCCTCATGGCCTTTGTGAAATGGCTTGCCCAGCTTGGAGGTAATATCAAGTCAATTACAGTGCATGCCATAAACTTGAATTGGCTTCCAAATGTGAATGGAACTGTGAATACTTCCTAGGTTCTTGTTAAATTTATTCTTCTTAAATTCATAATTCTCAAGTAATAAGATAGGTTTTTATATGCTGAAATCAAAGAGGGAGTATGGCAAAGAGGGTTGAGGGAAAAGGGGCTCAAAAAGAGAAGGGCAAAGAAGAGGTTAAGAAAGAGGGAGTTAAAGTAGGCAAGCTAAGTATAGGCCTTATCATTCTACTCGCTATATTCTTTCTCATAGTATTTTCGTACATTTCTAACCTTTCTACTGAAAAAATTTTGGTAGTGCCTGTAAAAGGGGTAATTTCTTCAAGTGATTCTGGATATTTGTTCTTTACAGAACAGGCAACTGCTCCATTTATAACTAGTTGTATGGACAGGGCCCTTAAGGATGGAACAATAAAAGCTGTTGTTCTTGACATTGACTCACCAGGAGGAGGTGTTGTTGCATCTGCAAGAGTTGCGGAAAAGGTTGAGGAAGTTCGAGGGAGCAAGCCTGTAGTCGCGGTCATTGAGGAACTTGGAGCTTCTGGAGCATACTGGATCGCATCTGAGGCTGATACAATAATAGCAAATCCATTTAGCCTTACTGGTAGCATTGGAGTAACTGCCTCTTACCTCGAGTATGGTGGCCTGCTTAATATGTTCAATGTCTCTTATGAGAGACTAGTTACAGGAGAGTACAAAGATATTACAACTCCTTACAGAGAACTTACACCACGGGAAAGGCAGATAATCTTGGAAAAGCTTGGGCTCATACATGAGGAGTTTGTTAATGTAATTTCGGAAAACAGAGACATTCCGAAAGAGGATGCTGAAAGAATAGCTAATGGTTTATTTTACCTTGGAAAAGAAGCCCGGGAGCTAGGGCTTGTGGATGAACTAGGAGATAGGGAAGATGCTGAGAAGCGAGCTAGGGAGATGGCTAATGCTGAAAATGCAGTAATTACAGAATGCAAGCACAGAGGTGGCTTCTCGGATTTGTTTTTTGGAGCTACTGTGCCCTTGAGCTATGCAGTGGGAGAAGGAATAGGCAATGGATTTGCAAAGGCTCTTTCTGCCCAAAAGTTTTCGATTAATTCTTAAATTTGTTTTTTAAGATGTATTTTATAAAAGACAACTGAAAGGATAATATTTAAATATTTATCTGGCTGCTACCCACTTGAGGGCGAAATGGGAGAAGACGAAGAAGACGAGGATAAGAAGGGAGTATGGACAATGGAAACCGAAGGCTCTGGAGATCTTGAAACATTATTAGGCAAACTAGGACTGAAGGAGGCGAGTAGAGTAGCATTTGGAGAACAAGCACTCCGCGCACAGAAGGTAATTTCAGAATTCATTACAGATTTTAGTGTAATCAACGAAGCTACTTCTAAACTTGTTGGAGAGATAGATAAAAAAGAACATGGAATACGAAGCCATTTGAGAAGGTCTAGAAGGATATTTGATCCAAATTATGATAAATCTTTTGGTGGATTGGTTGATGTCACCGGGTATGGAAGTTTAGAATTCATTAGAAATGTTGGTGGGGAAGTACATAAGGTTTTCGAACCATCATATCGTGAATTATTTACAATTTCTGAACTATATCACAAGTTCCTAGAGGATATTTTTGAATCTAAAAAAGTCTCTAGAGTAGGAGAAATAGAAAATGCTCTTAAGGCAATGAAATCTATTATAAATTTAACAGCTAAGCAAGTATTTGAAGGTGCTACTGATTTTGAAAGAGTTGCAGGAGCAGCTTATGCTTCAATTCAAACACACCATAAAGATTTAAGAAGAAAATATCAAGGACTTGGTGAGGAAAAGAAAGAGGACGCAGATTCAATTTTCGCTAAATTGTTTGGATTGGATGAAGGCAAAAAAGACGCTAATCCAAAAGGACCTAAAACTGAATTGGTCGATGGAAATTCTGTTTTAACAGACACTTTATTAGATATCATTAATAATCTGCCTCGCCATTATGAAACTGTAGTTCCTGTTGGAAAGGATGGAAGGACTAAAGTTGTGAGGAAAATAGATGACTATGAAGTACAGAACACTGCAAATGTATTGTTGCATATTGCAAACCCAACATATCTTGGATATTTAAGAGAACCAAATATATTTCCAGAAGCAATAGCTGAGTCAATTCAAACATTTTATACTAATTATAAAGACCTTGAGCCAAATTTCAGAAAAATTTTAGAATCTGTTAGAGATGTTAAACATGTGATCGGTAGAGTTAGTAGTGAAGTGTTTGACAAAAGGATACCATCTCCAGAACCAATTGTTAATCGCTTGAAAGCGTTGAATTTCCTCTCTATTAGACCTACACGTGAAGAAATCCAGCCTAGAACTAAAATGGAAAAAGACTACTCAAGTTCTCGAGCCAGATTGCTATACCATTTAAGAGATACACTTGAGAATCTTGCCAGAATTCCTAATAATGAAGAAAAAGAGAGAACTGCAGTTGTTGCAGTAAGAACTGCGATAACTTTACGAGATAAAATGGACGAGATACTTGATACAGAAAGAGATCGCAGATTGAAGAGGGATATCAGAGGAGAAAATGAATTTTATGTTGGAAGAACTGGAAATGTTGGTGCTTTCTATTCTGAAAGAGAGCCTGCACCTAGAATAAGATACAAAGATGTTTATGGTAAAAGCTTTGATAACGCAAAAGAACATGTGGAAGAGGTTATAGGAATTGCTTCATTCCAACAAACGATTAAAGTTACTGCTCCAAGAGGTAAAATCAAAAGTAATATACTCCTTATAGGACCATACGGTTGTGGAAAGTCAGAATTCGCGAGAGCTATTGCTGGTGATCGAAGAGTTGTTGGTTTGTATATAAGTGTTGCAGATGTTTTAACTGCGTATCTACATGAATCTGTAAAGAATGTGAAAAGAGTTTGGGAAGAGGGAAAAAGATTGAGGCAGGAGAGTAGGTACACTAAACCTGTTGCTATAATACAAGATGAATTTGATGGATGGTTCCAGCAAGGTGATTTTGGTTTTAGGCATGCAGATGAACAGCAAATGGAGCGAGTCTTACAAGAAGTGTTAGATGGTCTTGTAGAGTACGATGGAGTTTTTACTGTCGCACTAACAAATCGACCTGGAGCAATACCCGATGCTATATTAAGGAGATTCAAATATGTGGATATTGTTGGACAATTAACACTTGAAGAAAGAGCTCACCTCTTCAGGCATTTTCTTACAAGAGGTATGCCTATATCTCCGGCTGTTAAGAGTACAGACTACATGAGGTGGGCAGAAATGCTTGAAGATGCACCAGGAGATGTGCTTGGTAAAATTGCAGATGAAGTGCATTTTAAGTTTATAAGGGGATATAAAGAAAGTAATCCAAGAGCTGCAAGAAGATTAGAAAGTTATTTGCAAAGGATTGAACATGAACGTGACTTGAGTAATGCCGAATCTGGATATACAAAAAGAGAATTAGCAGGTTATAAACGTGTAGGTAAACAAGAGATTGAGACTGCTATTATTTATATGTTAAAACAGCCCCCTATACAAAAAGAGATAAAATTTGCAGGACAGGTTTATAGCGAAGCTGAGAAAATTGTACAAGGACTTATGGAAGTGTCGGATGATTCCAGCATTGGATTCGGTGCGAAAGAAAAAAGTAGAACGTGGTCTCATTAATTTTCTAAATTTTGATTTCTTGCAGAAATCTTTTAATAACTGATTTTTCTAATATTTCGAAATAACGCCTTGGTAGCTCAGTTGGTAGAGCACAGCCTTGGTAAGGCTGGGGTCGTGGGTTCAATCCCCACCCAAGGCTTCTGTTGTTAAGCAAGATTTAAATAAGCCCTTTTATTTGAAGCAGAGTCAGGGGAGATATCAGCACTGTAAATTGAATTACTAATTAAAATGCCAGATAAAGATCAAAATTTGAACGAGTTAAAGCACGAATACGAAATTCTTCGAAAAAAGTATTCCTTACCGGAATTTAATAAGCTTAATGAGGAATTTGAAATTGAAAGACTTGCAGACAAAAAGTCGGACTTCATTTTGAGAGGGATAAGAAGAAGCATTCTTAATAAAAGTGTAAATTTCCTTAAATTTTTGGAGGAATTTGTGAATCCTAGTATGGCCTCTTTCGCTTCACTAGTAATTCAAAAATCCTTCGCGGATAAAGAGCGAGAGTTAGTAAAGAGGTGCTACGAGAACCTTGTTGCCCTGGAACTAAAGGCAGCACATCTAGAGATAGAGTATAATGAGAAGGGTGAAGTAGAATTCATTAAGAGCACGGTTAAGGATTGGGATGATATAAAGTCTGATTTTAAGGAGCTTGCAAAGACTGCAGAAAAAATCTGGAAAGGAAAGATCGAGGAAGAGGGGATTGTGGAGTACTTCGGTTAGTTTTAAAATTTAATTTAGTTTAAAGGAAAGATTTTAATATAAATTCTTTATTTTGTTCTTATGAAATTTAATTCCATTGCTCTAGTGCACAGGGGAATTGAGGATATAGCAAAAGATGAAATTAAAGAGATAATTAACAAAAATGCAAAGCCAGAGAATGAAATTCTTAAATTTTCTGCTGACTTTGAGGAATTATGCAAACTCAACTACGAGTCAAGAAGTTTATCAAAAGTTGCTGTATTATTAGAAAAAATTTCTTTCAGTAAGGAAAAAGATTTACTTGAAAAGATACAGAAAGTTTCCATTGAGCCCGAGAATTTTGTTAATTCTATAGATAAAATTGAAGTCTACAATTTAAGTCAGGCTGACAGTGATATGATTTCAAGAATTAAAAGTGAGGTTAATAAAAAAATTTTAGATTTAAGAAAAAAAGATGACGAGAATAAAGAGCAGGAAAAATTAGAAATCAAGCAAAGGCTAACCCTAGTAATTACAAAAAATAAACTTTACGTATGCCTTGACACATCTGGAAAGCCATTAGACGAAAGGGACTTTATTATTCATAACAATCCACCTAACTTGCATGGCAGTATTTCTTATGCATTAGTAAAACTTTCCTCATACTCTAAGGGTAAAGTTTTTGTGGATGCACTATGTCAAGGTGGAAAGAATGTGATAGAGGCTGCACACCATGCCCAAAAAATTCCTGTTGGAATGTTTAGAAAGAAATTTTCTTTTATGAATTTTAAACAATTTAATGATAATATTCAACAAAAATTGGAAAAATTAAATCAAGTGAATAAGAAAAAAGAGGAAATAGAAATTTATGGAGTTGATAGTTATATTGGAAATATCAAAAATGCTCGAGAGAATTTGAGGGTAGCGAAGTGCAAGGATATTAAACTTTTTCAGAGGAGTATTGACTGGCTTGATACGCTTTTTGATGCAAATTCTGTGGATATTTTAATAGCTTACTTGCCTCGTGGAAGCAGGAAGACTTTGCCAGCAGATACTGCAAATATGTATCGTGAGTTCTTTTCGCAGGCTTCTTATGTATTAAATGAAAAAGGAAGGATTGGAATAATCTCCTCGCGTGAAGATCTAGTTAAGAACTACATGAAAAATTTTGAGTTTAGAATTTCAGAAGAAAGAGAAGTTGAATTGGGAAAAATCTTTGTGATTGAGAGATTTTAAGATTGTATGGATGATCTTAGTTTAATTTCTATTTAAAATTGCAAAGATTCGAAATTTTGAGTTTAGAATTTTGGAATGAATATAGTTAAATGCTGAAAAGTAAACCAAAACTTTAAATAGCCTCAAGAGAGGAAATTAGATACTTAAAAGAGGAAAATGAAAGCCATACTAGCATTGGTGGTATCCGCACTGATGTTTACACAGATACTTGCATTCATGCCACTAATAGCTGCTCCTTCGCATCCTGTTTTTATTGATGGTGATGGGACTGACATAATTTATGATGGTGGCACAACTCCTGATGATCCATTCTATTTTCTCGATACAATGTTTGATGGTCTTCAATCTCCTGAATCTGTGACTGCTGAGAAGTTGGCTGAATTTCGGCAGATGATTGAGGAAGGCAGGTATGAAGAGGCTGAAGAGGCTGCTCATGAATTCTTTCAAGCTCTAGATAATTATGAAGAGAAGGTGGATACAATAAGTGATGTTGAAACTATTGTTGAGCATGAAGCCCTAGTTTTATCACATGAAGGTTATGTTGAAGGAATTAAGGAGCTACTTGTTGCTGCTGTTGACTCAGGCGAGATTATAGAAGAACAGGCGTCTGCGACAGGTATAGACCAAGTTCAAGAGGAGATTGTAGAGGCTGTGAATGATGTTGAATTACAAAAAGAGGAGGTTATAGAGACAGTTGCTTTAGATGCAGGAATTACAAAATTGGAAGTTGAGCTTGATATTGTTGAGCCTTTGGAAGAAGATGCAGGAATTACAGATTACTATTCTCAAGATGTTAGCGAGGAGTTACCAGCACTTGATGCTGCGCTTAGTGAAATCAAGCAGGAATTCGAGGCCGCAAAAGATGCGGGCGAAGTAGTTAATGAGGTGGCAATTGAAGAGGTTATTGAGGCTGCTGAATTGAAACTGCAATCATCCGAGAACGAATATGAACATGGACAATATGATGACGCCTTTGACAAACTTACAGATGCTGAGCATTTAATATTGAATGCTGACCTCTTGCTTGAGGAAAAGCCTATAGGGATTTTACCTTCAGAAGAACAGCAAGCTAGAATTGAGGTAGAAGTTGAGCAACTTAATGTTGATCCAGAATCAATAAGAGCAGAAATTGAAGCTGAGGAAAGATCTTATGTGGAAGATTATGAAAATATTAGAGAAGAACTCAGAGATAAGTATCCTGATAGATATGAAGATTTCGAGAGTAGATATGAAATAGGAAAGAAGGCAATCGAGCTTGCTGAGAAACTTAAGGACGAGTACTCTGTGGAATACGAAAGATTAAGTGCAGAGCAAGGAGCTGCAGAAGCCACTCGAATCTTGACAGAAAGATTTGCTGAAGAATTCCAGCGTGTTTATGGAGAGCCATTTATTCCTCCTGGATATGTGCCTCCTGAGGGAGTTGAAATCACACCTATTGGAACATTAGATATTGGAGGAGGATTTATTGAAGGTCATGAATATGTTGACCCTGTTTCAGGTTACACATACACTTTCCATGGCAATTACTATGAATATGAAACTCCTTATGGATTTGAATATAGTGAGAAATACCCTGAAGGATATGTGCCTCCTACAACTTACAAGGAAGGAAATGAGATTTACACTTACCAAACAGAGAGTGAGGAAGGAACTGTAACTTACACATATACTGCAACTGGATACGAGGTTACAAAGCCTGATGGAACTAAAGAGACTTATGCATACCCTGAAGGGACTTACCAAGTACA
The DNA here is from genome assembly GCA_964361585.1 of Candidatus Woesearchaeota archaeon. Classification (GTDB taxonomy): domain Archaea; phylum Nanobdellota; class Nanobdellia; order Pacearchaeales; family UBA12030; genus CAYIBB01. The sequence goes on along the minus strand of CAYIBB010000012.1, from coordinate 4,960 downwards.
TGGTGGTGGCGAGTTTGTGTACGAGCCTACTGGCTTTGAGTACCATCCACCTGAAGGAGAGACTATAACCTATGAGTACAATCCTGAGTACAAGACTTATGCCTCGTCAACAGGAATAGTCTACACACCAGAAGAAGGAACTTACTGGCATGATTACCACTTTGATTATGATGAAAGTGCAGGTAAATACGAGTACGATTACGGAACAGAAGGATGGACTTATGATCCTAACACTAACTTATGGACCTCTGCATCTGGGGAAACTTACACGCCTTCAGCGACTACTTACGCACCTGTAGGTTATGAATCAAGTGGAGGTTATACAACAGAACATGGAGAGACATGGACTTATGATTCCTCGTCAGGAACTTGGACATCATCCTCTGGGACATCATACACTCAGTCATCTGGCGAGTACACTGGATCAAGTGGAGAGAGTTACACATATGCTTACGATCCTGCCACTGGAAGCTACACTTACTCTTACCCAAGCGGAGAAACTTACTCTTACACATATGATCCTTCAACAGGCTCCTACAGTTACACGGGTCCAAGCGGAGAATCTTACTCCGGATACTCGGAAGGATCTTATAGCGGAGGAAGTTATGATTCTGGAAGTTACTCTGGTGGATATTCAGGAGGAGATTCTGGTGGAGGTGGCTATAGCGGACATGCAGTAAGAGTCTACAGAAGATTCTAATTCTTTTTTAGTTGGATTTAGTTTTCCCATCGAGTTCTCAAGGTTAAGCCTAAAGCTGCGAGTTTTTCATTAACTTCATTTAAACTACTAGTTCCAAAATTCCTTATCCCCATTAATTCTGCTACTGAAAGTTTAATTAAATCTTCAACAGTTTTTACGTCTTCCATTCTTAAACAATTAAGAGTTCTTACTGAAAAGTCCATATCTTCAACTCTCATTTTATTAGATTGTTCAACTGAAATTCTTTGTCCTGTTGGTATTCCATAAATGGCGCGCCTTCTTGCTTCAATTAAGAGTCTTTCCATGTAGGAATCTGTTGAGGATTTGAGTGAACCCAAGTATTCTTTTGGAGAAAAATCACCTATTTGGACATTGCTAAAGGTAGTGTCAAACATATTAGAAAAGGCCTTTAGATAATCATAAGTAGATTTGATATCACCCCCAAACTTACCATTTTTAAGCTTTTCTTCCAAAAATGATCTTTCACTTTCTACAATTAAACCGAACCTCCTGGGATGTTCAAGTTTTTTCAGGGATTTTGCCCCTATTTGCCTTATTCTCTCACGTGTAACATCTAATATTGCAGCAATCTGTTCGTTAGTGTGTATATTTCCATCTTCTAGACCAAACCTCAACTTCAAAACATCCTGCTCTCTGTCAGTTAAAGTATCCAATACTCCAGAATCTTTAAATTGATTTAACCAATATTGATATTCTACAAATGGGACTTCATGACCAATAACATTTTCATTCTCATCATAAACTGGATTTTTATTTACTATATCAAAAAGTCTAGCATTACCCCTTAATAACCCTAGTCTTTTGTTCTCAGCTTCAAGTCCATCTTTTACTCCTTTCATAATTTTCGCCTTAATCTTTCTCTCGTAACCTATCTCATGCTCACTTTCTGGAAGATTTGTCTTTATTATTCTATCAGCAATATTTTTGGCTAAGGAAAATCTATCCTCTTTCACAAAATCTATTGTTGCCCCACTGATCTGATCAATAGTTCGGCTAATTAAGTTATGGGTAAGGTCATCTAAACTTAATCCTCCTTGCAAATATCCATCAACATAAGAGTTAAAAGGAATCCTTTCTGTTGATTGAAATTCATCTACATTAATAACTCTAAAATCAAACTTATCACTTTTTCTTGCTTTATTAATTACTTGAGAAACTAAAGCTCTACTAACTCCAGAATCTTGTGCGAGAGTTGCCACTCTAATCCCATGATTGTAAGCTATGTATATATTTCTTGCATCCTGCTCTGATAAAATTCTTTTATATTCTCTTGGCATTTTCTATCTTCCTAACATAAAAATTTAATTCATCTAAATATTAAAACTTTTCAAATCAGTTCAACCCAACCAAATGCGCAAGAGTATTAGCAAAATACTCACTCTTAATCCATAGTGCAGTGTCATCATCCTTGTCAGAATGTGTGACCAATACAACGGAAGAATCAGCAACACAGAATTTTGGATTTCCATCTATGTTTTTTACAGTTATCTTATATTTTTTCCTAAGATCATCCAAAACTTCTGGATATGAATTTGAGTTTCCTGCTACTCCAATCTTGATATCAACACCTTGAGAAGCTTTCTTCTTAAGAACAGGAGCTAGATATAAGATATTCTTTTCAAGAGCATCAGAATTTGAAACAACAACCACTGTCTTTTTGGCATCTTTAATCAGATTTGCCATTTGTGCTAATACTGAGTTTCTTCCCTTCAGAACGCTTCCAAAAGTTTCAACAGGACTTATATTCGTCTTAAAAAGCTTCTCAAGTTCCACATATTCATTACTCTTCTTTACCTTCTCAAGAATCTCGGTTCTTTCTTTTGCTGTTGACTCAATACTCTTCTTAAGCCTTTCAACAACAACTTCGGGCTCTAATGCAAGGTATTTTATTGGCTTGCCCAATCTTTCCATGCAAAAGCCCTTCGTCTCAAGACTTTTAAGAACATCATAAATCCTACTTCTAGGGACTTTACTAAGGTCATTAATTTCCGCAATACTTGCAACTCCTTTTGTGAGCAAAGCTAGCCAAACTTTACTCTCATAAATATTAAGATCAAAGTTCTGTTTTACCTTGTCTACAAGTTCCTTTTTTAAGATCGAATTTGACATTTTTCTATTTCCTAATTGGTTTTGACGAAATTTCTCTAGGTTTCCCTTAGCCTGGCTAACCCATTAATATTTACTAGAAAGTTAATACAAAAAGGCTTTATAAATCTTTCGAAATGTTACTATTGATGGATAATGAAATAAATTAAGAAATTAGAATTGTTTCAAGTTAGTCCCTCAAAATAAATTTGTCGAGAACCTTTCTGGACTTTTCTCTCTTGAGCTGGTGCTCTTTCAAGAACCTCTCTACTTTGTCAGCCAAATAGTGTTTTACTTCCTTACTTCCTATACTCCCAGCTTTATAATCCTCAAAAATATCCTCAACTTTCTTGTCATCTTCTTCGAAGAGGAATAAAAGGTACTGGCAGGCCACATCCACTTCGGGATTGCCGCCTTTTTCTTTATGTTCCGCAAGTGTCTTAGCTCCTCCGCTGTATGCTCTCATGATTTTCTTTCTGGCTTCATTCGGATTATCTGTTGTAAATATTGCAGTCTCAGGCTGAGATGCAGACATCTTTCCTTCTTTGCCAAGTCCAGGGAGGAACTTGTTATGAATTGCTGCTGGTTTAAAGAATCCAATTTTTGGTGCAATATCCCTCGTGATTCTGAAATGTGGATCTTGATCAATTGCATGTGGTATCAGGCAAGGAATATTCTTACCCTCTTTCACACTCTCAAGAAAGCATGGAGCTGACTGCAGACTTGTGAAAAATATAAGGCCAACATTTGTAGAATCCTTAAATCCAAAGCTTGCTTTTACTGTTGAATATGTAAGCTTTTTCGCTACTTTTGCGGCCAGAGGGTAAAGTTCCTTAATATATTCAGTATCAATAATCAATTTTGTGTTCTTGTGCTCAAAGCCCAACGCTATGAGGTCGAGTGCATTCTCATATGCATACTTTTTCGTGTCCTCGAGAGAAAGGTGCTCATTATAGAAAAATTTCTCATCGTCTGTAAGCTGGAAATAAAATTTGCAGTGAAATTTTTCTTGAAGCCATTTTGTAAGCATCCACGGCACTAGGTGACCTACATGTGTATTCCCACTAGGGCCTCTTCCGGTGTAGAGATAAAATTCCCTTCCTTTCTCGACATTATCGAGAATCCAATCAAAATCTCTGTGTGAAAAGAAAATACCACGGCGAAGCATGAAATGCAAATCCCTAGTATGCTTTTTCAGTCTTTCAAGCAGTCTTTCATTAAGCGGTTGAGTTCCAAATTCCTTTATCAATCTGAGGTAATCGGCCTTCTCTATCTCACCAGAAACTCCCCAAGGTGTTAATTGAATAGGCATTTTACATTCAACACTCTTTTTTTAATTCTCTTTTATCCAAAAATACAATATATTTAAAAACCTTCTTGTACTTCTGTTTAAGTTTAGTTTAAAGAGGGCTATAAAGATGAAACATACTCTTAAAGTTACACTTGTAATTTTAGCTATGTTCTTAATCACGCAGATTATAGGACTTGCTGTTATTAAGACTTACACAACAGGATGGCATGTCCAAGAAGAGGTTAATGGGCAGATAGTTAAATCAAATATCACGAGAGAGATTCCTTATGGACTCGCTCCACCGGAGGCTAAGCCCGAAGTTTCACTAGTTTCTATTGTAATTGCAATTGTTGTAGCCACAATTCTAATAATTCTTCTTACAAGAGTCAGGGCAACCATGTTCATTAAAGTTTGGTTTGCATTTGTTGTGCTCATAACTTTGGCTGTTACGTTCGCCACATTGATACACCCTTACATTGCTCTGGCAGTTGCTGCAATTCTCACTTATATTAAAATCTGGAGAAGAGATCTTATTGTGCACAATGCCACTGAACTTTTGATCTACCCAGGACTTGCGACTATATTTGTACCAATATTAAATATTTTTACTACAATTTTGCTTTTACTTTTACTTTCAGTATATGACTTTTATGCTGTCATTAAAAGCAAACATATGATTGAGATGGCAAAGTTCCAAATGAAGGAGCTTAAGATATTTACAGGCTTCTTCTTGCCTTATGCAAAGAAAGAAGATCTTGAAAAATTAAGGAAAATACAGGAGTTAGAAAAGAAAAGATTAAAGGAAGCAAAAGCCAAAGGAAAGAAATTAAAGGAGATTCCAGGAAAGGAAAAGATTAAAGTTA
>CAYIBB010000011.1:0-17431 GCA_964361585.1 Candidatus Woesearchaeota archaeon | reverse complement strand
ATCTACCCAACTCAAAAACTTCTGGAGAATCAAAAAGTTCCACGAAGAAGAGCTCCTAAGAACCAAATGGCACTTATAGTTCGATAATAATATTTTTAAAACCTAATTCTCTTAATTTAAATTCTTCTTTTAATAAAAGGATAGTAAGAAAAATAAAAAGGAAATAAAACTAGAAAAAGATGGCAAGTCAAGTTGATGAAATATTGAAGCTGATGCATCAGCCTGCTCGAATAAGAAATATTGGAATTTGTGCGCACATTGATCATGGGAAAACTACAATGACAGATTCTTTGTTAGCAGGAGCAGGAATGATTTCCGAAGAGCTTGCCGGAAAGCTACTTGTAATGGATTTCCATGCAGACGAGCAGGAAAGAGGCATAACTATTGACAGTGCAAATGTGAATATGCTTCATGAATTTGAAGGGGAGAAATATCTTATCAATTTAATTGATACACCTGGACATGTGGACTTTGGCGGCGAGGTTACAAGAGCTATGCGTGCATGTGATGGCGCCGTAGTTCTTGTGGATGCAGTAGAAGCAATGATGCCTCAAACTGAAACTGTGCTTAGGCAGGCTTTGAGGGAGCGAGTAAAGCCAGTACTCTTCATAAATAAAGTTGACCGCCTTATTCGCGAGCTTAAGTTAACACCTGATGGAATGCAAGATCGCTTTCTCAAGATAATTGCTGACATTAACAATTTCATTAAAGGGATTGCCCCACCAGAATTTGGGAATAAGTGGCAACTTAGTGTGCAGGAAGGAAGTGTTGGCTTCGGAAGTGCTATACATAAATGGGCTCTCAGTTTTCCGTACATGAAGAAAATAGATATGAGTTTTGCTGACATTCTTAAAGCTTATGAAGAAGGAAAGGAAAATGAGATCAGAAAAAGGGCGAGGCTTCATGAGGTAATTTTGAACATGGCAATTAGACATTTGCCAAATCCACTTGAGGCACAAAAATATAGAGTTCCAAAAATCTGGCCTGGTGATCTTGAGAGCGAGGATGGCAAGTCTCTATTAAATTGTGATTCAAAAGGGAATGCAGCATTTGTTGTAACAAAAATTGTAATTGATGAGCATGCAGGGGAAGTTGCAGGCGGACGTCTTTTTTCTGGCACACTCAAGCGAGGCCAAGAAGTGTATATGAATCAAGCAAAGCAGTGGACAAAGATACAGCAGGTTAATCTTTATCGAGGACCTCAAAGATTGATTGTTGACGAGGTAGTTTCAGGAAACATTGTAGGAGTTGTCGGCCTTAAAGGTGTCTTTGCAGGAGAGACTGTAAGTTCTCAACCAATAGAACCTTTCGAAGCTCTCAAACATTTGTTCGAGCCTGTTGTTACGATCAGTATTGAGGCAAAGAAAGCTAGTGATCTTCCTAAGCTTGTCGAAGTTTTGAAAAAAGTAGGAAAGGAAGATCCCACAGTGAAAGTTGAAATTAATGAAGAGACAGGGGAACATCTGCTTAGTGGCATGGGTGAGTTACATCTTGAGGTTATTGCAAATCGTATAAAAACTGAGAAGGGAGTCGATGTAACAACATCAACACCAATTGTAGTTTACAGAGAAACAGTGCAGTCTGCTTCAGACGTATTTGAAGGAAGAACTCCTAACAAGCACAATGTTTTCTTTGTTGCTCTCGAACCTCTTGAGCCAGCAGTTTATGATGCAATCATTGCAGGCGAGATACGAGAAGGAAGAATAAAGAAAAAAGATGAAGAATTATGGAAAAAGCTTGAAGCATGCGGCATACCTACCAAAGAATCAAGGCAGTACAAGGACATTTATCGGGGTAGTGTTTTCTTGGACAAGACAAAGGGAATAGTGCATATAGGCGAAGTTCTAGAGATGTGTATCGATGCTTTCGAGCAACTAGTAAATGGAGCTCCACTTGCTAAGGAGCCTGCAATCAGACTTAAAGTAAGTTTTGTGGATACGAAGCTTCATGAAGATGCAATACATCGCGGACCTGCACAAGTTATGCCTGCAATGCGTGATGCGTTGACGGATGCATTTATGAATGCGAGCCCTACACTTTACGAGCCGCTTCAAATCCTTCAACTTGAATCTGAAGTGCGTTACATGGGAGAAATAAGTAAGGTCATTCAAAACAGAAGGGGCCAGCTTATAGCGGTAGATCAGGAAGGAGAACATCTCACAATAAAGGCAAGGCTTCCTGTAAATGAAACTTTTGGACTTGCCGCTGACTTGAGGGGCGCAACAGAAGGAAGGGCTAATTATTTTATAGTTGATCAGCTTTTCCAAAGAATTCCGCAGGAATTGCAGCAAAAGATCATTCGGCAGATAAGGCAGAGAAAAGGCCTTGAGGTTGAGAAGTGAAAGGAAAATTTTGAAGTTCGATTATGAACTGTTTATCATGGATGATTATGATGTTTACACGACAGAAAATTTTGATGAACAATTTAGAAAACTTACTATTGAAGAACAAAAAAGGGTAAAGAAAATATATTTACAATTAAAGGAATATCCTTATGTTGGAGACCAACTTAGATATAAGTTTCTAAGGGAAAAGAGATTGAAGGAGAAAAGAATTTATTATTTAGTTTATGATGACCTTAAAACAGTTCTAGTTGTTGCTTTAAGTACAAAGAAAACGCAACAAGAAACAATAAATCGCATCATTAAATATCTTGATGAATATTACAAATATATTAAAGATTTACTAAATAAAACTTAAGCAACTTTCTTAATTCTGCCGGCCTTTACATCCTCAAGACTTTTTCTAAACTGCTCAATTAGATCATGGTCTACCTTTTCCAATTTCTTCAACCTTTCGTACTCTTCTTTTGTTATTGTTACTAGTTCTTGTTTCATTCTTTATTAAATTACATGTGCTATATAAATTTTACTTTGGGATGTAAAGTTGGCTTTTATCTAATCTTACTCTCTAAATCATCTGCCATCCTTAAATAAGTATGAAAACTTTTTTAAATTTTTTCTTTTTAGAAGGAAAGATTTTAATATAATCTCACACTAGAAATTTTATGGAACTTAAGCAATATGAGTATGTTAGTCCATTGCTTAACAGATACCTTCCTAGTGACGAGGAGTTTTATGCTTGGCTGAGAGGCAATGATGTTCCCAGCGTAATTTCAGGGATAGAAAGAGTTGTACCTGAAATAATAATTCCCAGATCAGTGTCTCTTGATACTGAACTTTTAAATATAGTAACGGAAAATTTCCATAAGCCAATTTCTCGCCGTGTAGATGGTCAAGTGGTTGGAATGATAACTATTGGAGAGCTTTTTACTGGTTATTCTAAAAGATTTGAATTTGGAATGCAACTTCTTAAAGATTATCCTTTAAATCTTGAGCCCATGGAACAGGGATTTCAAAATGATAGGCTCTATTACTTGACTTCCTTATTAATGGGCCTTTTTGGTGTTGAGGCGGATATAGCAAATGATGCGAGACATCATTTCAGAACTGAAATTGCGGAATTTGCTCACAAGACTTGGGAGAAGTACCGGGTAGGCAGCTCTACAATGCCACACAAAATTAATCCTGCAGAATATGAACGGATAGTAAGCTTGCACAAGGAATTTAGCAGTTGGCTACTATCTGCAAAGATGAGTCAGATTAATGAACATCAGGAAGATTCTACTAATGATTACATGCCCTCACTTGTATTTGGAACAGCCTGCGCAGTAGGTTATGTTACAAAGTATCTCGAGAATGCCTTAAAGAATTTAGAATTTAAAGTTCATAAATTAAGTAAAATTTAGAGAATATTAATTATAAACCTTTATTCCTTTGTCAGTAATCTTGATTCGAAAGAGCTTGCTTGGATGCTTAGTTCCCCTCATCTTAAAAACCTCTAGCATTCTAGTTTTGACACCATTAGTCCTCTTATTGTACAAAAATATCAAATTGTCTGCAACAAACTCGGCATAGGCATATTTGTAATCTTTAGGGACTCTTTCGAGAGTCATAAGTGTACTACATTTTACTCTCTTGAGCATGCTGATTAGCTCAAGTAGAGCCTTTCTGCTTTGATACTCATCTTTTGACATGAGCAGGAAATAAGTTATGCTATCTATAACCACCCTATGAATATTTCTCTTTTCAAGATAAAACTCAATGTCCCCTCCTCCTTCTGCAATGAACTTCTCAACTCGCTCAGGAGTATAGTTTAAGAAAGAAAATTTACCTTCTTTTTCGAATCTACGAAGATCCCAGCCAAATCTTTCCATATGCTTGAAGATTTTTTCTTGACTCTCTTCGAACGTTATATACAGAACATTTTCCCCTTTGCTTAATCCGTCTATTAAGAATTGAATTGCAAAAGTGCTTTTCCCTGTTCCTGGACTTCCAGCAACTAAGCTAATAGATCCTCTCTCGAATCCACCTTCTATCTTTCCATCTAGGCCAAAAATTCCAGTGGATACCCTTCCATTAACAACCTTTCTTCCCATGATCCCCAAAATACCCCAAAATGAGTTGATTGGCAAATTTAAAAACATTTGGATGCTTGGGTAGTATTTACTTTTATCCAAAGATCTATTCAAAGAAACTACCTTCTCCGAGGCCCTAAGTGTGTGATGCCTTTAATTTTTATGCCACCTTTACTGATCTCAAAGCGATTCATTGCTCTTGAATGATTTGTCCCTCGCATTTTAAGAATTTCAACAGCTCTAATACGAGAGCCATCAGGCCTAAAAAAGTAAAGCAAGATTATACTGTCAGCCTCAAATTCAAGAGCCGAGGCTATATGCTCAGCAGCCCTTTCCTCTGTCATTTCCTGTTCCAATGTGAGTATAGCTGTAGTATTCCATCCTCTTAACAGCTCGAACAAAGCAAGGGATGCCTCCCTTCTCTCGAGTTCACTTTCAAAAAGAAGTGCGAAAGAAGTAATAGAGTCAATCACAATCCTTTTAGCCTTCATTCTTTCAATGAGTGCCTCGATCTCGCCACCTCCTTCTTCAAGCATTTTCTTAACTTGCTCTGGAGTGTACTCAATAATCGCTATTTTTTTCTTTTTCTCAAGTTCTTCAAGATCCCAGCCTAGCTCCCCTAGGTCATGATAAATGCGATCTTTTTTTTCCTCAAAAGTTACGTAAATACCAGGTTCACCTCTTTTAGCCCCTTGAATTAGAAATTGAAATGCAAAAATAGTCTTTCCAGAACCGGCTCCTCCTACAACCAAGTTGACACTTTCAGAAAGCAAGCCACCTTCCGCAAGCTTATCAAAGCCTGGAACGCCAGAAGGAATTCTCAAAATCTTTCTCTTGTCTCTTCTCTTTGCCTCTTTTTCAGCCTTCTTAGCTCTTTTTAAGACTTTAAGCCTTCTAAATCCTATTCTCATTTTTCCTCTTTTTCTATCCCTTTTTGGATTGTATTATCCGTAAGCAATTTTTATATCTTTCTCATAGCAGAATTAGCATGCAATTAACAAAATTCGCATACATTGCGTCTGCCTTTCCTAGCTGCTTTTGGTGGCCTCTTTTTCACTGTCATTGTAGCCATTTCCTCTCTTACTGAATTTTTAAATCTTTCTGAAATATGTTAGTCCTCCTGCCTCGTAAATTTCCTTATGTAATATATTGCAATCAAGCTCAAAACAAGGAAAATTATTCCCACTATAGAAATATAAAGCCAATCAATTAAGCTTAGAGGAGTAGTTTTGAAGTATACATTTAAAGGTGTATACACTACAAGAAGCTGCAAAATTATTGAGCTGGCCAATGCAAATATCAGGAACTTGTTGAGAGTTTTAATCTTATACTGTTTCCTTATCACATAAACTCTTACAAGCTCGAACATGACAAGAGCAGTAAATGCTAGAGTCTGCGCCTTTAATAAGCTCTCATTAAGTCCTCGGGTGAAAAGATAAAGCACAACAAGTGTAAGTAAGCTACCCACTATAATAATATTCGCAAGCATGTTTCTAGTTATTATATCCTCCCTCTTCTTTCTCGGAGGCCTTTTCATTATTCCCTCAGCTTTGTCATCATTCCCTAGAGCGGTAGCAGGCAATCCATCTGTTACTAGGTTAATCCATAATAAGTGTGTAGCAAGTAGCGGAATTGCCAATTCGCCAGCAACTTTAAATCCTATTACGAGGGCAACAAACATTATAAGTACTTCACCAAAATTACAACTTAATAAATAATTAGTGAATTTTTTCATATTATCATATATCCTTCGTCCTTCCTCAACTGCATTAACAATCGAGGCAAAATTATCATCAAGCAAAATCATATCTGAGGCTTCCTTGGCAACATCAGTTCCCTTAATACCCATAGCTACCCCTATGTCAGCCTTTTTTAGAGCTAGCGCATCATTAACTCCATCCCCTGTCACTGCAACTACATAACCTTTCTTTTGCAAGGCCTCAACAATCTTTAATTTGTGCTCTGGATTCACGCGTGCAAAGACAGCAATTTCCTCAACCCTTTCTTCAAGTGCCTTTACATTCATACTTTCTAATTCAGAACCACTAAGAGCCTCCCCCTCGAACTCAAGTTCCTCAGCTATAGCCTTAGCCGTCTCAACATGATCTCCAGTAATCATTACGACTTTAATGCCAGCATCTTTGCATTTCTGCACAGCTTCCTTCACTTCCTTGCGAGGAGGATCAATCATTCCCTGAAGGCCCACAAAAATCAAATCATTTTCCTCCACCTCAGTAACTTTTTTTCTCCTGATTTTAATATCCCCCACATCAATCTTAAGCTCTTTGTAAGCAAATGCGAGAACTCGCAAAGCTGATTTTCCAAAATCACTATTAATTTTCAGAATTTTTTCCTTATCTCCATTCAAAAAACTTCGAACTCGTCTGCCATCATAGATTTTATTGCATCTCTCAAGAATGATCTCAGTTGCTCCTTTTGTGTACATTATAGATTTGTCCTGTTCCACATGAATTGTAGACATTATTTTTCTCTCGGAAGTAAACATGATTTCCGCAATTCGAGGAAATTCTTTCTCGAGATTTTCTTTCTTCAAGCTCGCTTTTCCAGCTGAAACAAGAAGTGCAATTTCAGTTGGATCTCCAAAAGTCTTTATAGTATCTTCATAACTTACTGAGGCATTATTATTAAGAGCCCCAATTCTAAGAAGTAGCTCGAGCTCTTTAGCCTTAACTTGTTTTTCTCCTTCCATAAATAATCCTTCCCTTTCGAAGCCTCTTCCAGTTACCTCAATTACCTTGTCGAGGACGTAGAGCCTTCTTACAGTCATCTCATTTCTAGTAAGAGTGCCAGTTTTGTCTGCACATATCACATTTGTACTGCCAAGAGTTTCGACTGAAGACAGTTTTCTAATGAGAACATTTTTCTTAACCATTCTCTGCGCTCCAAGTGACAGAGAAATTGTCATAACAACTACAAGTCCTTCAGGAATTGCAGCAACTGCGAGACTAGCAGAAACTTTTAGAATATCTATAATATCAATTCCACGGAAATAACCCACCAGGAAAATAACTAATACTATTAAGATTACACCTATACCTAAAATTTTTCCAAGTTTCTTAACACGCTTTTGAAGTGGAGTTTCCTCATCTTCAATTTCTGAGATCTTGGATGCAATCTTACCAATTTCAGTGCTCATGGCAGTTCCTATAACTAGGCAAGTGCATTTTCCGCTTACTATACTAGTTCCAGAGAATAAAGTATTTTTTTGATCTGCGACTCCAATCTTACCCTTAAGTATTTCAGCACTCTTTACAACTGGCGTGCTTTCCCCAGTAAGAATTGCCTCATGAGTTTTGAGCTCGTTCTCGTCAAGAATGCGTGCATCCGCAGGAACCTTGTCTCCCACCTCTAGCAATATAATATCGCCTGGAACAAGGAGTGAGGCATCGATCCCTCTCTTCTTGCCGTTTCGCAAAACCATAGCTTTTGAAGTTGCAAGTCTCCTTAGAGCTTCTACAGCTTTCTCAGCTTTATATTCCTGAAAGAAGCCAAGAATACCATTAATAACAAGTATGGAGCCTATCACAACACTATCGAGATATTCTTGAATTATTGCAGAAATAATGAGGGCTGCAATTAAAATGTAAACAACTATAGAGTTAAATTGGGAAAGGAAGATTTTCAATTTAGATACTCCTTTAGCCTTCTTTATCTCATTTTTTCCATACTTCTCGAGTCTTAGTAAAGCCTCGCTGTCACTCAAGCCCGCTCTTGAACTTCCAAATTCCTTTAGGATTTCTTTCTCAGTTAAATTATAAAATTCCATTTTAACCAAATTCAACTCAACCCAAATAATCCGCTAAGTAGGTTACTCACTGTCCTTCGCACTATAAAGAATATAAAGAGTGATAGTGCAATGAGAAGAGGAATAAACTTTATTCCCTCCTTTTCTTCTCCCTTCGTAATAAGACCAAGTGCAAGGCTACCTAGAATTGCTATTGTGACTAAAGTAAAAAGCACGAAAAAAAACACAAAGGAAGGATCAATGTTAACTCCTGTGAAAGCAAAAGGTATATTCTGCTGCGTTGCCTGAGGGATTTCAACTGTAGAAAGCTGCTGCGTCAAGACTTGTACAAGAAAAGAACTTAGGGAGAAAAGAATAGGAGCTCCTATCCCTACGGCAACGAAGATAAAGATTGCATACATCAGAACATTACTTCTTACTTTTTTATCTACAATCTCTTTTTCGCGCAAGTTTCGAGCGGTGTACTCAAGCAATGATGCAAGTTCTCCCCCCGCACCAATTCCAGAAATAATAAGTTGCATAGTCTTTCTTACTTTTTCAGAGTTCACTCGCCTTGAGAAATCAAGCAATGCAGACTGCAAACTCCTCCCCGTGGCAACTTCCTTTCCTATCCTGTCAAGTTCTATCTTGAGTAGCCCAAACTCAGGACGCGAGGAAAGAAGTAAAGCTCTGTCAGTAGTTAGTCCAGCTCGTAAATTTGAGGCCATAAGCTGAAGTGCGTCAGGAAGCGCAGCCTCAATTTGCTTCGCTCTTTTGTCAGCATGCATCAAAAGCTGGTAGTAGAAAATGAAGAGCATTACAACTAAAGTAACAATGAAGGTAAACACAGAGTAGAAAGTAGAAATATGCAGAATAAAAGCAGCTCCGAGAAGCATTATAATTGCAAAAGCTAACGAGAACGAGACTACAAAGTCAAAAAATCTGTTTACATCAAGTTTCTTGCCACCGTAACCTATTAATTCCTCAACTCTCTTTCTTATTTTTCTCGGAACTAAAAATGAAGATATTCTTGCCATTTTCTTACCTTTTTATTTTCTTGATTAAACTTCTTCCTAAGAAGTTTAAATTAAGTTAGGCCTCCTCGATTTTATAATTCCCAAAAACATAATATTGAAGAATACAATGAGAGCGTAGATACCCCAAAAAATCAACTTCGTTCCAGTAGAGGATATACTAACTAGTGATGCCAATACTATCAGAAATGTTATGGAAAGGGCAGGAAAGATTACTGACACCATCATATAAAACATTGCTACTGGTGACAGCCTCGAACCATACGTCTGAATTTGGATAACCTGCTCCTCTGAAAGTGCATGAATACTCTCCTTTACAACCTCTCCAATATTGGCTCCTGAGGTCAGGCCATTACTAATCTGCCATACTGCGCGCCGGAAAAAAATGGAGGGATTTTTAGCTCCTACTTCATCAAGAACTTCAATTTGGGGCCTTCCTGTATTTATTTCTCTCACAGCGCGTACAAATTCCTTACTCACTTCCCCATAATCAGAATTTGCAATATTAACCATTACATTAAAAAGTGGAACCCCAGAATTTATTTGAGCAAGCATGTCCTGCAAGGCTGGAATTAAATTTCTTTCTACCTCTCTAATTCTGCGAGAAACGTAAAGTTTAGGGTAGTAAATATGTTGGAAGAAAATAAACACTGCCATGAGTAAGGAAATTAAAGTTACTAAGAAAAATGAGAAGATTTTAGCAGCAAGCAATACTACGCTAGCTATCAAAAAAAAGAATACAAATGAAATTGAGACACTCACAAGTGATATTGCCACATATTCGCGAGCGCCGAGGTCGAAGCGAGCGTTATCCAAAGTCTTGCCAAGCCCAGGAAACAGCCTTGAAATTTTGGAAGCGATGCCCAAATAAGGCCTAGAGAAATTTCTAATTACACGCAAAGGCATTAGTGAGAATGGAAGTTTAATTGCCATCTTTTTTATTACTGAATTTTATTAATGAAATTTTCCTAAATTAAATTTAAATGTAAAATTTATTTCTCAAATAACGGCTTTTTATTCTTGTCCACAAGCTCGAGCAATTTTTCCCGATTTATATAATAATCATAAAGTACTCGGCCAACCTCTTCAATACTTCTTATATTATTCTTTAACATCCAAAGCAATATTTTCTTCCTCTGACCTAAATCTTTGTAAATTTCACTCTGAGACATGCCAGTATGCCTGCTGATATCCTCGAAAAAGCGTGCGCTGGGAGAATGCGGAACTATCTTATCTGATATTGGCTTAAGCCTATAGATTATATTTGCTCTGGCATTCCCCTCTTCCACAATGAACTCGGCCACCTGTGAAACTCGCCTTATTCCTTTCCTACGATCACGGAACAATACTACATTCAGATTTACAGCCTGAAGCAAGTTTGCAGGGACGTTTAATGGTGGATTCACAAGGCGACTGATAGTCTCAGCCGCAGTATCGGCATGAACAGTTGCATAAACACTATGACCTGTATGCATTGCCTCGAATAAAACTTCAGCCTCTTTCTGTCTGCGCATTTCCCCTAATATTATTCTGTCAGGTCTCATTCTCAGCGAGTTCACTAGAAGATCAAGCATACTTATTTCACCCTTCCCTTCAGGATTTGGCTGCCTTGTTGCGAGAGGAGCCCAATATAAGTACTCAGGCAGCATAAGCTCTCGGGTATCCTCAATACTAATAATACGATGATTTGGTGGAATAAAAGGCATGCATACATTAAGGAAAGTGGTTTTACCAGATGCTGTGCCTCCTGAGAATAGTACATTAAGTTCATATTCAATAGCCATCCAAAGCAGAGCAAATATATCTGAGGAGCATGAATTATTCTCTATCAAGTCAGTAACAGTCCAAGGGTCTCTGCGGAATTTTCTAATCGTAAGCGTATTTCCCTTAGTAGAAATAGGGAACAATACTGCGTTAGCCCTGTCTCCTGTCACAAGATGAGCATCAAGCAAAGGATTAAGTGTAGTAATCTGCCTTCCAACACGTCTTGCAATAATACTTGAGTAATTCAAAATTTCCTCCTCGCTTTTGACTTTCACATTAGTTTCCATCCATCCATATTTTTTGTGATAAACTCTCACATACTCACCAGAAGTTACGATAACTATTTCCTCAAGATTTACATCATTAAGCAGAAACTCAAGCTTATCAAGGCCCAACATTTCTTGCATGAGTCTTCCAATCAAAAATTTCTTAGTAGCTTCTTTAATGCCAGGAACCTTTTCATCTAGAACTTTTATCGCTCGATCATTAAATTTCTGTTTCAAACCAGTAAAGACTTTCGGATCAAGCATTTCTATTGCACTTATTGCTACCTCAGTTATGAGGTCATGTCTTACTTCCTCCAAAAGCGCCTTGGTAACAGGAGAGATTTCAGGCATAACAAGCTTATAGCCTGATGCGTTCTCCCCTTCCTTAAGAATTTCAATTCTCGCATCAACATAGTCAGATTTTACTGTATAAGTTTCTACTATTTCCTTTTCCCTTAAAATTTTTTTTATTTTATGTTTATATATCTTATGTCTTTTCCGCATTTTTTTCCACTAAAATTTTCTTAATATTCATACTCCTTTTCTTATTCTTCTCTTCTTTCTATCTTTCCTTAATTTTCTCAAGCTTATTTTCTCTTTCTTCTTTTTGCCTTATCTCTCTCGCGAGCTTTTTCCTTCTCTTCCTTTCTCCTTTGAGCTTCCGCCTCAAACAAACCCTTCTTGATCACTTCAGCTTCACCAAATGCAGGGTAGTGTATCTCTGCAAGGTCATGACGCTGCAATATGTCTACCCACTCCTCAGCCTTCTTCGTATCTATATTAAATGCCCTAGCAAGTACTGACATCTTAATTCTTTTTTTCTCGTTAATGAGATTATATAACACATCTAGCGGTGTTCTCTCTTTACCTAAATCTTGCAACTCCTTATTAACCTCAGACTTTATACTCTGAATGTTAACCTCATTTTTTTCCTTACCTTCCTTTTTAACCCCCTTTTTCTTAAATAATGCAAATAACCCTTTCCCTTCTTTCTTAATCTTCTTTTTGCCTACTTTTTTTACCTCACGTTGCAGGCTAACTGAACTTCCCACAAGTCCAAGTACGGGACCAATAAGAAATCCTTCAAACACAAGCAAGGAGAGTACAGAAAAGAATGTCAGCATCTTTCTGCCTCTGACTCTAGACTTTTCTTTCTCAAGCTTAAATGCTGCAATTAACATATACAAGCCGAAGACAAGTCCAATGAATTTTGTAATAAAAAGAGCAGGAAGTTCATATCCACTCAAACTAGTAATTAGACTTAGAATCTCAAGTTCAAATTCTCCCTTTATAAGGCCAACAAAATAACCATAACGATAAGCATAAAATAATTCTAAAAGTCCAACTAAAGAAGAAATTATTACAAGGGCGGAGCCGAAGAATGCAAGTGCAACTTCAACATTCTTCAATTTTCCTTTTTTCTTTTCCTTTCTGAGTTTTACTTTTCTCGCAATTTTTAAGTCTGCGATAAAGGAAATTAGCATAACTAGAACGCTAGGAACAAAGAGTAACCAATCTTGCTGGAAGAAAAAGTAAATTGCCATTAAGGCTCCGAGAAGGAAGAAGGCCACAAAAAGAGTCTTAAATACCTTTAGTGTCTTTTCACTCGTTTGCCTAGACTTTACCTTTCTCGACTTTAATCTTAACCCTCTGTGTACTTTAATTCTTGGTTTTGACGTTGGTGCAGGTACTCTTACTTTTCTAGCCTCTCTTCTCTTTCTTGATATCCATGAAGGGAATCTGACCTTTTTCTGAACTTTTTTTGGTTTTACTGAGCTCTTATTATGCCTAATACTTGCCTTTGCATGCCTTGAATGAATTCTCCTTCTAGCTCTTCTAGTTCTGATATCAACTTTTCTTTTACCTACTCTCTTTTTACCTCTTTTTCTAGCCATTTGCTATTAACACTGAACTTCTCTTTTCTATTCTGAAGGGTTCAGATATGATATTTATCACATTTCCGGGAATTTTAATACTTATTGTTTCCTCTGTAACGTTAAGACCGAGGGTAGTTTTAAGGTTTACTTTCTGTATGCTTACACCTGTAGGAGCAAGAGTTTCTATAACTACTTCATCTTCATCCAATTTTATCTTTATCTTTTCTCCTGTTGGAAAGTTTATATCCACCTCAGACTCATCCTCAATTTTAATATTCACATTACTCTCGAGAGTTATGTCCTTGCCCTCTGCTTTTATTCTAACTGGAAAGCTTCCTGGGTCTTGGTCATTCCACACTATACTTGAAAAGTTTGCTGTAGTTGACTTAAGGTGAAAGTAGTAAGAATTGTAATTCATTGTGGGAGTTTTAATTCTTACTACTTCATATCGCCTTTCATGGGTATAATTTATATTATGAGGCAGAATTGTTAATGTCAGATTGTTTATTACTTCATCAACGCTCAGGTTAGTATCAGAAAGATTTCTCTCAACAAATTCCTCAAAACTTCTTAAGGTTTCGTCAAACCTAGATATGTTATTAGGAAAGTCCTCCTGAAATGTTACGTTCCATGAAGTTGCATTAGTGTCTATTCTTACGCTAAGCCCAGAGTAAGCATCGAAAATGTCCTTTGTGCTTTTCTGTAAACTCAAGTCCAAATTGTCGAGCCTTTCTAGTGCAAACGCTGCTGGATAGCGGTCACTTCGTTCTCGCAGTGCGATGTAGTTTATAACCATACTCAGAAAAGTTAATGCAAGTAGTGTAAGAGCTATAGTTATGAGTATTCCTTTCTTTTCCTTGATAGTTGCTCCTTTTCTCTTTCCATACTTATTCAATACTTGCATCATTTTGTAACATCCATAAATCTCATATTAACTTTCATTTTGTCCATATCCAAAAAGTTGCAATTCCAAATTTTGCATCCGTAGAATTAATTACAAAGATCCTCTTTCCAGATGAGATAAAGCGCTCCTTCTGAAGTTCGCTTCCTACTTCGAGCGGCTCAAATTCTCCCACAAGAGTGAGGCGCATTTCATAATTTACTGGAATTGTTTTATTTAACTCTACTGCAATCTTATCTTGATCAAGTGTCTGCAAAATTCCCTCGTGATCGAGAACAGCTACAATATCATAACCAACTCTTGAAACTTGTAATTCTGGCAGAATTTCCTTGCTTCTAATTACGTAAAAAAGCGAGGCGGTAAGAATAATTGCCACAATAAAGAGTGCTATGGCAGCATCTATTGAAAATATTTGTGCTTTTTTCATGTTGACCTCCACATTTTTAACTCGAAGATTGAGATTTGGCCCTCGTAGAGAATGATTCTACGCAAATTCACAACATCCTTTTGAGGATTTGGATTTCCATAAGAAGCAAGTGTTGTATTCTGCAGGTTCTTGATTAAAATACTATATTCATAACCCTCAATGCCCAATACATCCTTAGTGTAATTGTAATTAGTTTCATTAAGACGGGAAAGCTTCTTGCTAGAAATATGCCTCTCACTTTCAGCAAGTCCCAGAATTTTTACATTACTAGAATTCCAATTATTTGGCTCTCCGCTAGAGAAGAGAATTTTATTAGTCTGTAATGTTCTTATCTGCAGATCCTCGAAAGCAATTCTGTTATTAAAGCGCGATATTTGGTATTGCCAAACCCCAAAAAGTGCTAGAAGTGAGATCAACATTATTCCAAGGGCTATGAAAAAATCTGAGGTAATTATTTGAGCTTTTTTACCTTTTCTTTTAAATTCTTTAATTTTGCTTATCATATCAACTAAATATTAACTTAAGGTTACGGTTCCATCTACATTATAGATTGAAATTCCTTTCTTACCTAAATTTACACGAGTCCTGAATTTGAAAGGCAAATCACAATAAACGTTATTAACTGCCAATGAAGAGGAATTAGCTTGAATTGAGACATTCTTTACATCATTAAATTCTAGCGTTGTATTAAAACCCTGATTTGATTCAGAATATACTATAGCATCAGAAATTCTTACGCAGGATTCTCGATCAAGAAGAAATATTTCTGCCTCCCTAGCCTCTGATTTCTTACTGGAATTTAAAATTAAGACAACAAAAAAAATTAATAACATTATCCCTACAGAAAACAGTACCTCGATACTTATTTGACCTCTTTTTTCTTTTTCCATACTTTCATAGAATTTTAGAATAATTTTTGCTCGGATTATCCAACTTTAACATGCAGTTCAGAGAACTGAAGTCTGTCATTATCCTGCGTGCTTAGATTAGTCGCACTGATTCTGAAACGCATCCATCCAAAACCGTCTTCCAGTCTTGCTAAACTTGAGATATCCCATTCAACCCACTTTACTTTTTCATTTGTAACATCATTAACTAGGAAGGTTACCACTGAGGCTGTGTTAGGGGTATCTTTATTTGACTGATATGCGTAAACACTGATATTAAAAGGTGTAGGAGAGGTATCAATAATTCTTACTCTGCCGTACAAGTGAACAATACCATAATTTGAGGATTCTTCTCTAACCTCCACCACGAAACTTTCATACTTCTCTCCTCCTCTATATCTTATTACACTTGTAGTTGAAGGAGTATTTACATTATCATCTAATATATCGAGGGTGATATTAATATTTGCAACCATTTGCGAGTCCTTGGTGAAAATTCCTGCTCCATCTGACTTGTAGTAGAATCCTATATCAATTCCCTTATCAGTCAACGCTTGTCCACCTGATCCTCCTTGCTGACCTGATGTAGTGTTCACGGAAAATTTCCATTTCTGTGAAACTCCTTTATTAGCATTCAAACTTGAGTCTATGCATGAAACATTCCAAGCATAATCTCCATCCCCTAAGTTAAGAGCGAAAGTCTGTTCCACTTCCTCAGTAATCGTATTATCTGTTGATGAAAGGGAGTATGGGTCTCCATCTGCAAGTTTGCCATCAATTGCAAGTGTGCAAGAAGCTATGGCTGATGTAATGTCAGTGACATTATAACGAATTGTGACAGCACTTCCTGATATGAGAGAATTATTTGTAGGCCCCCTATTATAAACTATAGGCAAGTCTGTATCTTGAATAGTGAAATTTATAGTAAATTCTATTTTCGCCGAACTCTGCATAATATTTCCTACAGTATCATTACATCTTACAAAATACACGTAGCCTCCTTCACTTAATCCAGAAAGCTGAGAATTATGATATGTTCCAGATCCACTGAATGAATTTGGCATTGACTCGTATGAGGAGTCGACAGTCGCATAGCGACATGATGCAGGCTCATCGGTTACAGCCACAAGTTTTGGATTTGGATCCGCAATTATTCCTGAAGGCGAGGTAGAAATTACAACAGGTGGCAAAGTATCTTCACCAATAAAAACTTGTCCGTTCTCGAGAGCTACTATTTCAAGTTTATGTAGCCCAGGCTTATTTGTGAAGCCGCCAGTAAGATTTGCTTTGCTCTGCGCAAAAATTTGATTGAGATTTCCATAAATGCTAACTTCTACTGTAACCTCCTTTCCTACTACTGTAGTTGAAACAACTCCCCTAGGTAAGTTAATGAGAACTACATCTCTACTTCCTGGACCTAGTGCATAGACAGCATCAGCTGCTTTTACAATCTCATTCACACTGTCAGCGGCCGTGTTAGATTTTATCGCAGCATTACTCTCGCGAAAAGCGTAAAAGAGAAGTGGAACTAGGACTAGAATAAGTATGCCTATAAGGAGCATATATTCAGTGGATGCTTGTCCTCTTTTTTTCATATACCCTTAAGCGTAATGACATTTTTAAATTTGTCGCGAAGATTACTACGAGTCATTACACTATAATATAAACTGCAACTTCTGAAAGTGGAACTTGATCTGAAGAAGTAGTTTGCCTTTTTGCATCTTCATCAGACATCGTAATCTCCTCAACAACAACATTTTGTGATCCTATTATATTACTTAAGTCATAATTTCCTGCTGAGGATGCCCATGCAACGTAAACTTTCTTTCCTGGAATATCATACTCATAGAGCAAAGCCCCTCCAGGCGAGTTTTTCTTTACAACGGATTCAAATCCTTTAGTGTTAGCCACAAATTGTTTAAATGCATAGTAAGCCAGCTTTGGATTATTATTTCCATCCACAAGACCGAGAACTTGAGTTCCAGGATCAGTTCCACTTTCTATGTAAAGGAAATAAAGTACAAGAGAGACACCATTAGAATATGTTAGGCTTAGCCTTTTAGGAATATCCTGTGCCTGCTGCTCATTAGTTGGAGCAGGTTTGAAATCAACT
>CAYIBB010000010.1:0-18889 GCA_964361585.1 Candidatus Woesearchaeota archaeon | reverse complement strand
AATTAGAAATATTAGCTATTAAAAAATTTAAAAATAGGATTCCACTCCTAGAAAAGCTCGCTATTGTTCAACAAAATTTTGAAAGATATTTTTTAGTGGAAGAGTTGTTAATTTCCTATGATAAACTTAAAGATAATGTTAATCTAAAAAATGAAGCTTCTAAATTAGTAGAAAGTGCCAAAAAAATATTCAAAAATGGGGACTTTAAAATAGAAAATATAGTTTATGACAACAACACTAAAAAACTACTGTTTACTGACGTTTTCCCATCCGAAGCACATCTTATAAATGAACAGGTAATATAACATGACAAAAAAAGACTACTCAACTTGGTCAAAAGAAGAATTAGTTAGAGAACTAAAGAAAGTTGAGAAGATAAAGAAGTACGGAATAGTCTGGGAAGACAAGCCAGAGCAAGTAACATTACTCTGTAAAGAAAAACTCCCTGTTCTTGCAGAAGACAAAAGCAAGGAAATTGTAACAGACAAAGAAAAGCCTAACCATATCCTTATTGAAGGAGATAATTATCATGCTCTTTCTGTTCTTAATTACACGCATAAAGGGAAGATTGATGTCATCTATATTGATCCGCCGTATAATACGGGTGCGAGAAATTGGAAATATAATAATGATTATGTTGAAAAAGATGATCAATGGAGACATAGCAAATGGCTATCCTTTATGGAAAAACGCCTAAATCTTATTAGAAGACTACTTACAAAAGATGGCTTTCTTATTTGTGCGATTGACGCCAATGAATTATTTTCTGTGGGTTTATTGTTAGATGAAATATTTGGAGAAGAAAATAGAGTTGGTCTTGTAACAGTCATACATAATCCCAAGGGAAGAAATTTGTCAAAATTTTTCTCTGAGAATAGCGAGTTTATGCTTGTTTACGCTAAAGATATTTTATCAGCAAGATTTAACGACGTTGTTATTGATGAAGATAAACAAGCGACATTTAATTTGAGTGATGAAGAAGGCAAGTATAGATTAGAGCCATTTATGCGTATAAGAACTTCTTGGTCAAGAAAAAACAAACCCAAAAATTATTATCCATTGTATATAAGTAAAAATCTCAAAGAAATAACCCTTGAAAAGAAATCTGGTTATCATGAAATATATCCAAAAACTAAAGATGGTAGAGAATGGGCATGGAAAAACATCCCTGAAAGTTTTGAGGAATTAAATAAAAATGGATATTTTGTAGCTACTTATGAAGGCGATGAATTAAAAATATTCCACAAATATAGAGAAAAACAAGTTTTTAAAAATGTCTGGACAAACAAAAAATACCATTCAGAATTTCATGGAACTAATCTTCTAAAAGACCTCTTAGGTAAAAATGTTTTCGAATATCCAAAATCGCTGTATTTAGTTCTAGATATACTAAAAATAACGTCCAAGAAAGATTCAACAATTCTAGATTTCTTTGCCGGTTCTGGTACAACAGGTCACGCCATTCTTGAATTAAACAAGGAAGATAAAGGGAATAGAAAATTCATTTTATGTACTAATAATGAAAACAATAATGGAAATGGTAGTGGGGGCATAATGGAAGAAGTCTGCTATCCTCGTGTAAAGAAAGTAATGCAAAATTTAGAAAAAGAATCAAAAGGCAAACTTATCAAGAACATGCCTGGTAATATCAAATATTTCAAAACCGACTTTGTCGATGCAGGCTCTTCAGATAGAAACAAAAGAAAGATGGTTGCCAAATCAACAGAGATGCTTTGTCTAAAAGAAGATTGTTTTGATGAAGTGAAAGAAGGTCATAAATTCAAGATATTTACCAATAGTCAAGACAAGCTATTAGGAATTATTTATGACGATGATGGCATTGAGCCGTTCAAGAAAGAAGCAAAGAAGATGAAGAAAAAGTTTATCGTGTATGTGTTCTCTCTTGATGAAAGCGCAAGAGAAGATGAGTTTGAGGATGTAGAAGATTTAGTAGAATTGAAGCCAATACCAGCAGTTATATTAAATGTTTACAAGAGGATTTTCAAATGATGACATTAAGGGATTATCAAAGAAGAGCAGTAGAAGATCTTAAATTGAAAGTGGAAAATGTCTTGCGTAGCACAGAGCACGGAGTTGTTATTTTCCAATCACCAACAGGCTCTGGAAAGACCGTTATGGTCTCTGAATTGTTGAAAGAAATGGTGAAGAATAGAAAAGACAACAAGAAGCTTTCATTCGTTTGGGTTTCTGTAAGGATGCTGCACGAACAGAGCAAGGAAAAGCTGGAAAAATACTATGAAGATGACAGACTACTCCAATGCTCTTATTTCGAGGATTTGGAGGATAGAAAAATAGATGAAAATGAAATTTTATTCATCAACTGGCACAGCATAAACAAAAAGGATGTTAACATTTATGTCAGAGAAAACGAGCAAGACAACAACCTTAATTCAATCATTGCAAATACTAAGGAAGACGGCAGAGAAATAATTCTTATCATTGATGAAAGTCATCATACTGCAAGTTCAGAAAAATCGAAAGAATTAATTGAAGTTATCGGGCCTAAAGTTACAATAGAAGTTTCTGCTACTCCACATCTGAAAGAAAATGTTTCTGAAATTGAGAAAGTATATTTGTCAGATGTCAAGGCAGAAGAGATGATAAAATCAGAAATTTCAGTCAATCCAGAATTCCTTAACATAAAAACAGGCTCAAAAAGTTCTGATGAAATAGTCATCGAACAAGCTCTGAAGAAACGGGAAGAACTAGCAAAGATATATGATAAAGAAGGAGCAAACATCAATCCTCTTGTTCTTATTCAACTGCCAGACCAAAAAAGCAATCTAATTAACAAGAAAGACGATGTTCTAAAAATACTCAAAGATAAATTCAAAATAACAGAAGAAAGCAGAAAACTTGCGGTCTGGTTATCGGAAGAAAAGACAGACACATTAGTCAATATTGAAAAGAACAACAACGAAGTTGAAGTTTTGGTTTTTAAACAAGCTCCTGCATTGGGTTGGGATTGTCCAAGAGCCCAGATTCTTGTGATATTCAGAGAATCAAAGAGTTTTACCTTTACTATTCAGACTATCGGCAGAATAATGAGAATGCCAGAATTAAAGTATTACACTAATGAAGAATTGAATAAAGGATTTGTATTTACCAATCTGCCGAACATCGAAATTACAGAAGATTATGCAAAAGACTACGTTACGGTTTTCGAGGCAAAACGCGATAGTAAACTCTACAAAGAAATTGCTTTGTCCTCTATTTTCCTAAAGAGACAAAGAGAAAAGACAAGACTTTCTGGGAAATTTGTGACAATCTTTATGAAAGTGGCAGAAGAAATGAATCTGAAAAAGAAAATAACTGCTACACCATCAAAAGTCGTAAGTCCTATAATTGCTGATGGCAAAATTATTGATATTGACAAGCCTGGCGAAATAGAACACAAAGGCACAATAGAAATACGATTAAATGAAGCAGAATTACAGCAGAGGTTTGATAATTTCATTTCGCAGAACTGCACGCCGTATGCTCCTTCTGATTCGAGCGACAGAATGAAGACGGCAATTTACAAGTTCTTTGAGGAAAAATTCAAGATAGAGAAGTTTGATCCTCAAGTCCAAAGAATTGTTTTAGGCAAAGAAAATGTCCGGGCAATGGTCGATGCAATTAATTTTGCCAAAGAGCAATACAAGGAAAAAGTAGTCGAGCAACTCAATGAGAAAAGAGAATTGCAGGAAGTACTCAAATGGGAAGTTCCCGTTATTGTTAGTTATAATAGCAGATATAACAAAGAAGAAAAATCAAAAGCTATTATGAGACCATTTTACACCAAGAAACCAAGTGAGCCAGAGAGATTGTTTACTGAATTACTGGAAGGCACAAAGAAAGTCAAATGGTGGTTTAAGAACGGTGAAAGCGAGATAAAGTATTTTGCAGTTCTATACAAGGATGAAGCTGGAATCGAAAGGGCTTTCTATGTCGACTTTATTGTGCAATTTGAAGACGGAACAATTGGTTTGTTTGACACTAAAAGCGGAATGACTGCAAAAGATGCAGGAACAAGAGCAGAAGGTTTACAGAAATATATCAAAGAGCAGAATAAAAAAGGAAAGAAGCTATGGGGTGGAATAGCTGTCAACATAAGCGGTAGCTGGAGATACAACGACAACGAAGTGTACACTTACGACGAAACTAACATGAAAGGATGGAAATTTTTACAAATCTAGAGGGATAAAATGTTATGGACAACACCAATCTACAGGTTCAGGATTCCAAAAGATGACGGTTCTGAGTCAGAAGAATTAAAAGAGATAGTAATAGATGTAACTGGATCGGCACCACCATTTCCTGAACCTAGCGACGCTTTGAAAGAGGTTCTACAGGAAATATTCAAATCAGATTCTCTAAAAAAGATTGAGACAGTTTTGGAGTTTGGTGCAGGAAAACTAAAAAATATACCTTTTCTATTGAAACAAGGTAAAAATGTATGCGCTGTTGAGTTCAAAGAACTGACTGAAAATCCTATAACTAAGAAAAACATCGAGAAATGTGAGAAATATGAATCAAAATTTCAAAAACTTTTGTTTCCAAATCCATTCTTATCAGATACAAAAAAGTTTGATTTAGCCTTATTGTTAAATGTGCCTCCAGTAATGCCGGTTTTGTCTGAAAGGCTTTATCTCCTAGAAATACTGCATCAAAAGATTAATGATGGTAAATATCTTCTATGGGTGGCTCAGAAAGAAGGTTCATACAAAAAGATTAGAGAAGATGGAAAGAATAGTTGCGGTGATGGTTTATGGATGGGTAAGGGAAGATATTTCAAAACGTTTTATAAATATCATCAGGTAGAGGAACTAGATGAAATAATGGCTTTGTTTGGTTTCAAATTGATTAAACGATTTAATGTTGGTGATGATGCCAGACTTTATGAAAAAACAGAACACAGTCTATTTGCCGGTTTAATTACGCAAAAGAGAATTAGAGAGAATATACCTATTGATGATACTATCAAAAATCCAGACTCGTCAAATCCAAAAATAGTAAAGAAAAATTCCAAAACAAAACCAGTGGTTCCAAATCCAAAATCACTCTCTTTAGAGAGTTTATACAAAGAAAAAATAAATGCCATCTATAAAGGAACAAATAAGGCAGAAGAATATCATAGAATTGTTTCCTACGCTATCGGCAGGATTTTTAGAGGTTCTTTAAGGAATATGGATATTAAGGTTAATGTTGATGGAGGAGTAAAGATTATAGATACAGTATTTACTAACTGCGCAGATAGTGGGTTTTTCAAGAATCTAAGAAGTAAAGTAGAATGCAATTATCCTATGATAGAAGTAAAAAACATTTCAGGCGATCCAACAAATACAGAATTGGACCAGCTAAACGGAAGATTAAATCAGAATCGTGGTCATTTTGGCATATTAATTTGCAGGAGCGTCGCCAACAAAGATGCAGTTATAGCAAGATGTAAAACTTATCTGTCAAATAATTATGTCTTAGTACTTTCAGATGATGATATATTCGAGCTTTTAGAATATGCTAGAGAAAAGGCTGATAACGATATAAACGACTTCATGGATAAAAAATTAAGGGAAATACTCTTTTAAGCCCCATTTAACTCTAAAATCTAGTGGATGGCACTGTCAACTCGTCAACTACTATAAGCATGAAAATTTTTAGAAATTTAGCTTATCACCTGCATTCGACTTAAGAATCATCACCCGTTATTGCGACAGAGAGCTAAACTTCTAAGAAATCTCACTTAAAGGCAAATACTCAAGTATTACTATTCTCAAAATCAAAAGTCAGCCTGTTCGCTCTTGGGATCTTAAGTTTGGTTACTCTCGTGCTGTCTTTACATTCATTGCAGATTAACATTCCTTCCACCTCATTCAATACATCATAATTCCCACATTTCTCACAAGGGCCTGAAATGCTGTCTTCGAATCCCACCATCTTTTTCTGAGATATTAATTTACCCCTCTTTCTTAACTTTGCACTTTCTTCTTTTATGTAAACAGCTTCAGCCACGTAGTCAAAAAGGTGAGGCTGCAATCGCAATATATCGCCTATAGTGAGCATACCTATTACATTCCCATTTTCCATAACTGGAAGCTTCTTAATCTTGGTTTTTTTCATTCTCAAAAGCGCGTCGTACAAGTCAATATTTGGAGAAATTGTTTTCACTCTTCGTGTCATTACGTCTGCTGCACTGAGCCTTGAAATATCTTTTCTCAGAAGACCTCTCAAAATATCTCTTTTTGTTACTACCCCCAATAACCATTTTGAATTCATAACCAGAAGTGAGCCAGTCTTCCCTTTAAACATACTTTTTACACAATCCCTTACTTTAGTCTCGGGGCTTACAACAATTAGCCTTCTAGTCATTATATCTCCAACTTTAATCCCTGTTTTCATTCTATCCTCACCTTGCCTACTTTATACTAGAGATTTCCGAATAAAAAAGTAATGTATATACTATATATGTTAATATGGTGTGGAAAGGTTTTTTAATATTAGTTTCTATCACAAAGTATTAAAAAATACAAAATGGCGGAAAATATTGAAGAAAACTTTCGTCCTACTGTTGTTTCCATTATATACAAACAAGATGGTGAAACAAGATTTTTGTTAGTCAAGTCTGCTAATTATGAATGCTGGTTTTTTCCTCAAGGAGGAGTCGATATTGGAGAAACTCTCGATGCAGCAATATTTAGAGAGATTAGCGAAGAACTTAGAATATACCCCCATCAATTAAGGATAGTTTCTAGACCTAGATTTTTTTATGGGGAGAGTGTAATAAAAGATTCTAACAGGGGGGAACAGAGAATGAATGGTTATCCTGGGAAGGCTTATTTCTATTCTTTATTGGAGTACAAAGGTGTAGAGAGCTTAACTATTAATGAGATAGAATTAAGTGACTATCTATGGGTTGATGAAGATGGGGTTCCGGAGAGACTAAAAACTGATAGACCTGAAAAGGCAGAAGTAAATAGGCGCGCATTTACAGAAGCCTTAATACAACTTAGGAATGCTTAATTTGATAACATATATAGTATATTATAGATATATTTAAAAATATGTATATACAATAAATATTGGAGGCTAAGAGAGGAAATTGGTAGAAATTGATCCAAGAAAAGTAATAAAGTTTGGGACTTCTTCCTTTGTAATCAGCTTGCCTAATAACTGGATTAAAGATCACAATCTTGGGAAAGGCGATTTGGTATACTTAACTAAGAACGGGAATGGAGAACTTACACTATCAGCAGATAAAAAAGAAAGGAAAATTGAGGAAAAGCCGATCAGTTTAGATATTGCTAACTTAGATGTTTTAGACATTAAAAGAAAGACTATTCATGCTTATGTCAATGGATACAACAGGATAATCTTTAGCGGAGAATTAAACAAAAGACAGCATAAAGAAATAAAGAATATTGTTAGCTATCTCATTGGCCTAGAAATAATAAAACAAAGCTCTAAAGAGATTGTAGCAAAAGATATTATCAATTTTAAAGATTTCTCAATCGAAGACGTGCTTCGAAGAATGGATAACTTAGTAAGAGCTGTTTTCGAAGAAATTATTTCTTCCATTGATAAAGGCATTAACAATGAAACTATTAAGGAAATTAAAAATATGGATAAGGATATTAACAGATTATACTTTTTAATGTGGAAGTTGCTAAGAACCGATGTGAATGATCAAACCTTTTCAGATTATTTGAAGATAACCAATCTAGATTTAATTGACTCATGGTGGGTGGCATTAAGTTTAGAGCATATAGGCGATGGTCTGAAGAGGATCACAGAAATTATGCATAATGAAAATTTGACTAAAGAAGAAGTAACCCAGTTTAAAAATTACTTTTCAAGGATGTATGAAATTTACGCAGAAACGATAAAGGCTTATCATACAAAAGATGTTGAAAAGGCTTATGAAATGCAAAGGCGAAGACGTGAGTTATTAAGCCAACTTTCACAAAAAACCTTAAAGACTTCAAACAGTAGTATTGCAAAGTCTTATCAAGAGTTAAAGATTCTTTTGGGAGCTAATCACAGCATTGCAAGATTGATAGTGCTTAATGCATAAATTTAAAAGTTATCAAGATTTCAAAAATTTAGGTAGGGGAAATGGTCGAAGCATTAAATTTGAGTAAGAGTAATGAGTCGGATGATACTATTAGGGATGACACTATTAGTTATCTTGGAGAAAGATTAGCTAGGGCTGGAGGGTTTGATGAACTCTTGAGAAGAATACAGTCACCTGATACACTAGAAAGTATTGAAGCGTATCATGGGTTAGATGGAAAAGTTATCGATGTACAAGTCAAAAGAAGTGCAAGGTACATCGCAGATAAATGGCTTAACCCCTTTGGAACAAAATCATTCCCTTATACTGTTGAATTTAGTTACTTAAGTAAAGGAGATGCAGTTCCACATAATCATGGTGTTTGGTTGAAGATTTTAGATGACAAGTTAAGTGACGTAAGTGAAAGATTCGATACAGAATTGGCTGTTTTATCTGAATCCAATAATCTTTCTGAATTGCATACTTCTGATGGCAGAGTTGTAAATGCTTTTCCATACTTGTTCAGTGTTGAAAATGAATTTTATGCTGAGAATTTTATGCTGTTAATGGAAAGGATTAATGAGCAGACTTTAGAAGAGAGAATATTCGAGGAAATAATCCAACCTGATGCTAGTGGAAAAGTATATTGGGATGAAATATCGGATACTCTAGATCCACTAATTATGCTCCACAATTTCATGCCAATCTACCTGGAAAAGATAAATGAAAGACTAATGAAGAGTACTGGTAGTAGTTTAAAGACTATAAATGTTGGTGAATATCCCGAGAACTTCTTTAGAATGTTAGAATCATTGAGCACTGGAAATTTAACCTTTGTTAAGAGGAATTTAGATTTTTCTTTAAGGAAGGAATTGGAGAAGGGCCTTGATGAATATTCACAAGGCAATGGCTCAAAAGAAGCAACATTAATTCAACATGATGGTTATCCCTCACATAGCACATCAAGAAGTTTGATTGATGCTGGAGAAGTTGTTATAGGGCCAAGATCCTTGCACCTAGGTTACTTATATGGTGATCCAGTAGTGTTCACTAACCTAGAGGACAATAAAGTTGCAGTAAGAGAATTGCTAAGAAAGTACATTCATCTTGGGAAAAAATATTCTTCAAATGGAGAAATGAGCTCTAGACTCGGTGAGGAAAAGAGACATTTAGTAAGAATTTATGATGGAGGTTTAGACGAGTTAGAAAGAGGATTCTATTCAGGAGCATTTAAAGGGGCCTTTAGGAAGGCTTATGGAATACATAAAAACGGAAATAATTCTTTAACATTGAATGGCACATCTAGTGAGGCAATTAGATACTATCTAAACGCATCTCTAGGCTATTTAAGGGCTCATCCAAGTGGAGAGAAACTTACAAGGGTATTTGAAAAAGTTTTTGACTTAGGACAGGATAACATGAAACCGCAGAATCCAATAAGGAGATTACTTTACCGATCCAGGCACAAATAAAACACCCCTCAACACAACCAAAAAATTTAAATAATTCTCCATACTAATAAATTCAATTTCTTGATAGTGGGCTGAATGGGGAAACCTCATATCAATCAAATTAAATCTTAATATCATAAAAATTAAAATTAAAAAAACCAATAAAAATCAAAAACAAAAATGGCAGACAGACAACCTATCTTCATATTGCCTGAGAATGTAAGCAGGATTATGGGCAGAGATGCACAGCGTAACAATATTATGGCTGCTCGCCTTGTAGCTGAGACTATCAAGAGCACATTAGGACCTAGGGGAATGGACAAGATGCTTGTTGATGGCATGGGTGATATTATTGTAACAAATGATGGTGTTACAATACTTGAGGAAATGCAGATTGAGCATCCTGCTGCCAAAATGATCGTTGAAATTGCCAAAACACAGGAAGCAGAAGTAGGAGATGGAACAACTACTGCTGTAGTTCTTGCAGGCGAGTTACTCAAGAACGCGGAAAAGCTTCTTGATCAAGAAGTTCATCCTACTGTCATTGCTAGAGGATATAGACTTGCTGAGAAAAGGGCAAATGAAATCTTGAGAGAAATTGCAATAAAAATAGATAAGGATGATAGAGAACTCTTAAAGCAGATTGCAATGACTGCAATGACTGGAAAGGGAGCTGAAGTGGCAAAGGAAAAGCTTGCTGACATTATTGTTGATGCCATACTTCAAGTAAGTGAGGATGTTGATGGTAAAATTAAAGTAGATCTAGATAATATTAAACTTGAGAAGAAGAAAGGGAAGTCAATTGATGAGACAGAAATGATTAAAGGTATTGTCCTCGATAAAGAGATTGTGCATAGTGATATGCCTAAAAAAGTCAAAAATGCAAAAATTGCTCTAATTGACTGCGCGTTGGAAATAAAGAACCCTGAAACTGACACTAAAATTAATATTAATTCACCTGATCAGTTGCAGGCATTCCTCGAGCAGGAAGAGAGAATGCTGAAGGGAATGGTTGACAAAATTAAGAAATCTGGAGCTAATGTTGTACTATGCCAGAAAGGGATTGATGACACTGTTCAATACTATTTGGCTATTGAGGGAATAATGGCTGCTCGAAGGGTTAAAAAAAGTGATATGGATAAATTGGCTAAGGCGACTGGGGCTAAAGTTGTTAGCAATCTGAGTGAGCTCAAAGAAAAAGACCTTGGAGGAGCTAAGCTTGTTGAAGAAGTTAAGGAAGGAAAGGAATCAGAAGGGATGATTTACGTTCGAGACTGCCCTAATCCTAAGGCTATAACAATTCTTGCCAAGGGAGGAACTGAGCATGTTGTCAGTGAAGTTGAGCGGGCCATGAAAGATGGCCTTGGTGATGTGGCAGCCTCTCTTACTGAGCAAAGAATTGTTCCAGGAGGAGGCGCTATTGAAATTGAGACCGCAAAAAGGTTGAGAGAATTTGCACAAGGAATGAAAGGCCGAGAGCAACTTGCTATAGAAGAATTTGCCCTTGCGCTTGAAAGCATTCCACGTATACTAGCGGAAAATGCTGGCCTCGATCCAATAGATATTATTACAGAGCTCAAAGCAAGGCATGAAAGAGGAGAAATGAATGCAGGAATTGATGTTCATAATGCCGGAATTCGAGATGTTTTTGCAGCAGGCATCATAGAACCTTTAAAGATAAAGACGCAGGCTGTAACATCAGCGAGTGAAGTTACAAATCTCATTCTCAGAATAGACGATGTAGTTGCAGCAGGCAAGAGTGAGGGAGCAATGCCAAAGATGCCTCATGGTGGGATGGATGAGGATTAACTTTTTCTAAGAATTATGAAAATTTAATTTTTAAGGTAGTAAGGGTAAAATGTTAACAAAAAATTCTTTACTTGAGGAAATTACGCAGAAGCTTGCGGGAGCAGGGCCTAATTGGCCTGAAGTTGTGAAGAGATTTAAAGAAAGTAAACTTTTTAGGAAGAGGAATTATAAAGGAAAGCCTAATTTTTATTCTAAATTATCAGAAATTCACTTACGCGAAAGTCTCGAGCGTATATGTGGAGTATATAATGGTCATATCAAATTTGATTCAATAAAGCCACTCGAGTCTACTAAGAACTTTACTTTTAATTTACACCCACACGGAAATTTAAGAGTTCAAAGAAATGATGATTGGAATGAGCATACTGAGTATGATGAACTTCTAGTAGTAGACGGCCTACCTGTTCTTTTTGAAGTGAAGTTACAACGTCCAAGATCCTCTAGTTTCACAAATGGCTTGGGTAGTTCCAATGGAATTTCAAACGGAACAAGAAAAGTGATAAATGGAATGCCCTCATCACCTAGTTCTTTAGGCACTAATCATGCATTGCGTCCGGGAAGACTTTCTTATTTGCTCGCTCCAATAAGAGAGTATTTTGGGAAGGAAGAGTGCGGTTATGTCCTAGTAATCCCACCAGAAAATACAATGACAACCTCTCCTTATAGGCAAGCTTTCCTAGAGCAGAATGGAATTCTAGTTCCTTTCTACACTGGAAGAAAAGAATTTAGGGTAGAAGTTGATAAGATTAAGGGTGAGTATGGGATTTAGTTTCTTATACTTACCTCCAAACCCACAATATGTAACCATTTTAGAATTACGACATACAGAAAGATTTATATAGTTTTTCAGCTAGGCAAGAAATTCAGGCTAAGGGAAATGAAATTACTATACAAGATTTTAATAGGTGTATTAATTTTACTTGCAATCCCTCTAGTCTATTCGCTTTCTAGTTCTTGCGATCCTGACACACACTTTTGCGAAATAAATAAATTTTTCGTAAATACGGGTAATTTTGAGAATTTCCCTTTAGATGATGTTACAGGAAAGCTTTACGTATGCCACGAATTCATGTGCGAAGAAATAACTGAGGCAGATTTGCTTTTTACTGGAAATTCAGGCTCAAGCAATAGACTTGTGGTTCCATTTCCAAACAATCTTCAAGTAAAGGCCTTTGCTGAATATTTTTTCCGCGATGGCTATTTACCTAGAGAATTAATTGTGCGCAGAATAGGAACAGGGCAGCAAGAGTTCAATACTCTTTTTGATAAGGCAGAACAGTGTAAAGCAGAAATTACTTCTTTGCAGCTTTCTGACACTTCACTTTCTCAAGGCGAGGAACTAAATGTAACTGCGCATGTAATGAGCCCATTTAAGGATGAACTCCTTGTCCATATTCCAGAAGGATATTGGGCGTATAAGGAAATTGGTGCTCTTTGGAGGGAAGGGATAACCAAAGGTTGCGACTCAAATAATTTCTGTCCTGAGAGAAATACTACTAGAGCAGAGGTTGCTGTACTCCTTGCTCGTGCTCTTGACCTCAGTCCAGCGTCGCAGCAACAGATTTTTGAGGATGTTCCTTCAGATTATTGGGCATTTAATGAAATTAATACAATCTATAAAGCAAATATTACAAAAGGATGCTCAGCAGATCCTTTAATGTACTGCCCTGACAGAGACGTGAGCAGAGCTGAACTGGCCGTCTTTATTGCCCGTGCTCTTGAGTTAGATGTGGATAAATTTGATCCGCAAAACTCTGCAACTTGGGCCGCGGATTTTGTTGACGTGCCTTCAGATTATTGGGCATGGAAGGAAATACAGGCGCTTTATGAGGCAGGAATTACAAAAGGATGTTCCTCAAGTCCTTCACAATTTTGCCCAGAAAGGAGTGCAACCAGAGCAGAGGTAGCAGTAATGCTTGCCCGTGCCCTGAATTTGGAGCCATACTTCGGCGATCAAATATTTGATGATGTTCCAGGATTCTTTGGATTCTATTCTGCTGATATGCTAGTAAAGGTACAACTTGACGGACAGGAAATTGAAAGACTAGAAACGAGCATGTTGCAAGATACAGAACAAGATTTCAGTTTTGTGATTGACACCTCTGGACTAGGAGTAGGAACTCATGAACTCAAATTGACTACTGAAGTTACAGATGAACAATGCTCAAGTCAAGAAACTCAGCAGAGGAGT
The DNA here is from genome assembly GCA_964361585.1 of Candidatus Woesearchaeota archaeon. Classification (GTDB taxonomy): domain Archaea; phylum Nanobdellota; class Nanobdellia; order Pacearchaeales; family UBA12030; genus CAYIBB01. The sequence continues at coordinate 5,388 of CAYIBB010000010.1, read as the reverse complement.
GCAACTTTCGAAATTGCAGGCACTATAGGGAATAGGCCTCCTGTTGCTGAACATATTCCAGATCAGACATGGAATAAAAATACTGTACATACACTTAACTTGAATAATTTCTTTTCAGATCCTGATGGTGATGTGTTAACATTTTCTTCTCTTAGTGTACAGAACATTAACATAGATATTGCAAATGGGGTTACAACCCTCGTTCCGGAGCAAGATTTTTGTGGGCAGGAGAGATTTACACAATTTGCTGCTAGCGATGGTCAATTCAATGTGCAGAGCAATGTTGTAAGGCTTACGGTACTTTGCATTCCAACTCCCACTCAGGATCATGATGTTGCTGTAACTCTAATAAGAGCACCCTCTACCATTGTGCAAGGTAATATTGCTGAAATAAAAGCAACTGTGGAAAATCAAGGAGCTTTCGCGGAAACTTTCATACTCACAATTTCAGATGCTGGCGCTAATGAAGTGATTGCGACAAGGCAAGTAACACTTGAGTCAGGAGAGAGTGAAGTGCACTCATTTAATTGGAACACTACTGATTTTGCTCTAGGGTTACATTTTATAGAAGCAAGATCTTCAGTAGTTCAAGGCGAACAGGATACGGCAGATAATGCAAAGACAATAAGCGTAAAGGTCTTGCACAAGGAAGTACAGCCTCCTCAAGAAGAGAAGGAAAATGAGCCTGACTTTGATGTTACAGGTATCTTCCAGGATGGAGTGCTTTATGTAAAGCTCGATAACGTCAATAGAGACAACAAGGTAGATGTAAAGGTCTTTGTTGTAAATGGAGATACTAAAGTGCTTAGCCAAGATGTGAGATTACATGCACTTTCAACCTCGTGGCTTCTGTTTGATGTTGGTCACGACTTCGAGTACATATTAGTTGAGGTTAAAAGCCAAGTGGATGATGAAGCTCATAGAACTTACGTATTCAACGAGCTTTACAACTTTAATTAGCAATTAAAAATAAATCCAAACAAATAAACAAAGGAAAAACAAGATATTTTCATTACCGAAAAGTTTAAATAGCCTATATACACTTAATAATAACAACTAAATAATAAGGGGGAACAATGAACAAAAATAAAATGAAAGGATTGTTTTTTGGGATACTAGTGACAGCACTATTAGCTCTTGCATTCCCTTTAGTTAGTGCACAGGCATTTCAAATCGTTGATGTAGATGTTAACGGTGTTGATGTGTTTCCTGATGACCTAGTACTAGAGGTAGAGCGAGGCGAAAGGCTTAACGTTAAGGTTGAGCTTGAGGCTTTCGAAGACGAGGATGCAGTGAGCATTGAAGCAGAAATCAAGGGAGTTGAAAAGCGAGAAGATGTTGATGACGAGACTGATCTGTTTGACGTAAGAGCAAACAGAACTTATGTTAAGTTCTTAACATTGACGGTGCCACAAGACATTGAGATTGACGAGGACGGATTTGCAAAAGACTTCCGCTTGAGAATTACAGCAGAAAGTTCTGATGAAGAAGATATCGAGTCAATTCCTCTTAGCGTAGCAAGATCAAGACATGGCTTTGAGCTCTTGAATGTTGACTTTGCTCAGGAAGTTGAAGCAGGAAGCAATATGCTTGTCGAAGTCGTTGTCAAGAACAGAGGAAGCGAGCGAGAAGATGATGTTTTCGCTAAAATAGTGATACCAGAGCTTAATGTTGTGAAACAGGCATTCCTTGGCGACCTTACACCAGTGGACGAGGATGATGACGAGGAAGATGCTGCTGAAGAAAGCATTCTGGTCAAGATTCCATCAGGTGCAGAAACAGGTAGCTATGTGATGCAAGTTATAGTGTACAACAAGGATGCTAGAGTAGAGGAAGAATTTACATTGACTGTTTTAGGCAGAGGCGAAGTAGTTCCAACACAAGAAAGGCGAACTTTAGTAGCAGTTGACGAAGCTCTTAAGCAAGTTTCCAGAGGCGAAGGAGCAATTTACAGAATTGCACTAACAAATTTGGGGACGAAGGAACAGTTCTATACTGTTGAGCTTTCAGGAACTGAGACTTTCGCAACCTCGAGAGTAGATCCTGCAATCTTGTCGTTGCAGCCAGGCGATAGCGGCACCTTAAGTGTGTTCGTGTTACCTACAAATACTGCAGTGTCAGGAGAGCATGTGTTTACAGCTACAGTTAAGTCTGACGGAAGTACAATCAAACAGGTTCAGCTTACAACTGATGTAACCTCAGGAGTAGGAGCAGTAGACTTGAGAAGTAACCTTGTGGTTATAGCAATTATACTAGGAGCAATTTTGATAGTGCTTATAGTAGTGCTTATCGTAACTAGACGTCCTGGGAAAGATAACGAAAAATACTACTAATTGGATTTTTTAATTTTTTACTTTTTCTTTTTTTATTTTTATAAATTTTTGATATTATTAGTTTCTAATTTGTTTTATTAACTTTCTATTAAACTAATCCGTTAGATTTAAAAGTATTAACTACGTAGGATTATTATGGCGAATGAAAATAAACAAATTTTAGATGAATTGAAGGAAATTAAAAGTGATGTAAAATTCATAAAAGAGCATATGGTTGATATAGATACTATCTTGACTCCTGAAGAGGAAGTAAGATTGAAGGAGAGCGTAGAGGAATTCGAGGATGGAAAGACTACTTCTATTGAAGATTTTGAAAAAGAGTTAGCTTAAAATATTTCAAATTGAACTTGCTAGTTCTGCAAAGCGGTTCCTGAGAAAGTGTGATAAAGTGCTTTATGAGAGAATTATCAGTAGAATAAAAAAACTCAGCGAGGATCTTTTTCCACAAGATGTTAAAAGAGTCCTTGGGAGGAAAGAAAAGGTATTCAGAATTAGAGTTGGAGATTATAGAATTCTTTACGTAGTCTTTCATGATAGGAATACAGTTCTTATTTCTGACATTGATAAAAGGCCTAGAGTTTATTAGGCACTATTATTATATTTTATCACGATAAAGTTTTTATATTGATTATCTCTTGGAAAGTAATAACGAATCTTAAAATTGATAAAAAGAGAAGGAATAAAAGGGAGAATGACAAAAGGGATACTTAGTGCATCTATAGCATTTATTGCACTGCTATTAATTTCCTTGATTATAGGTATTAGTGCAGCTGAAGATTTCACCTTTACTTCAGATCTTGTAACAAATTCTGCATGTCCAGGAAGCACGATTCTCATTACTCTTAACGTAAAAAATACAGGGGCTGAGGAAAGTACCTTCAGTATATTAAAGGAAGGAGATGCCGCTAAATTTACAACTATGGCTCCCTCAAGTTTCTTGTTAAAGCAAGGGGAGAGTAAGCAGATTTTTATCTACGTAACTCCGACGTCCCAAATTTCTCCTGGAAGCTACACCTTAAGAATTAATATAAAAACTTCGAGCATATCAAAAGTTTACGAGCAGAATATTATTGTTGAGAATTGCAGGGCAACCTCCTTACAACTTGTTCCGGAAAAGAATGTATGTCAAGGCCAAAGTACAGTTCTAGATGCTACACTAAGAAATGATGGAAATTTTATTGAAGATTATACCATAGGACTTGAGGGAAGGGCTGCTCCATGGGCAACTTCCTCTATCTCTCGAGTAACATTAGGAAGAGGTGAGAGCCGATCTTTTGCGATAACAGTAAATGCTCCTACTGATGCAGAAGGAACTTACGATTTAATTGTTAAAGCAGAATCTCTGAGTGGTGCTAGGGCTTCAGCAAGCTCGAAGGTTATTGCAGAAGTGTGCTATGCATACAGCTTCACTGCAGAAAAGAATTTCTATTCTCTTTGCGAGAACGAAAAACTTTCAGTCCCTATTCAAATTACAAACCTTGGGAAAGACAATGATTTCAGATTCGAATTAACAGGGCCGAAATGGAGCTCCATTGATCGCGGACTTTTGACTTTACAGGCAGGACAGAGTGGAACTGCGAACCTCATTCTAGCGCCACCATACAGAGCTTTTGGAAGATTTGACATCGATGTGAATACAATCTCTCAGCAAGGAAATTTAAGAAAGAGACTTGATATGGAAGTGAATGTGAATAAGTGTTATGATGTGCTCTTAAGCTTGGAAAAAACCTCTGATATTATTTGTAGTGGTCTATCAAATTCTTACACTTTGAGAGTAAGGAATACTGGAAATTTCCTTTCTTCTTACTCACTTTCAGTTAAAGGTCCTGAATGGATTTCCCTTGAGAAAAATACTGTAAGCATAGAGCCAGGGCAGGAAACTAACGTAAAACTTATTGCCTCCCCTCCAGAAAATACTGCTTCAGCAGACTATTTTATTAGCCTTGAAGCACTAGATCCTTTAAGCACTGCATCGTCCACGGCATCCTTAAAACTTAGTACTTTATCTCAGAGTGAATGCTACAAGCCAAGTATTGTGGCACAGAGCAATGCCATAAGTATAGGCAAGGACACGACTGGAACAATTTCATTTAATATAGAAAATAGTGGTGCTAGGGAAGCTACATACCTAATCGCTCTGACAGGAAATGCAGCCTCATTTTCACAGATAAATCCTAGCACACTTAAACTAGCGCCAGGGCAGGCAGAAACAATCTTTATGTACATTGCCCCGCCACTTGAGACCCAAGTGGGAGACTACAGTGCAACTGTAACAGTGGAGCATAAAGATACTAAAGTGAGTGATTCTGAAACTATAACTGTCAAGGTTCAAGTTAAGCCTGTCGCCCCAGAACTACCAACAGGCCAAGTTGTTGTAAATGCTACAGGTGTAAGCTTATGGCAGCGTATCGAGGAGTTCTTTGCAACTTTATTTGTGAGTGAAGTTAGAGAGGTTAATGTAACTAAAGAAAATGTTACTAGGAATGTAACACAGCCACAACTAAGGCCAACTACTCCTTCAACTCCTAATCAGACAACAGTTCCAGCAACAGGACAGCCAACAAGAAATGTGACAAAAGCTCCAACTGCGGAAGAGAAGGAAAAGGAAACAGCAGAAATGAATATTACAGAAAAGTCATTCAGCGAGAAACTTGTTGATTTCTTCTACAGTTTATTCAGAACAGGAAATGTTAGCACAGGAAATGTGACTAATGTTTCGAAAGAAGTAAAGGAAGTGGAAGAGAGGAAAGAGAATGGAGTAGGTAAGGAAGTAACTACTGTCCCTGCTCCAACCAGACAAGTATCAAATGTAACTACAGCAGTAAATGCAACCAATGTTACCGCTCTCTCCTTGCCAGAATTTCTTGTTGCTTACAGAACTTATTTAATCGTCGGCATAATCCTTGCTATCATAATTCTTATAATCCTTTCAGGATTCTGGAAGAAGATTGTGGATTTCTTTGCTGAGGAGGAGGAAAAGGTTGAGGCTGAAAAGGCTGGGGAAGGAAAGAAAATTGAAAAGCAAGTGAAAAAAATAAAGGGGGTAAATGAAAAA
>CAYIBB010000009.1:18421-18899 GCA_964361585.1 Candidatus Woesearchaeota archaeon | reverse complement strand
AAATCGCCTTTGCACCTGACCAACCTCCTGTTGCAGTACAACTTGCAGCATTTGTATCCCTCCAACAAAAAGGTGATGATCCGACACGGCTAATTGAAGTCGGACATCATGTAAATGAAAAAGTTACCAGAATTAGAACTAGAGCGCAGACAAGCAGGAGAAGATAAATTTAAAGACGTTAGAACTTACTTAAAATTTAGAATATAAATTTATATCTAAAGTACTTAAAATATAAAATGGTTGATAAAGAGGAAAATAACAATTTTTTCGTAAGATCAGGAGTTCCTAGAATAGGGGATAAATATACTTTGCGTACAGGAGAGACTACCTCTTATTATTTTAAATTTACTGGACTGCAAGAAGGAAAACCTGCTGAAAAACTTTTGAATATTGTTTCCTCTTTCACAGCAGAACAAGGGATAGAGACAAAGGATCTTTATTTTATTGGAGATCGGAAGAGCGTCGTGTAGGGAAAGAG
>CAYIBB010000009.1:0-18411 GCA_964361585.1 Candidatus Woesearchaeota archaeon | reverse complement strand
CTTTATTTTATTGGTGTCCCTTATGGAGCATCACTTTTGGGAGTTGACCTTTCTGTAAGTGTTGGAAATGGGAGGAGAGTATTAGCAAGGAAAGAACCTGCAAAAAGGGCAGAAACATTGGCTGAAAAATATTTTTCCGGTAGAGTTGAGGTTGGTGATAGAGTAATTTTTTTAGAGGATGTGCTTACAACTGGAGATAATTTAGCAGAGCAAATCTCCAGAGCAAGAGAAGTTGGATTAGAAGTTGATACTGCAATAGCATTAGTAGACAGAAGAGAAACTGCCTTTACTGAAGGGACATGGCCAAATGAAAAAAAGATTTCTGCAGTAGAAAGATTTGCAGTAGTTGGGGTAAGTGTTTTAACTATTACAAATGTACATTCTCTAATTCCAAAAGCTGTAAAATTAATGCACCAAGGAAACGTGAGACTTATTGAAGATATTATCAATTATTATGCAAGACATGGAGTTGATTTGAATGTTTTTGAAAAGCCGGTTCACATCGAAGAATTCGGAGATCAAAAAACAATCTATCCTAATCACAATTTAAATAATAAATTACTTCAAGCCTTTATCGAGGAAGGGTTATTGACAATGAGCTAAAATGATAATTCAAAGAGAGCGAAGCATAATTCCTGCATGTGATGTTCCCCCTGAAAAATTTGAGGAAATTCTCCATGCAACTGCAGACATAGATGGAGTTGGAGCATACAAAATACCTCACAAATCAGGAAGAAAAGGATGGGAATCTTGGATAGAAGTTGCAAGGAAATATACAGACAAACCTTTAATTTATGATGCAGAAAAGCTCGGAACAAGTACACCGGAAACTTCAGCAGATCTCTTAAGAGAAATTAAAGAATCAGGGTTTGATGCAGCTATTTTATTTCCATTTACTGGGCCTATTGTAGAGTATGAATGCCTTGTTACAGCAAAAGATATAGGACTTGAGGTAATCTTAGGAAGTATAATGACACATCATAGACAAATCGAAGGTGATTTTTCAAATCCCAAATATAAGGATTATACAAAAATTTTCAAAGAGCTTGGCTTTCAATATGATCTGAGTGGTTTTCTTAAGTCCGTAGCCCCAACAGATATATACAGACTTGCTGCTCGACTAGGGGTTACAGATTATGTCACGCCTGGAAATATTCCTCACAAGATTACTAATCTTACAGAACTCTTGAAAAAGGAGAATGTAGAACCAACCTACTATTCCACTGGATTTGTTATTCAGGGAGGAAATATTGCTTATGCAGTAAAAGTTGCCGGGAAAAAATGGCATGCCATAATCGGAAGGGCATTGTACGAAGCCTCGGATATGAGAGCGGCTGCACTAGAGTTTGTTAGTCAGATTGATAATTGTAGTAAAGGACAATAAACATTTTAAATATTGGATGAGATAAACTAAGAATGAGAGCAACAACCTTAGCAAGGTGGGAGAGTAAATTAAGACCTTTAGCAACTACACTCCCTCCAAGAACCGTAGTTGAAAGCTATTCGAAAGGCAGATTGGAATTTTTAGCAATGCTTAAAGGAGAAATTCCTTCTGAAACTTACACCCCTCCTGAAAATTTATCTCGTACATTATGGGGAATAAAATTTCGCTCGCCTATTATGAATTCTGCAGGCATGTTTAAGAATGGCGAGTGTTACGAAATGATTGCGAGGCAAGGAGCCGCCGCTTACTTGGGAGGGACAGGAACATGGAATCTCAGAAAGGGTAATGAAAAAGATGGAATTTATCTTCCATTTGTGCCATACCCAAGATCTCATTCCGCATCAAATTGGTTAGGCCTTCTAAATGATGGAGATATTCAAAATTCTAGACAGGCTGCAAGAATGGAAAGGATAAATGATTGCCCTGTTGGATGGAGTGTTATGGGTTCTCCTGACTTTAGTGTAGAAGATAAACTTCTATACCTTGTTAAAGGAATGCAGATGTATGAAGGAGCTGGTGTGGATTTTCTTGAAATAAATGAGAGCTGCCCAAATACTGCTCATGGAAAGCCGCAAGATGACGACCTTGCGAATAGATTGCGATATGTAAAGGAACATTTCCTTGATCGAAGGCAAAGAACTATTCCTGTCATAGTGAAATTTTCTAATGATACAGAACTTGAGCAACTTCCTGCACTTCTCGACTTGCTATTTGAGCAGGGTTATGATGGAGTTAATTTTGGAAATACTTCAACTAATTATGCAAAGAGAAGAGAACTCATTCATGAAAAGGAAAGAAGGTTCTATGACTTTTTCACAAGAAGTAAAGAATTTGGTGTTGGAGGAGGCGTGAGTGGGAGGCCTCTAAAAGAATCTTCTCTTGAACTGGCATCAACTGCAGTGCAATATGTAAGAGGTGGAGGCCCTCCTCAAGAGTTTCATGTTATAAGGACGGGTGGAATTGAGAGCATTGAAGATATTAAAATCTCTGAAAGTGCTGGGATCTCACTCAACCAGTGGTACACAGGATATTTCGAAAACTTCGCAGAGCATGGCCATGACGTTTACAGAAGAATATTCAATTCAAAATAATTCTAAAAATTCTAAAATGAGTAACTTAGTTATAGCAGGCAATTTTGTTGGTCACAAAGGAAATTTCTCAGGAAAAGTAGTGATTAATACCGAAACTGGCTTAATAGAAAGAGTGTCGAGGTTAGAGGATCGCCTATCAGAGGATGAATACAGAGAACTAATTCCAGATTACCACTTTGAATTTCCAAATTTAATCTTTCCAGGATTTATTGATATTCATGTGCATGCAAGAGAGGATGAATCTCAGAAACAATCTTACAAGGAAGATTTCTTTACTGCATCGCAGGCAGCCATTAATGGTGGTGTTGTAGGATTTTTCGACATGCCTAACAATGATCCTATTCCTGTAACTAATCTAGAGACGTGGCAGCGAAAGAAAGAACTTGTTGAAAAATCTTTAGTTGATGTAGTGCCATATTATGCAATAATGCCAGGTTCAGTTCCATTTGAGATAAATGCTCCTGCAAAAATTTACATGGGTCACAGTGTAGGAAATATTGGCTTTGAAAGAGATGAGGACATTGAGGAAGTGCTTTCTCAGTACGAGGGAAAATTTGTTGCATTCCATTGTGAATCACCAAATGTTATGCACGAACATGAATCAGCAGCAACGCATGAACAAAAAAGACCCATGCGAGCAGAAGTTGAGGCGATAAAACAAGCCTTGAGATTAATTGAAAAATATGATTTGGAAGGTCACATATGTCATCTTTCAACTGCAGAAGGATTCAAGTTGATTCGTCAGGCCAAAGATCGAGGAGTTCGAGTGACATCAGAAGTTTCCCCTAATCATCTGTATTTTACTTCAAAAGACAGAATAGATGGATTCCTGCAAGTAAATCCTCCTTTACGAACTAAAAAAAACAGAAGAGCACTCATGAGAGCATTCAGCCTTGGTCAAATTGAGTACCTTGCAACAGATCATGCTCCTCACTCAATAGAGGAGAACGAGAAAGGAATCTCAGGAATTCCCGGATTGGATACGTATGGTTATTTTGTAACTTTGCTCATGCATATGGGTGTTGATGAGAGTATAATCTTAAAAACATGCTCATACAATCCCAGTTTACTTGCCTCGAGATTTACAGGAGAAAAGTATGGGAAAATTGAAGAGGGTTATGTAGGATCTTTAACTGTTATAAATACTTGGAATAAAACAGAGATCACGAGAGATATGTTAAAAACAAAATGTGGTTGGAGTCCCTTTGAGGGCCTCGTGTTTCCTGGCAGAATTGAGGCCACAATTGTAAGAGGCAAGGTTTATAGTAATTTTGTTTAGAACCTTAAATAAAATAAAAACCAAATCACAACTTCAAACTCACAATCTTGGAACTACCATCTTGCATGCTTACTCCATAAAGAACATCGGCTGATGAAATCATCGCATCATTATGAGTTACACAAATGTACTGTGCCTTCTTTACATACTCCTTGAGCAAAGAAGATAATCTCTCAGAATTTCTCTTATCTAGAGCAGCATCCACCTCATCCAGCAAGTAAAAGTGATGAGGCTTAAACTCTTGAATTGCGAATATGAACGAAAGTGCTGTAAGGGACTTTTCTCCTCCTGATAAGCTCCTAATATCGAGATATTTTCCCTTGCCGATTTTAATCCTAATATCAATTCCAGATCCTTCCTCAAATGGGTTTTTCTCATTTTCTAACTCCAAAATTGCCTGCCCCTTTCCTGTAATTCTCGAGAAGATGCGCTGAAAATTTTCTTTTACAGCATCAAAATTTTTCATGAAGCTCTTCCCCTTTTTCTTATCAATTTCCTCTATAATCTTCATAATTTCAGCTTTCTCAGACTCAAGTTTAGTGAATTTTTCATATATCATATCATATTCTTTCTTAGCTTCATCATAAACTTCTAGCGCCCGAAGATTTACACTGCCCAATGACTCAAGTTTTTTCTGTTTACTCTCAATTGCACTTCTAAGCGCAACCTCATTACGAGAATCTTGTAGCGCCCTCTCCTTGAGCTTTTCAAATGATTTTCCCTCTTCCTCCAAGCTTCGCATAAATTCCTCGATCTTGGCTCTTTCAATCTCAATATCTTTAAGTTTTCTTTCTTCTTCTCTTAATAAGTTTTCTTTCTTCCCGAGCTCTCCCTCTCTTTTCTTAAGAGTGTTTTCAAGCAAATTTCTCTTCACAAAAATATCCTTAAACTTTTTACCCAAATCTCTGGAAATTTTATCCTTCTCTTTGGATTCAGAAAGTTTCTGGTTCAACTCGGACTCAAAATTCTCGAGTGAGGAAGAAATTTTATTTCTCTCTTCTTGACCTCGTTTTATGAGCAGCTTAATCCTTTCAATCTCTCGCTCTTGAATTCTAATCTCTATTTCTACTCCACGGAACTTATCCAATTCCTTACTTAACTCAGGGAGCTTAGTAAGAGCCTCTCTTTTATTCTTAATTTCTTTTATTGCTGCATAGATAGAGGAACATATCTTTTCAATCTGCTCCAGCTCTTGAATGATCTTGTCTCTACTCTTCTCTCTTTTTGCATTTCCCAATCTCTTAATTAGATTATAAATTTCACTGATGATGGCATTTTCCTTCTCAGCAATTTCTACATTGATCTTGCTAATATCCACTTTCTCTTCCCTAGGGGCTTTAAGTTCTTCCCTAAGTCTGCCTAATTTTTCTACTGTTTTGCTCAAGTCATTCTTTAGTTGTTTTTCCCTCCCCTCCGAGACTCGAAGTTGTTCTCTCAAGCCCTCGCACCTTACACTAAGACGGGCAATTTCCTCTCGAGACTCTACAATAATTCCTTGCACTCTCTGTTGTTCCTTGCCACTCAAGAGCTCAATTTCCTTATTTGCAGAATCAATCTCTGAGAAAGATTGAGAAATTTCTTTCTTCAGACTAGTAACCTCATTCAGAATTTTGTCATATTTCTCCTTTATCCTGCCTATATCCTGTTCAAGTGAGCCTTTATCTTTAGCCCTCTTCTCGAGTTGCTTAAATATGAGTGCAGCCTTTGCAAGCTCAACACCTTCTTTAAGATTCTTATACTGCAATGCTTGCTCTTTCTCTCCCTCCAAGTTCTTGAGGTAAGTGCCTCGCTCACCAAGAACTATGCTAATATCTTTAATCTTTAAATCCGTCTTTTCTAACTCCTTAAGACTTTTTTCCTTCTTCTCCTCATAAACACTAATGCCGGAAAGATCCTCAATAAGTTGCCTTCTTTCTTCAGGCTTCATTTCAACAAACTTGCTTATCGTACCCTGAGGCACAATATTAAGTCCTTCAGAACTAATGCCTACTTTAATAAGCAAATCGAGAACTTCCTGCCTTGTCTTGACTTCATCATTAATTTTGTATATTGAGGAACCATTTCTTCTTACAATGCGGGAAACTCGAACTTCCTTCTCAGGATGTGGGAAAGTTGAATTTGAGTTATCAAGAACTAGTTCTACCATAGCTTCCTGGGCAGGCTTGCCCTCACTTCCTCCATTATAAATAAGATTCGCAGAGTTTTCTGCCCTCAAAGTTTTACTTCCTAGCTTTCCGAGTACAAACAAGATGCCGTCGGTAACATTACTTTTACCCGATCCGTTCGGTCCTAGAATGCAGGAAAAACCTTGGCTGAAAGCTATTTCAGTCTCTTTCTGAAAGCTCTTAAAACCCTTAAGTTTTAGGCTTTTTATGAAGGTCATTTCTTTACTTGCCTCTTTTACTATTATTTATTACTTTAATCTTATCCTTTTAAAATCTCTGTTAAGTAAAATATTTAACTTTTTCCCATCTTGTTGGTAATGCGTAGAATGTCCTTAGTACCTTTAATTGCTTTGTTCTTACTTAGCACACAAAATGCACCTGAAGTCAAGGTAAATTTTGCAAAAGTTAAGCAAGATATAGCAGTCCAAAATAAATCCAACAAAAAGCCTGTAAAAACAACAATTTTAGGAGTTCCTGTACTTGTCTATGAATTCAGTCCGAGAAGAACTGCTATTGAGTCTGACGTTTCGAAAAAGCCACAGAGATTTTACCACTTCATTTCTAAGGCTAGAGAAGAATATGGCGATAGTTTGGAATTTTTAATTGCTGCCTCCTTTTATGATAGAAGAAGTGGGAATTCTGTTGGAAGGATAGTTAATGATTATAATGTTCTTGCAAATGGTAGCTTCTCTGGTGGATCGAGTTTGGTTTATTCTGCTAACGAGCTGAAAATATTGCAAACGACTGATTTAGGAACATTAAAAATGTATCATACTGCTGTGGGTGGACTTGTCGGATTGGTTAGTGATGGAAGAATAAGTACCGGGTGGAAAGGGAGAAATGTTGATGCAAGATCCACAAGGCCAAGAAGTGCACTTGGAATTAGAAAAAATGGAAATGCTTTATTAGTTTTGGGGAATGCTAGTATTGGAAAAATTGCAAGAATCATGCAGGAACTTAAGTGTGAAGATGCAGTTTATCTTGATTCAGGGAGTGCAAGGGCATTTTACTACATAGACGGAAACAAGCATATAACTCACAATAATGGTGCTCTTGTAAAGAGCGTTATTGAAGGAAGAAAAATAAATTATTGACAACATTACTAAACACAATTGATAATAGTCGCAAGTCAATCATAATCCACAATTTTCTTTTGCGACTTTTCCTTCTTAAATCTCTGCCAAGTCTGCCATGTCTCTCGGAAAAGGCCCTTATGTTTATCCCAGTTTTTCTCGAGGAATTTCTGGGTTATAGGATCTGAAGGATATCCACTACCAAAGGGCTCGGGAATCTGTTTCTGAAGCTTTGCAATTTCTTCATCTCTCTCAACTTTTGCGATTATAGATGCAGCAGAACATTCTACATATTTGGAGTCAGCTTTGTGCTCAATAACAAGCTTAACTTCCTTTCTAACCCCTTCTAGAAGATGTTTCTCAAGCTCAGCCTGCCACTTTTTTATGTTATTAGAAGGACAGTCGACTATGGCAACATCAGGCAACATCTCATTAATTATCTGTGCTGCCTTAATAGCTTCTAGTTTGTTAATATTAACCCCATCATGATTGCGAAGCATGATTTCATCAGGCCATATTTTAATTACAGAAAAAGAGGAATTGTCCTTGATTACGTGAGCAAAATCTTCCCTCTTTTGAGGAGTTAACTTTTTACTGTCTTTAATACCCAAATCCTTAAATTGACCTCCAATATAAGAAGGGATCATTACTCCTGCCATGATCATAGGACCTAATACCGGGCCTCGTCCAGAGTCATCAATTCCGAGAATATTCTCCTGCTTAAGCTTATTGAAGCGATCTTGCATATCCTTCTTGTGCTGCTTAGAAATCTTCTGCATTTTACTCTTTACATAGCTATAAAGTATTTTCCTATTTTAAACTTTACTAAATTATTGGAGAGGAGTCATAATCCTGAAAGAAAGAGAGGCCTAATACAGGGCCTCGTCCACGGTCATTGATGTACACCTTTGGCTTTTGTTTTTTCATTGCTCTACTTCAATTACTTCAAAAGGTTTAACAGTGTAGCCATCAAATTGTATTTGGCCACTAGTATCAGTTCTAAGCTCTAGACCTTCTAGAAGTTCTCTTATATCTGTCCTTCTTAACTTAGTTAAATTATCATATTTATTACCGTCATATCTGCTCTTGCCTTCTTCATGAACTCTTCTTACTAAGTCATATGGCAAGATAAGAAGAGATTCTGTTCCATCAGCTAAAGCTTGATGTAGTTCCTCTCTGTCCTCATAGGTTTTGGAGATTCTGCTGAGTGTATAAGTAAAAAATGCAAAAAATAATTCAAAACCTCTAAATTCTCCCCTAGTTAACAGGAAATTAAGATCATCCATCTGGCAATCCCTCAAATGATAATAATTATACTTAGAACTTGATTTGACTTCGTACAGTCTCCTTTCTTCTCTTTCTATAACATCCGGTAAATGATCCTCCTTTCCCTCTTCCTCAAGTTTTTCTCCACCAAAAATATGTAGAAAAAGGCCCTCATAGAATTCACCAACAAAAATTCGTGTAATTTCAGAATGGATTATCTTTGCACTACTAACTTTTATTGACATTTTAAATTATAAAGTAGCGGGAGTTGGATTTGAACCAACGACCTCCGGGTTTCTCATTTTTCTAATGAAATTGATTAGAATTTATATGGGCCCGACGAGCACTCCTGGTTGAGCTTCTTCCGAATCTGCTCCATCCCGCTGATACTAATAAGAGGAATTAATTTTTAAATCTATCTGAGAATTTCTAATTCAAATTCTTTTCTTTTCTCATCCGCTAATTTTTGAGCTGCTGAAATTGGGTATTTTCCAGTCCAACAACCAGTGCAAAATTCATTTGCTGGCCTTCCTGTTGAGGCAATTTGCCTTTCAAGTGTGTTATAGATTACACTGTTTGCTCCGATCTCAGCCCTAATACCCTCAATATCTCCGTTGTGACGAGCTGCAATAAGCTCTCTATAAGTATACATATCTACTCCAAGTGGGCATATTGACATTAATTTATCAGCAGTTAAAACTAAGTTAACTTCATCAGCTCCTGCAGTTCTAACAAGTTTAACAAGTGCTGTAGCGGTAGGTCCTCTTACTGTTGTGTCATCAGCGAGCACAACTTTTTTTCCTCTCACGAGTTCTCTATGCAGTGTAAACTTTTCACTAATTATCCTCCCCCTATCTCTTTCGTCTTCAATAAAACTCCTCCCAGATTCCCCAAGCGCTTCTAAAGCCTGCACGTAAGGTAAATTCAACTCATCAGCTAAGCTTTGCGCTGCAGGGATAGCAGTAGATGGAACCGATACAACAATATATCCCTTCTCTTTACTAATACCTGGAATGGCTTCCCTCACAAGCTCCGTCAGATTAATTCCAAAATTTCTTCTAACTTGCAATACACTCACTCCATCAATTACAGAACTTGCTTTAGACATATACACATACTCAAATAAACAATGTGCTATTCTATTAGATTCTGCAAAAGTTTCTTTCCTTATTCTACTATCACTTACCAAAATAATCTCTCCTGGTTTCACATCTTTAATATCTTCTAAGTTAAATCCAACTTTTTCTAAAGCTAAGCTCTCTGAAGAAACTGCGAAGATTTTATCATTGTGGCCGTAAACTAGGGGCCTTATTCCATGAGGATCACGAAGAATTGCAAGTTGTCCTAGAGCATTTAAAAATACCATACTATAAGCACCTTGGAACTTCTCAGAAAATTCTGAAAATACTCCTATTATCGAATCTTCTATTTTTGTTTTATCTGAAGACATTCCATCTTTACTATAAAATTTCGTTCTTAACCATCTTCTTATTGTTTCTGTATCAAGTTCATAAGCAAAATAATGTCCATCTTCTTCGAGTTCTCCTTGAACTTCTTTATTATTTGCAATATTCCCATTAAAAGCAAAAGCAAACCAGTCAAACGTCATATAATTTCCATGATTTTCAAAAGGTTGAATTGCAAACCTTTCAATTTCAGGGTCATACCTCGCTCCAGAAGTAGGATAACGTACACTACCTATCCCTATATACCCCCTATACTTTTGATACAATCCAATTTTTCTTTCATTGTCGCCTTCCCTAAAGACAGAGTTAACTCTTCCTAGTTCTCTATGAGAATCTAATCTCTGAGCTCTATCTGGATTATAGGTTGTGATCCCTGCGCTTCTTTTTCCTCTATGCTGTAGTTGAAGTAACATAGAACCTAAAGGAGGAACCACATTCTCTTTCTCATCAAAAAGATACACAGCAGCAATTCCACACTTATGTCCAATATCCTCAGCCATCTTATTTTCTTCCCTCTTTACCCCTTTTATTAATTCGGAGAGCTAAAAGTATATAAATTTAATCACAAAAATTTCTTCAAATCCTTGAGAGGAATAGTGCCATAAATGGCATGTTTCTTTCCTTTAACATGCGCCCAAAGACTTTCGCCATAACACCAATGCCACCATTCTAAAGGATAGTTAACAAAGCCGGCATTTTCCATTGCATTGATCAGCATTATCCTATTCTTTTTCGCAGTTCCATTAATTCTCTTACTATAAGTATGTCTATCCTTTCCCATCTCAAGCTGACCTTTTTCATCGTAAAGAGTGACATCAACAACTCCTCCTGTAGAATGATAGGTGTAAGATTCAGGATTTGCCAAATACTTCTGAAGCTGTACCCTCACTTTATCCTTGCTCCATTGAGGATGTCTTTTCTGCCATATCTTTATTCCAGCATAGAACATTTTTCTCTGAATTTCCGCAGGCCTATAACCATCAATAACCTCAAGCTCAATATTTTGAGGTAAACTCTTTACAACTTTAACAAGCATTTTAGCAACACTTTCGCGAACTAAATAATTATACCTATTCATTCCCCAATATGTCTTCTTCCATGGTCGCACAATAATTCTGGGATGAATTCCAACTATTGAAACTAGACTTTCTCTGTTATCCTTTACTGGAAATTCCCTTAAAAAATTGTCACTAACTATTTCGACTTTCATTTCTAGATTCATTCTCAACTAAAAAGTAAAAGAAAGTTATAAAACTATATAAAATCTTTCTTCTCTATCATGTGAGCATAAAATGATCGAAATAGATGGAAGTTATGGAGAAGGAGGTGGCAGCATTGTAAGGCTGGCGGTAGCATTTTCAGCAGTTACAGGAAAATCCTGCCGAATCTTTAACATTCGTTCTGGTCGAGAAAAAGTAGGTCTGCAACCGCAGCATCTGACTGCAGTAAAGGCAGCCGCAGAAATTTCAAATGCGAAAGTTAAAGGCCTCGTTCTTGGAAGCCGAGAGATTGAGTTTTATCCCTCTTCAATTAGAGGAGGACGCTATGATTTTGATGTAGGCACAGCAGGAGCTACAACTTTAGTAATGCAAGCTTTAATGATTCCAGCATATCATTCTGAAAAGGCTTTGGAAGCAAGAATAAAAGGAGGCACTATAGTAAGATGGTCTCCAACTATTGGCTACTTACAGAATGTGACGCTGCCTTTACTGAGAAAATTAAACTATAATGCTGACGTAGAAATAGCCAAGCATGGCTTTTATCCTAGAGGAGGCGGCCTAATAGGGGCAAAAATATGGCCTTCTAAGTTAAAAGCTTACAATTTCGCAGAAAGAGGGAAGCTTAAAGATGTTGTAGTAGAAGTTACATCCTCACAGAAATTAAAAGAGCGAAAAGTTGCAGAAAGGATGGTAGAGGCTATTCAAGAGGATCTCGAGGAAAAAATGAAAATGCCTATAACTAAAATAAATTATGTGAATACATTAAGTGACGGAGTTGGCATTGATATCTACGCAATCTATGAACACTCAATTTTAGGAGCAAATGCTCTCGGAGAAATCAAAAAGAAAGCTGAAGATGTTGCAACTGAAGCCCTAAGGAAAATTCTTAGCTTGCATGAAAGCAAAGCAACATTAGACGAGCATATGGCAGATCAGATTCTGCCTTACCTTGCACTTGCATCAGGGAATTCAAGAATCAAAGTTGCTCAAGTAACGAGACATGCTGAAACCAACATCTGGTTATTACAAAAATTTATTAATTGTGACTTCAGTGTTAAAGGGAATCTTATTGAGGTAGTGAAGTAAGATGAAGTACACGGTTTATATAACATGTAAAAATAAAAAAGAGGCTGACAAAATAGCTTTATCTTTAGTTAAAGAAAGGCTTGCAGCTTGCGTCAACATGTTTCCAATTAACAGCATTTACAGGTGGAAGAGAAAAATTGTCAGGGACAGAGAAATTGTGCTCCTTGCCAAGACTAGTTCAGGGAAAGCGAATAGGTTAATCAAACGAGTTAAGGAAATGCATTCTTACAGCGTGCCATGCATAACATTTTGGGAAATTAAGAAAGGAAATGAAACTTATTTGAGGTGGATTGAAAAGGAAACAAAATAAAAAAATAAAAATAAAATGAAAAGTACGAGGAATTTAAAAAAGATGCCTTCAAATATCATAGTGCCTATTGTCATCTCTGTTTTAGTGCTTGCTGTTATACTCATTGTTAATTACTTTAACTATAACCTTCCTTCATCAATGACAGAATTTTCTGTTCCTCTAGGTGGCCATCTTAAAGTAAATGTGACTGTTGCTGAAGACCTCGTACTTTTAACTTCAGGATGTTTGCAGATCTCAGCGCAGACAAGTAGGGAACAGCTCCTTAGTATTCAGGCAGCGCTTGAGGGTGTGCAACTTTCAAGGCCTAATGCGCATGATATTTTTATGCACACACTTAATGAATTCAATATAAAAGTTCTGGCTGTGAAGGTAGAAAGTGTAAGAGAAGAGTCCTATATCTCAAAAATCATAATTCAGCAGGGCAATAAGATTCTGAATATGGATGCAAGGCCAAGCGATGCAATTGCAATAGCTTTGCGGGTAAACGCCCCTATTTATGTAAAAAAAAGCCTTTTTGCTGATTATGGAAAGAGTATTTGTTGATTCATTTCTGAGTTTGAGAGGTTGTGAGATAGGTTTTTAAAATTCCTTTCCTTCACTTGAGTATGCCGGGGTGGCCCAGTGGTACGGCGCAAGCCCGCTAAGAACCTTTCTTTTGAAGAAAGCTTCACCAAAGAAAACTTTGGAAAAAGCTTCATCAGAAGCAAAAAAAGGAAGCAGTAAGCTTGTTTCCCTTGCGGATTCCCGGGTTCGAATTGCTAGCAAGTGCATTTCACAGAACGTTATTCCTGTGGGAGAGAGGTGGCACTTGCATGCAAAGAAATTCCCGGCCCCGGCGTTTTGATTTTGAAAAATGTTAGAAAAGACTACAAAAGATGGGAAAGATTATTTCTTTTTTCCAGAGGATTATGAAGAGAAAGCTCAAGAAGTGATCATGATAGTGAACGAAGAGCTCCTACGATTAAGTAAAGCATGGCATGCTGAAGTACATGTAGTACCTGTTAAAACTGTAGGGGTTATAGGTGATCAGAGAATTTATGGTTATGCTGTTGATTTGACTTTATTGGTAAATGGAAGGCCATTAGATATATCACAAAATAGAGATTTTATGGAGGATTTAGCTACTAGGATACCGAATGAAGTGAGGGGTATAGTTAGGGTGTTATACCATCATACTACTGAAAATGAATTAACCAAAGGGTACAGATTCTTGCAGTACGATGAAGAGCTCCATATTCCAGAAAGAGTAAGTTCAGATCAACTAAAGCTTTTCGAGTAATACTTTACGTAAAAGCACTTTGTGTAAAAGCTAGTAACCCAAAGATTTATAATTTATAATTTATAACTTATAACTATGAAAACCGTAGCATTAGACGAGCTAACTTTTGAAAGGCTTAAGAGACTTAAGGAAGAAATGAAGGAAGACAGCTTTAAGAATGTTATAGCCAAGCTTATTGATAAAAAGAAGCGGATTCCCAAGAGCATGTTTGGTTCTCTTAAAGGGAAGATTAAGCCATTCTCTAGAAAGGAAAGAACAGAACTCTGGAGAGATAAATTTAGAGAATTTTAAAATGCGTTTAATATTTGATACATATTCATGGGTGGAATATTTTTCTGGTACTGCAATGGGTGAAAAAGTTGGTGTTTACTTAGAAAATAATGAGATCTTCACCCCATCGATAGTGTTAGTAGAGCTTAGTTGTAAAGCTACAAAAGAAAAGTGGAATTTTAAGTACATACTTGAATTTATAAAGATGCATTCATTTATTACTAGTCTTAATGAGGAAATAATAATCTTATGTGGAAAGATTTATGTAGCGATGAAAAAGAAGAATAAAAACTTCAGCTTACCAGACGCAATTATATTAACATCCGCCATAAAACTCAATGGGAAAGTCCTTACAGGAGATGAGCACTTTAGAGATATAAGGGAAGCTATATTAATAAAATAAAAGAGTATTAAAAGGGGAAAACCAAAAGGAGGAAAACTAAAAATAGGAACATGTCAGGGCATACTTACCCTACTGGAAGTGTAATTGCACAGATATCTATAGAGAATGAGACGCAGATTAGAGAGTTGATTCGATACACAACTCCTTCTTTTCAGGTAGATCCTAAAATTGTTGCCGGCGTCCTCGTTATAATATTTCTAGTTATAATCTATTACGCAAGCACAATATTATTCACAAGACTTTTGAAAAAGAGAGCAGGCAAGGCTTTCAATACTTTCATGCTTTTCTGGAAAATCACTTTTGCCTTTCTAATCTTACTTTTTGCAATCCTTACATTTTCAGGAAATCTAACTGCTCTTGGTATCAGTGTAGGCCTACTTGGAGCAATGCTAGGCTGGGTTCTTCAAAAGCCCATACTTGGAGTGGCAGCTTGGTTCATGGTAATGCTAAGAAAGCCTTTCAGAATAGGAGATAGAGTTGCAATAGGCGATCTAAAGGGCGATGTTACTGATATAACACTTACTCATGTACACTTGAATGAATCAGGAGGCACAATAGCAGAAGATGATCTTAGCGGTAGGGAGATATTAATTCCTATTTACACATTATTCGATGCGAGTATAATAAATTACACAAAATTAAGTCCTTATATAATTGATGAAGTTACTGTAAAGGTTGCGCACGAAAGTGATCTAGAAAAAGTGAAAAAGGTCTGTATTGAGACTACAAAGAAAGCCACTAAACATGTTTTACGCGACCATGAGAAATTCGAAGTGCCTACAGTTAGAGTAGTATTCCAGAAAGATGGTGTTGATCTGAAATTTAGATATCAAACACTTGCCAAGGAAAGATCGAGGATTGCGAATAATGTGCGGGAAGCCATTTTCTCAAGGCTAAGTAAGGAAAAGTCAGTAAAGATTGTGAGTATCATTTAGAGGATGTCATTTAAGTTTTAAATAAAACAAGCTATCTCTTCTTTTCGCTCTTTGTTTTTAAGCTAACCCCTAAATCCCTCAAAGCCTTTATGTGAGCTTCCATCAAGCTGTTTGTGACGTTCAATAGCCTTATGAGCTCCTTTCTTTCATTAATGAGGGTCATTAATGCTCCCTTATGAAAACCTATACTTTCTTCTTTGTTCATTTTTGCCTCCTTTTTACAATTTCTTATTTAAGATGGACATTTTAAAGTTTTCTAAGAAGAATAAACCAAATGATTACGAAGATTATAGTAAATAAAATCCAGACCCAAAACATTCTAGAGGATGTGAAGTAGCCAAAAGGAATTGGTCCAATAAATCCACCAAAACCTACCTCAGCCTTGCTTTTACCTTGTGATGCTAGCAATGAGGAAATTATTATCAAAATTACGCCTAGAAAGAGTAGGACAATTCCAATCATAAGAAGAGTTCCAGACATTTTATTACTTTTCATTTCCTCTCAAGCGCATTCAAAAACTATTCAATAATCTTCCTATCTATATCCTCTCGATATTTCCATTTAGCATGACCAAACTGAATCAGCAGATCGATCTCAGGCCTTACGAATTCCAGCTGCAATGGAATGTCACAAGCTCCAAAACACACTTCCATCCAGATAAGGCATTTAGCCTCAGTATTATTCTCTATAACAGATGCAATTTGAGTTGCCTTGCGCATAAGTCCTCGAGGGAACTGCAAACACACAAGTTTAGCATTTATTTCTTGAATCTTACTAATGACACGCTCAAGCTCAAGATCGTAGTCAGTATCTACAGAAATTTTATGCAAAGTTATCCTAGATTCTTCCATACACCTAATAAAAAAGCAATCTTTTTATACTTTTTTATTCTGTAATCTTTATGGAAGAAATTTATTCTAAAGTTCTAACTCTAACAAGTAAAGTTCCAAAAGGCAGAGTAACTACATATGGAGAAATTGCGAGAAAGTTGGAAATAAGTCCTAGAGTTGTTGGAAAAGCGTTGAACAGGAATCCTCATCCTATCGAAGTGCCATGCCATAGAGTTGTAATGTCTTCTGGAGAGATTGGAGGTTACAGCCTTGGCGTAAAGGAAAAGGTAAATCTACTGGAGAAAGAGGGAATTAATATAATACATGGAAAGATTTTGAAATTTACCCGTCATTTATTTAAGTTCTACTAACATATATACTATATGTGTCTTATTTATATATCCAATTAACTTTTATTTTTATGCAAGGTGCGAAAATAAGATACCTTGAAACAGCCTTCAAAGAGGCAGAGCCCATTGTATGGGCATATGCTAATGCGAAAGTTTTGGAAAGAGACTTAAGAGCTTACTACGGTAGAAATTATAAAAATATCAAAAGAGATAAAGTAGATGTTACCGTTGCATGCCATACAGAATTCTGGAATGACTTTGCTGAGCATTTAGATAAAATTCTAGAAAATGGTTTCGGAAAAAAAGAGGCCTTTAATCTCGGCAGTGTTTTAACACAAGACTTGACACAAGAAATATCAGAAAGAGTAATCAATTAAAAATAAAAAACAAAAAATAAATAAAAAATGCCCTGGCCAAGGGCACTATATTAAGCTATTAAAACTTCAAGTCAAGTTTATCTTCGCTTAACTTTTCTAGCTTTAACAGTTCTATTCTTTCTAGCCTTTTTCATTTTGTTTCTCCGAATGCAGCTAACTCTGCAAGCTTTCAGCAAGGCCGAAGCTATGCCAAAAACTAACAGAAATAGCTGAATTGGCTTTTCAGCCTACTATTATCACTGCAAGGTAGTATTTAAATCTTTTGGTTTTCTGCCTTCTGGGGGCTTCTAAGGCTGGATTTCACTTTTTACTGGCTAAGTGTTAATATGGTACAAACTTAGCTTTAAATAAAAGTAAGGTATTTAAAGAATTAAATTCAATCACTAAAACAGTTAAAATGAAAATTGGAATTATAGGTTATGGGGTAGTAGGCAGTGCTGTGGCCAATGGCTTTCAAGTTAAAGGCTACAATGTACTAGCATACGATATCGATAAAAGCAGATCAAGAAATGAATTTTCTGAAGTACTTGAATCTGATATAGTATTTCTTTGCCTTCCTACTCCTGATTCTGAGAGAGGTGTTGACTTAAGTGCTCTTTATGAAACAGTGAAAAAGATTAATGCGACCTCTTACAAAGGAATAGTAATAATTAAGTCCACTATTCCGCCAGGAACTACAGATTCGCTGCACAAGGCCTATCCTAATCTTAGACTAGTGCATAATCCTGAATTTCTCATTGCTGCTTCAGCATTCAATGATTTTCTAAATCAAGATAGAATTGTGATTGGAGGATACAATAAGAAAGATCTCGGAGAAGTAAGAAAGGTACTAAGAATATTTTCATCAAATATCATAGAGACAGTTCCAAAAGTGTCGGAAACTGTAAAGTATATGGCAAACTGCTTTTTAGCAATGAAAGTTATCTTTGCTAATGAGTTTTATGATGCTTGCCAGAAATTAGGAATTGATTATGAAGAGGTTAAGAAAATTGTGACTTTAGATAAGCGAATTGGAGCTTCTCATTTAAACGTTCCTGGTTCTGATGGACTCCGTGGATATGGTGGAATGTGTTTTCCAAAAGATGTTCACGGCTTTGTGAAATTTTGTGAAAATGTCGGACTTGATCCTAAGTTAATGAAGACTGTTCATGAACTTAATAAGCAGCTAAGGCAGATTGAAGTGAAAAAACAAGTACGTTAAGCCTAAAATTACCTCAAAACATTTAACAATTCATTCAGATTAAGCTCAAAAACAGATACAGGCATAGTCAAATTCCAATTCTTCAACACAAGAGGAGAAATCTCGCCAACATAGGCCACATCTACATCTTGCTTAACATTCCCCTTAGCCTTTACACTAATTCTGGCAACACGTCCATCAATAAAACTATTGTGTTGAGTCTCCTTTATCACATAAGTAATTCCTAGATTGTCGAGAAGATATTCAAACATTTGTCTGGCTTCTGTAAAGTTTGCCTTTGGATGTGAAATTGCTACAGCTATTCTTTTAACATCATTAACTTTGCTATCTTTTATTGTTGCACAGTCACCTATCTCAAAAATTCTA
>CAYIBB010000008.1:0-19318 GCA_964361585.1 Candidatus Woesearchaeota archaeon | reverse complement strand
GTTACATAATCCTCAGGCCTTCCTAAGACTTCGATTATGAGAATAGCTCTTACGTAGCCCTCCTCAATTTTATCTGGAATATTCATTTTTTCGCTTTTTTTATTTTCCATTTTTATTTAACTTTTTTCCACCATATTAAATAAATTAGTATTAGGACAATTAACATCAAGAATAAATTTGTATAATAACCTATCTGTCTTGTTTTTGAAATGCTTCTTGTTGCTTCAGATGTAATGCTTTTGGATTTGGGTTCTGTAGCTGATTTCTCTATTGGTTGTGATTCCTCAGTATTCAAAGCTTTATTGGTTTCATTGCTTTTAGAAGTAAATTGAGATATTGAAGAATTCTCTTCCTTACTATTGAAAATTGATGGTTCAAGAAGTTGTATGTCGAAAGTAAATTCCTTTATGGTATTTACTCCCTCTTCCTGAATCTTTATCTTCAGACTATACTTACCTGGCTCTGCTTCTCTTGCTGTATTTTTAAGACTTATAGTTTCTGACGAGTGTGCACTCACTGTTTCTCCATCAGCATTTTCCTCTCGATCACGAAGGCAAGAATAGCATTTGCTGCCTCGGTAAACATAACTCCATACCTCGACTTTAATATTCTCATCTTGAGTATTTAATACTTTAACCCTAACCTTAAATTCTTCTCCAAGATAGATTTCCTTAGGCGCAGCTACCTCATAGTTTACATCTCCCTGCGATGTTTGTGTTTCTTCTTGCTGAGGTTGCTGTGGAGAAGTTTGTTCTGAGCCGTTATCTGGCATAGCCTCAATACAGTTATTCTCTTTACCGGGAGTTGGAATTCCTTCACACCACTCATTCAAAAGTTGAAGGCTCTTTCCATTACCATTTGCCAAGTCATTGGTATAGCTAGCACTGTCAATTAAATTCAGGCTTTCATCGTAAATAAAGACAGTATCTTTATCATTATTCAAATTGTTGCCTATTGTAGAGCCTGCTGAAAGTACTGTGACAGAATCTGGAAAATCATATGCAGAAAAGTTAAAGCCTGATTCAACTACTAACACATATTCTCCTCCCTGAATGATGAAATCACCTTTAAGCAAGGAAAGTGAATCATTACTTCTAAGATCTCCTATTCTCCAGTTTTGTAAATTAACCTCAGAGTCAGTATAGAGCTCAAGGTATTCATGATTATTGTCTTCCCCTGCAGGATTATACATAATTTCACTTATGTATAAGGCAGAAACTGGCGAGGAAGTTAAAACAATAGATATAGCAATTAATATAGTAAGTAAAAAAATCCTCGAATTTTGCATTAAAAGGTAGGTGGAAAAAAGTTAAATAATTTCTCGTGCTCCATAACATAAGTGAAAGATTTTTAAATTAAGGATTTTTAAGCTGGGTATGAAAAAGAGAGGTAAAAGTAAAGATAAAGGGAATAGTAGATGGATGGTAGTAGGAAGCATATTTCTGCTGTTCATGCTTTTCTTTCTAGCTGTCCAAAATGAGACTATTCAAGGATCTCTAGCGAAAATTTTTCAAATTTTCTCTAAAACTCCTGTGTCTGCCCCTTCCCTTCTCACGCCGGCAAATAATAGCATAATAAATTCATCCTTTAAATTTTCATGGACTAAAGTGAGTAGGGCAAATACATATCAACTCCAAGTTTCTCCTAAATCTGATGCTTCATTTACATTTCCAGTAATTAATATAAGTGCAGCCTCAACTTCTTATGCGCCTACTTCGCAGATTACCAATGGATCTTATAGATGGCGTGTCGCTGCAACGAATAAATTCGGTTCGGGACCTTACAGCAATGCCTTTTTATTTGAAATTGCTCCTTTAGCTCCAATAACGCCACCTATAACCAATCAGTTTACAGATGACTTTTCAGCCTACACGGCAAATAATTGTTTCACAGATGGAGGAACATTTGGGCCTTGGAAATCTGTGTATAATGGCTTTGGCTGTAATAAGATAGAAACAGATGGAACAAATAAGTGGCTTCATGAAGCTCCTAAAGCCCCTGCCTCGCTTTCAGAAACTCATGCTTCCTTGGTCACAGGCCCAAGCTTTTCAGGACCGCTGACTTATGAGGTAAAGTCAATAACAGTTCAGCAGCTTAGAACAGGTACACCAAACCCTTGGGAAGTTTCCTGGATTTTATGGCATTATACTGATAATTCTCACTTCTATTACTTTATTGCAAAACCTAATGGCTGGGAGCTAGGCAAGGAAGATCCAGCATATCCAGGAAATCAGAGATATTTAGCAACAGGAAGCTCGCCTAAATATCCAATAGGGACTCAATATACCATAAAGATAACGCAGGACAGCTCAAACAGGATCATAGTCTTTGTCAATGGAGCACAGATAGTGTCTTTTGTGGATACAGAAAGGCCTTACACTTCAGGCAGAATTGGCCTCTACGATGAAGATGCTCATGTCCACTTTGATGATGTAAAGGTAACTCAGCCTTAAAATAAAGTGGAAAATTCTAAGGATTCTATGTCTGAATACTACTCCAGAAAATACTAATTCAGGATAATCTGGAAATTTGCTCACTTAATTAAAATAAAAAAGAAGAATAAAAGAAAGAAAAAATAAAAAATTAAATTCTTTCAAGTTACTTAATTCTTCTTACAATAACTTCTCCGCCTGAGATTTCCACAACTTCCAGTGTTACGTTATCTACTGTATAAGTCTGGTTCTCTTTCAGAGTTGTTTGTGCAACTTCTTCATTGTTGATGTAGATTTTTACAGTTGCTTCCTCGCTGCCAAAAGGAATAATTCCGAAAAGCTTTGGCCTTCCAATTCTTACTGGCTTTACCTTGACTTCTGTATCAACATCTGCTGATTCCTGTATGGCTGCTCTTGCTACTTGGCGCTTCTCGAAGTATGGGTATGGGTAGTACACATATTGGAAAGCTGTAACTTTCCACTTGCCCTCGAAGCTTGAGGATTTAAGCTCAAGATCGCCCTTCCATATTTCAACGTTATCGAAGAGCTGTCTATCTATTACCATTTTCTCGGTCTCAATAGGCCATTCATCTATTGGAATAACTGTAAATTCTATCTTATTGAAGCAAGGAGCCTTTATGCAAGTAATTTCCTGCTCTTTGCCAATAAGTAAGTATTCCGAAGCAGTCTTGTAGTTTCCTGATCCTATGGTCATTGTACCAAACCAGATGTTTTTACTGTCTTCATCTTCAACAGTGCTCTGCACAACTTCTGCTATTGTAGCCTTAAGCTCTTCCTTATGCTCACTCTTTGCATAAGCTGGAGCTGCTTCTGGCAATACAGATGGCAATGTCCTCTCATAAGGATAAAAGTATTCCTCGCCTTTCTTTCGCACTACGATGCTTATTGGCTCTGCCTCATTCCCATCATCACTTACAACATAACCGCTTCCTGAGAAGCTGGCTGCTTGCTTGTAAGGATAAACAAAAGGTTCATTGCTTACTCCTGCTGCCTCAGCTTGTCCACCCTGTGAAGCCTGACTAGCCACAGCGAAGACTGACACTGAAACGAGCAATAAAGCTGCAACAACAGCAAAAATTTTGCTTACTTCCATTTTCTTGTTTTTGTTTTGTTCATTTTATTTTCTATTTTGGATCAAACCTTTAGAAAAGGTTTGTCCGCAAAGTTAGGCAACGGAAATTGGGCTCTTATGTGGGGAAGGGATAAGAGGTAAATGGCTGCCTCAAAGCGGTGTTTGAAGGCAACTTTACTCCCGAGATGCCTAACCTTGCTGAAAATTAGAGGATGAAACCATATAAAAGCATAAGCTGGAACGAAAGTGGAACGATTGTGGAATGGTTATTGAGAGGTTTGACGTGTTGTGTAGAAAGATTTAAATAATAATCTCACATATTACACATATGTCAAATATGACTCTATCAATTCCAGAAAACCTGTATAAGAAGATGGCTAAACATTCAGAGCTTAAATGGAGTGAAATAGCAAGAAAAGCATTTGAAAAGAAGATAATGGAAATCGAACTACTAGAAGAAGCTCTAAAAAGGAGTGAACTAACCGAAAATGATGCAGAGAGAATAGGACACAAGATTAAGGCAGGGATTGCAAAAAGAATTAAAAGTAGATTTAGCTAAATCCATATGGAGATCATAGTCAATACTAATAAGATAATTGCTGCTCTTGTAAAAGATTCTTATTCTAGGAAAATAATCTTACATTCAAAATTTAATCTAATGACCTTAGACTTTAGCATAAAAGAAATAGAAAAATACAAAGGCTTCATAATTAAAAAGGCTAAAATTAAAGAAGAAGTATTCTACAGAATATTTCAATTACTCTTGAGCAAAATCTCTATAGTGCAAGATAAAGAAGTAAAAGCTTAAAAAACTTTGTATAACTGGGATTAGAATTCATAATTAAGCTCAACAATATTAGTCTTGCCCAATCCCTTCTTTAGAATTAGATTTTTTCTTTCAAGACTGAATAAATGCCTAGTGAATGAGGCTTTAGGAATTGCCACATAACTACGAAGCTGATTCTGCTTTGCCTTTCCTCCCAGGTCAATTAGGGCAGATATAATTTTATTTTCTCTCTCATTAAGAGTTACCTTGACTGATTCATATCTTTCCCTAAAGGACTCTGGTCCCTTCTTTATTTCATGCTTCTCTCCCTCTTTCCTTTCTCTGACTTTCTGAACCTTAGCCTTAGTAATTACCTTTTCCTTTCCTTTCTTCTTGAATTTTTTGATATAAATGATATAAAGCACAATGATAACAATTGCCACAGTTCCCAGCACGAAAATTTGTGTAAGATCTATGCTCTCCTCCATAGCAGAAGTCTCATAATCAAATTTTACATTAAGAGAAGAATCCTTATCTATTAATTCTATGGTCAAGGTCGAGTCGGAGGAAGTTACAAAAGGCAGAGTAGAGGCTGTAAGGGTACTTGTGAGTAATTTTGCATTTCTTGGGAGAATGATCTTTACATTAATATCTTTATAAATTTGTTCTACGTTCAAATTAAAGATCCATGTTTCTCCTAGTTTTGATGTTAGTCTCTGTGTGTTTCCCTCAAACTTACCTTCAGCTTCATTAAAACTTATTCCAGGAATTTGAGGATCTATATTGCTCCGTCCTGAAACGAAAACAGAGCCATCATTCAATATGTAAAAGTCTGCGAAGAGAAATGATACTGTTCCCTGCTGAGCTGACCTTATTTGCTCAACATCTTGCGCTATGGTTTGTGATGCTTGCTGTGCTTCTAGCCCCTGTCCTAAAACTAGAGGCATAAGCAGTACTAAAACAATAAAGAGTAGATATTTCATTTTATGTTAGTAAGAAAAATTTATTTTAATAACTTTACGTTTCTTTCCTTGGCATCTTCAAGGGAAATTGCCATTCCTTTAGGAGTTCTCTCGAGATGCTCTGGCCTTACAAAATGCCATCCTTCCCTTACAAAGCGTATGGCCACAATCGGCTCGAGTCCGAACTTGGTTGAAAATGCAACAAATTCCTCAATCTGTTTTGTTTTCAAATACTTTTTTTTTGATCTGCAAGTTTTACACTCTATTGCATATTTAGACTTCCCATTTCCAGCGAGAAGGTCACAGCTTGGATTAATAACACCTGAACCTGCAACGCGAATTACAGCATAATCCTTTTCCATTAAGTGAAGTAACTCTCGTTCAGCAGCTATGCCTCTTTTTTTGCTCATTATATTTTCTGTTGTAAGAGAATTAAATACTTTTCTAAAAATCTAAAAAAGTTGCCTCCACTTAATGCTGCAACCTACCGGCTTTGTCTCCTTCTCAGCAATTTCCTTTCCCTTGAGAAGAGAATTTACAGCATCTCTTAAATAATCCCTTGTAACGGCTTCCTCGTTTTGCCAATTATTATCTATAGCCCCCTTATACTTTAAAACGTGACCCTTATCTAGAATGAAAATATGGGGGGTTACTTCAGCTCCGTACTTTCGAGCAATATCCTGACTTTCATCTCGCAAATAAGGGAAATTAAATCCTTTCTCTTTAGCCCTAATCTTCATCTCATCAAAGCTATCCTGAGGATACTTTTTCTCATCATTTGAATTTATCGCAACAATTTGGGCCTTGCCAGAATAGTCAGATTGGAACGCGATTAGCCTGTCTTGGTATGCCTGCGCATAAGGGCAATGATTACATGTAAAGATTACTGCGATTATCTTATTTGGAAAGTCTTTCGGAGAATACTTCTTTCCATCTACAGAAGGCAGACTAAAGTCTGGGACTTTATCATTTATCTTTAGCATAGTTTAAGTTGTGGATTAATTAATATAAATATTTCTCTAAAGAGAACACAAACTCAAGGTATAAAAATAAAAAGAATTAAATGTCCTGTGACATTACAGTCTTTCTGTTATTTGCTTTTGCCCTATCAGCAGCCTCTTTAAGAATTTGCTCAACTCTCTTATTAAGTGCATCTGCCACTGATGAAGAAACATTCATGCCTTTAACAGCTTCTTTTATCTTGCTTTTTATTACTAAATCCATTTTGACCTCCTTTTATTTTTAGTTTCTTAATTTTAAGGAAAATCAAACTTTATAAATTTTTATGTTCCAGAGCCTCTGGATGCCGAATTTAGATGACTTGATGTAATAACTTTGTAACTTTTTCCTTCCCAATTGCGAGAATGAAAGGCCCTAACCTCGGTCCTTGTGGCTTATTAAGAATAATCCTATAAAGAAGTGAAAAGAAATTTCTTGGCTCAACTTTGTAACTTTTTGCAATTTCATAAATTTTTGCTTGCAATTCTTCTCCATCAACTTTTCTTTCTAAAATTTTTCCTAATTCCCTGAGAGCATTTTTCTCTTCCTTACTTGTTTCTTTTTTAATCTTCAAAGAAATTTTGTCCACAACATTTATTTTCTCTTCTGGAACATAGTTAAGCCAATTTTTTGCAAAAATAAGAATCTTCTCTAAGTATTTCTCATCTTCTTTACTTACATTCTCCAAGTGTCCTGTGGCTTTAAAAATTTCGAGGGCTTTCTTAAGATTCTTTTTTGGATCATAAGTCTGCACTACTATAGCTGCAAAAGTAAATGGCAACATTTTATGTTGTACAGGTTTTTTTAATTGGGAAATTTTAAAAAGGCGTTTCATATGTGATTCCTCTTTTTTGTTTTCCAACTTCATTTCTCCGAAGTATACTTTTTTGTGGTTTTCATATTCCGCATAGAGGGCAGGAAGCTCTTTCCAGGAAAAACTTCGCGTCTGCGCAAGCCTCTTATTGTAAAAAAATCTGAGCAATTCGGGAGGAGCTACTTCAAGCCATTGTACAGGATAGATAACATTTCCAAGAGAGGCAGACATTTTCTTGCCTTCTATCATGATATGCTCATAAAAGATAGGAAATGGCATTGGAAAATCCAAGATTCTCTCGCAAATTTCAGCATTAACCCACCAAGCAGATGAAGGAACTTGATATTCTTTACCTGCTCCCTCACTAGAAACTTGCCAGCGAGCCCATTCTGCTGCCCACTCGGATTTCCAGACTAGTTTTCCCTCCCCTTTTAGAGGATTATTTTCTCCCTTATGCCCGCATCCCCTAGCTGTTGTTTTTTCAAATTGGTAATCTTTACACACATATTCCACATATTCAGAATCAAAATTCAACACACGAGGAGTCATAATTTTGCCGCAGCTCTCGCATATGGGCTGCCAAGGACTCCAATCTTTAGGTAGAAGATTAGTTCTGTACTTGTTTAGAATTTGTTTAAGCTCGCCTAGAGAATTAAGTAATTTCTTTATGTAAGGATTGAAGTTGCCCTTTCTATATTCTTCTCTTGTGGAGAACTTATCCATCTTCACAGTGACAAATTTATCAAGTACTTTAAAGTATTCTGAAACATTATGCTCTGCATAACTTTTATGGCAGCCTTCGAAGTCAGGTATGTCAGTTACTGGCATTCCCAAATACTTCACGTAACTTTTAGGAATGCCCCCAGGTACTTTTCTAAGAGGATCCATGTCCTCAGCAACCCAAATAAGTTCTGCCTTCTTTCCTTTATCCAGCAAAGCCCGAGTCACACTCTCTCCCCTTATAGTATCACTTAGCCTTCCGATGTGTAATACTCCAGAAATTGAAGCTGAGGTCTTAACAACATATCTTGAGAAGGCTGGAACCTTCCTATCAATATAGCGAAACCTCGCCCTATTAACAACTTCAGAGGCAATTTGATCTGCCCAGAATAACGCCTCCTTTACTTTTTCCTCCTTTACTCCTTTTACTTTTTTGTTCATCACTAAAAAAGAGAAAAGAAACTTAAAAAGTTTTCTTAATTATGCAAGGAGACTAGTAGTATAATACAGTTTTAGATGGTGTATGGTTTTTACTAGAATATTTATTATTCTCCTCTACTGCGGCTGCTATATAATCTCTTTGTAAGTTGCTCCCGCATACTCTATCGAGGCGTGCGAGTTCCATTAAGATTGCTTTATTATCTGTAGCCTTTCTTGTTCTCCAGTCTATTGCAAGTGCAACGGCTTTCTCCTCGTTCATTCCATCTTTAAAGAATATAGATACATCAACTTTTTCTTCTATTGTTTCTACCATTCTCTTAATATTCACAAAAAATTTAAAAACCTTTTTAAGGTAGCTAAACTACCACAATCCCAAGATTTAGGCAATAAACAAAACTTTATAAATGGAGCTAGATTGTGTAATTTAAGAAATCTGAAAGGTTTTCTTGAATAAATAAATCGGAGAGAAAAATGCGAAATTTTAACAGGGGCGGTTTCAGAAGCAATTTTGGGCCGCGAGAAATGCATAAAGCAACTTGCTCTGAATGTGGTAATGAATGCGAAGTTCCATTCAAACCAACAGAGGGCAAACCAGTTTTTTGCAAGGAATGTTATATGAAGAAGAAAAGATACTAAACGTATTCTTTAATCGGTAAACTATAATTTATTTATTTTTTACATTTTTATATAGTCTCTAGTATACATTCCTAATTTTTATTATGAAGAACTAATTTGTTAATTCTTTCTTGAGAACTTGGTGAACTCTTCCTTGTACGACTCTTCTTTCACTTCAAGGCTCTCAACTTTTGAAAGCCTAGGACCCTGTTTGCATATTTCGAGCATTTGTTGAATTGCCTCCTCATTACCCTCAAAAATCGCCTCAACCTTATCATTAGTATTCTTAACCCACCCTTTAAGTCCAAGTTTAGAGGCATTATACTTCACAAAAGATCGAAAGCCAATGCCCTGTACATACCCTGAAATAAAAACATGAACTCGCTTCATGTATCCTGAAGCACGGTAATTCTTATAAATTTTACATTCCATAAGAGTTCATGGATGCATACTACGAATTAGGAAAGAAGTTAGCGGGAATTTATGACATTGATACATTAATTGAAAAAATAAAGTCCCAGGGTATAGAAGAAGAGAAGAAAAAGGTCATACTTTTAGGGTTTGCAAATGCGAAAAATGATGCGCGCGAGATTTTTTTGGCGGCGAGGGAAGCTAATAATGAAGAGCTTATGAAAATCGCAAAGGTCGGGCTTCTTAAGGACATAAGAATGGCTACTAAGATTGCTCTCTATCTGAATGATACAGAACTTATGGAAATGGTTCTTGAGGAAGCTGAAAAGCGTGAGGATATGGCGACCGTGCACAATCTAAAGGAAAAATTGAGAGAGATAAAATTAAAGGAACTTCTTACGCAGTTAGGCTAAGGCTGAACAGAATGATGATTAAATTTGATAAATATACTTCATTTTCACTGGAGGTAGCATCTGGAATTTTTGAAAAGTTCAATTCGCTCAAAAATGGTGCATCCATAGTCGGCCAGAAAGAAGACTATAAGCCCTACGACAAGGACATTTTAAGAGTGGATATGGAAATTGAAAATTTTATTATAGGAAAGATTAAGGAGCAGGAATTTAATGCCACCATTCTCTCGGAAGAAGTAGGCATTGTACAACAGGAAGGTAATGGGAAAAAACTCCACTTTTTTATAGATCCTTTTGATGGGAGCAGCCTTTTTTTTCGAGGTATAGAAGCCTTCTGGTATAGTACTTTTTCTATTTATGAAGACGGTAAGGCCAAAAGTTCTGTAGTTCTAGACTTTCTGAATAACATAGTAAGTTTTGCTAATGAAGAAGATTCCTATGGTGCAAATTTTGAGGGAGGATCATTTACAAATTTCCAGAAGATAAAGGTAGCAGGCAACAAGGATCTTAGTAATGCCTACATTGCAACTTACTTAATGAAGCCCGTTTTCATGTACCCCACTATTACTAACTTCAGGGAGCTCTTTGAAAAATGTAAGTTCATTCTTCCTCAAGGAGGGCCTGCATCCTTCGTGGACGTAGCAAGAGGAAAAGTTGATATCTATCTAGCATTTAAGGAGGCTCCAACAGAAGTATTCACTGGTCTTCCTATTGCAGAAAAGTCTGGCTGTGTTATTACTGATTTTCAAGGCAAGCCTATTAATTTTGACACTAACATGAGTAAAGAGTATCAAATTGTTTGCACCGCAAATAAAGATCTGCATGAGGAAGTTTTGGAGTTGATTAAGGGGGTTTAGGAAGGTTTAAACAAACTCAAACAAACACTTTAACAGGCCTCAACACAAATTTTCCAGGCTCTTTTTTTCTTACCTTCTCTAGCTCTTTATTGCTAAAGAAAGTTTTTCCAAGGCAAATAAGTTTTTTATTGGAAAAAACTGCAACAAGTTCAGCCTCGAATTTGCCTGCCTTCGAGATCTCGGAAGCATAAATGAACATACCTTTCTTCAACTTCTCAGCTCCTTCCTCATCCACGGAAATTTTTGGGAGGGCCTCAACAGCACTTTCTAATGGAAGAATTATTTTCCTCAATTTCTTATCATTCCCTTTCTTAAATTCTTCATAAGCCATTGTAAGCTCGTAAAGAGTTACAGAATTCTTCTCAGAAAAGTTTCCGACAGCGGTTCTTCGAAGCTCTAGCATATGAGCTCCTATCCCAAGACTCTTGCCGAGGTCATCAATAAGTTTTCTTACGTAAGTTCCTGCTTCACACTTTACTCGAAAAAGCACTTCTCTTCCATTCTTCTCGAGAATCTTAAACTCATATATCTCGCGCTCTCTTTCTTTCCTTACTACCGCACTCTTCCTAGGGGGAATTTGCCTTATCTTACCTAAAAATTTTTTCTTTATCGTAGCTCTTAGTTTATTTATGGCTACATCACTATGGAGCCTCATAACGCCAACATATTCCTTAGGCATTAAAAGCGTAAGTTCAAGAATCCTTGTGGCTTGGTTTATACCTATTGGCAAAACTCCAGTAGCCTTAGGATCCAGAGTCCCAGAATGGCCCACCTTACCCACAGGTAAAATTTTCTTTACATACTCGCATACCTTATGAGATGTAGGTCCTATAGGTTTATCTAAATTGATTATCCCACTTTCAAGAATATTATTCATTTTCTCAAATAGAAATTTCTCTTCTCCTCTGGAAATTTTTCGATAGCATATCTAAGAGTGGTGCGCGACATTTCCTTATAATGCTTATTCAGGAATGATTCCTCTGCCTTGAGATTTCTATTTCCCACCTCGCGCAACATCCATCCTACAGCCTTGTGTATAAGATCATGCTCATCATCAAGGAGCATTTCTGAAATTCTAAGTGCATCCTCAAAGTCCTTATTCTTTATGAAAGTATAGGTAGCTATCATTGAAATCCTCCTTTCCCAAAGATTTTTTGATTTTGCCAGCTTGTAGAGCAACATCTTGTCCTTATCAAGCAGATAGCTCCCAATAATTTTGTCTGCACTCAGGTCCACAAGGTCCCAATTATTTACATAAGCTAAGTTTTCCAAATAAAAGTTAAATATAGACTTTCTTTCATCGGGGCTTCCCTTTTGAAAATTATGAACAAGGATTAGCAATGCGACTAGCCTTTCCTCATGGATTTTAGAATACAGGAGCTTTTTTATTTCCGCGAAAGGCAATATCCGATATTTTATCGCAATTCTTCTTGAATCTGGAACAGTGATTCCAAGAAATACATCTTCCTCGCCATACTCTCCTTTGCCTGTCTTGAAAAATCCAGCATAAACTCTCGCCTTTGAAGGCGATGACAGATTCTGTAAATCTTTTTTAATTTTCAATATCATAAACTCCTTAGAAAACTCGGCTATAAAAGTCTATTTCTTTTTAGACTTCTTCTCACTCTCTTGCCTCTTCTCTTCAACTTCTTCCTTAACTTCCTCTTCGAGCTTCTTCTCTTTAGTCTCTTTTACTTCTTCCGTGCCCTCTTTAACTTCCTCTTGCTTCTCCTCCTTTTTCTTCTCACTCTTACTTCTCTTTTCCTCAAGTTTCTTTTTCTTTTTTTCTTCCTTCAGCGCCTTCTTTGGAAGTTCCGCAAGCTCAACTCGAACAATATCGCCATCTTTTACAGCCTTGACTCTAATCTTAGTAGGTGGATTTTTAATTCCTCTTTCCCAAATATGCATATTCAACCAGCGCTCAATTCTTACCTTTTTCAGATCGCGATCATAAACTCGCATATGTCTAACTAGAAACTCTCGAATAGCCTTGACTGCCTTTGTGGCCCTCTTATATCGAGGCACTTTTTCAATTTCCCTTCTTAGTGGAATTGTATAAATTCTTTCGAGCTCTGCCATTTTTCATTTTTATCTTTGGATGAAACCTTTTTCAAAGGTTTCTAATCAAACTGAATTCTACTTCTCCTCCAATTTCTCTTTACTTTTGTGAATGCAGATGGGTGTACCTTTCTTCCCTTGCCCCTAATTTTAAAGACTAGCCAAAACGGAGCCCATCTTGTCTGTCTACTCGCTCTTGCAAGCCTCGCCTTCTTTATCTTACTTTTATATCGTGCCATTTTCTATTTTGTGGTTGTGATTTTCCACTTTTGCTGTTTTTGTGACTTTTTCTTCTGAAGCAAGCAATACCGTTGTTGCAAATAAATCACCCATTTCTGTTAAGTAATATCTTTTTTCTTTGCCATTATTGGCTGAATACACAAGACCTTTATTTATTAAATGTTGAAGGTGATAATCAATAAATTCGCTGGCTGTATTTGATTGTTGATGGTTACCGAAGAATTTTGTTTTTATTTCACTAAATGTTAAGTAAGGTTCCAAATGTGGAGATCCTTTTAATGTAATTAATATCGCCGCTCTGGTTACTTGCTCTAACGTACTTGTTCCCATTCTTACTTCCTCACTATCTTAAACTCTTTCTTGCCTTCTTGCAGACGCTTTAGGACTTCCTTAAACTCAGAATCGCTTAAAACTTCTGTGAGCTGTCCCATCTGCGAAGCCTGTGCAATTAATGCCGCAACCTTAAGCGCAAGTTCAGGATGTGCCACTTTGATAGTCCCATAACGAGAGACAGCTTCTTTGCTAAGATACTGCTTCGCTACACTCTCGATAAGTTGTATCTGTTCCTGGAGTTTTACTTGCTCATCAATCTGCTTCTTGAGATTCTGATCATCTTGTAAAATCCTGGACTGCAGCTCCGCAAGTTTTTTCTTTCTAATTTCCTCGATCGTTGACATTTTATTTTTTAGAGA
Source organism: Candidatus Woesearchaeota archaeon (assembly GCA_964361585.1). Taxonomy (GTDB): domain Archaea; phylum Nanobdellota; class Nanobdellia; order Pacearchaeales; family UBA12030; genus CAYIBB01. The sequence goes on along the minus strand of CAYIBB010000008.1, from coordinate 5,808 downwards.
TTTTAAAACTAAGTTGATTTAAAGTGAATTCGCCACTTCTCGAAGAAGTTGCTTGCCATTTCTTGTTAACTCTCTTCCTTTCTTCTTGCTTTCCAACTTCTTTGTTACAAGTCCTGCTTTTTCTGCCTGTTGAAATATAGTTCTAATTATCTTTCCTCCAGATTTGTAAACTCTTTCAGGAGCTGCTCCTCTGGTTCTTTTACTACGATACTCTCCTCTAAGTCTTTCAACTCCTAGGTTACCTTTAACATATAATTTGTGAAGAATGCTTGCAGCTCTCTTATGCCACCACCCATTCTCAAAGGGAGGCCTTACTTTTCCCGCTCCTGTTTTCACAAATTCAGACCACCTTGGGGCTGTAAATTCAGGTATATGCTGAAGCTTCGAAGCTAAAGCATTCACTAGCTTACCTACTTCGATGTCAAAAACACTCTTGGATTTTTCTTGTTTTGCCATTTTTATCCTCGTGCTTTTCTTAACTTACGCAGGATGATAGTAAACCCTACAATTCTGAAAATAAAATTTTTCCCTAGCCCTGATATGATGTGTGAAGCTATTTTTTTAACTTCAGCTCTGTCTCTAGAATGTGATTTCAGAATGCTTACTTTAATAATATCTCTTGATTTAAAAGCTTTTCTTAGATTCTCTATATGGGCATCATTAATCCCACCTTTCCCTACTTGAAATATTACTAGTCCTCGTTTCATTCTCTATTTTGTATAATTCACTAACCTAAATCCCCCCGCAGGAATTAGTTGCATAATTCTCTCTTTACTGATATTAATTTTAAATTTTTTAAGTGTTGATGTGATATATTCTGCTGTTCTTTCCTTTTCGAGTTTTCCTGGGTGTAAGCCGAAAAATAGTTTACGCTCAACATCCCAAACAGGAGCCACTACAAATTTGTCATTACGCAACATAACTCCGAGTTTCAAACTTACTCTTAATCTTTTCGCTATCTTCTTAACTCCAAAAGTACCCTCTTTCATGCCCTTATTTTTATAAATGTCCTCTGCTTTAAATACATGCACTTCAGCTCTTTCCTTGCCTTGCTTCCATGCTTTGCTGAAGCACGCACAAAAGATGGCTGCCTCTTTTACATCTTCCTTGCTTAAGTCCTTGCCTTTAATAACACAGAAAGGACTTCCTGGAGCTGAAGTGTGCAGAACCAATTCTCCTTTCTTTGCCTGCTTTACAACTTCCTCATTCTGCTTCGCGTTCTTTCCTGCCACTACGAACTTCCCTGAAGAAGTATAGAAGGAGCGAAATTGAATTTTACTTTTCATCTTTCAAAGATCTAATTTTAGGACCGAAACGGGTATCCTCAACCCAAAATCCTCTCTTTCTTAATTTTTCTCTTAGCTCATCAGCCTTCCTCCAATTTTTCTCCTTCCTGGCTTTTTCTCGCTCATCAACAAGTCTTTTAATTTCATTCGAAATTTTAATTTTCTTTTCCTTTGGAATAATTCCTAAAATTTTATCTACCTCACTTAGAAAATTTAGAATTTGTTTAGCATCTTCCTTTCCTAGTTTATCATGAATATTATTCACTTCCCTCATGAATGATAGTATTGCAGTTATTGCTAAAGGTGCATCAAAGTTATTGTCAAGTGCCTTGAAGAAATACTCCTTATATTCATTAAGAAGCTTTGCTGCCTCTCTGCCTTTGCTCTTACTTTTTATTTCGTTTAAGCGAGAAATGAAGTTCTTTATTCTTTCTATCGAAGTATTGGCAGCTTGAAGACTTTTTTGTGTAAAGTCCAAATCCTTCCTGAAGTGCGTAGAGAGGAGAAGAAGCCTTAAAGTTTCAGGACTTTGATTTTCTAGTAGATTTTTTATTGAGATTATATTTCCCAGAGATTTGGACATCTTACGACCCTCTACCTTTAAGAACGCGCAGTGAATCCATATCTTCACGTAAGGCCTTTTCCCAGAAATGGCCTCGGCCTGTGCAATCTCTGCTTCATGATGAGGAAAAATTAAATCTACGCCACCTCCATGTAACTCATATTGCTGACCTAGTACTTTCATGGCAATTGCAGTGTCCTCAATATGCCACCCAGGGCGACCCTTACCAAAAGGCGAGTTCCAAGAAGGCTCATTCTTCTTAGCCACTTTCCATAAGCTAAAGTCACTAATATTTTTTTTGAGAGAATCTGGTTCTATACGATGCTGGTTAAGTTCACTTAAAGGCTGTTTGCTAAGTTTGCCATAGTCTCTGAATTTTGAGATATTATAATAAATCCCATTTTCAGTCTTGTACGCGAAACCTTTTTTCAGTAACTGAGAAACTTGCCAAATGATTTCCTTCATAAATTTTGTTGCTGGTACATACCTTGTGGCTTTAATATTGAGACTTTTCATGTCCTCTAGAAAGCTTTTTACATAAATCCTATTAATATCCTTCCAGTTCACACCCATCTCTTTAGCTCTATTGATAATTTTATCATCTATATCTGTAATGTTCATTAGAAAATGTACATTATGGCCTTTAAATCTTAGATAGCGCACTAGTGCATCGAAGAACACGTAAGTGCGAGCATGCCCTATATGGCTATCATCATAAACAGTAGGCCCACATACAAAAATTCTGAGTTTTTTCTGCTTCGGAACTTCATCCAATTTTCTCGTTAATGTGTTGAAGATTTTCATTTTAATTTAAGAAGAAGTAGATTTAAAAATTTAACAGGCTTAGCCAAAACCTATTGCACTCTTCGAGATTATCTCAACGTCGAAGAATGATGTTGCGTAAGAAGTGCCATCAATTCGCACATTAACATTGTAACGAATTTGACATCCTACAGGAGCGGTTGCAGGCACTGAAACTTTCACTAAGCCATAAGCAAAATCACCAGAAGGAATATTACTTAAAGTTCCCGTCCTACCGAGGCCAATCCATTGTTGAGCAGCATCCTCGCTTATAAGTTCGGGGCATGATGATTCAGTAGCATCTGTATTGTAATTAAAATCAACTTCTCTCTTTTCGAGATTGGCAATTCCGAAAGCGACTCCATAGGTTTCTGTCTGTTTTACCTTGACTGTGGTTCCAGGTGTGTAGAACACAATTTTCTGTCCGGGCTGCTCAAAAAGCTTGTTTATTTCATTCTTTACCTTTTCATTAAGAACATCAACATTATAAATAGCCCCTGTAAAGATTCTTCGCACAAAGACAAGAGCAAGAATTAACAACACAACAGCAATGACAATAACAATCATAGTGCTTACACTAAGTTCCATTGCTGCCTTCTTCCTTAATCTTTGAAGTTTCATTCTCTTTTTTCTTCTTTCTATTCCTCTTTTATAAAAATTAATTTCAATTCCACTTAAAAAACCTTTCTACCCTGAGTTTTAAACTAAGATCCTCACACTTTCAACAATTATTACAGGACCTTGAGGATCTGCCGAGGATATTGGCTCTCTATGCTCTATTCTATATATTTGGTAATCTTCAACAAATATTCCTGTCACCTCTACCTCCTGTTCTTCCAAACTAGGGTTTAGGACATTGCCTACAATTGTTACTTTCTCATTATATTTTACTTTGTTCCTGTCACTTTCGGAAACAATTAGGTGATACTTAAACCCCTCAATTGGGAAAAGTTCTGGTTCTGGAATCCCTTCGTAATCGACTTTACCTTTTACATTAATTGTTTTCTCTTTTGGTTCGGACACTATATCTAATAAGATTATTACTAATAATGCCACGAGGACTATTAAGATCAATATATGGGTGATATCCTTCCTCATTTTACATAAAATGGGCCCACCGGGATTCGAACCCGGGACACCACGATCTTCAGTCGTGTGCTCTCCCACTGAGCTATAGGCCCTTGATTAGTTTAGAAGATTTAATTTAAAAATTCTTCTTACAAGCCCTACAAGCCCCAGAGAAATGAAACGAACATTTTTAAAGTTAGATTTCCAGGTGAGTATTAAAATAAGGGGGTGAAAAATGGATAAAGTAGTACATTTTGAGATTCCAGCAGATAATGTAGAAAGAGCGCAAAAATTCTATGGCAAAGTTTTTGGGTGGAAGATGAATCCAGTTCCTGATATGAAGTATACTATGGTATCAACAGTAGAAACTGATAAGAAGATGATGCCGAAAGAGCCAGGAGCTATAAATGGAGGAATGTTCCAGCGCAATGAACAACTTAAGAACACTATGATAACAATAAATGTTGTAAGTATAGATGCCACGCTAAAGAACCTTGAAAAGAATGACGGAAAAGTAGTTAGAGGAAAAGTTGATGTAGGAGATATGGGATTTGTGGCTTACTTTAAGGATACCGAAGGGAATATTATAGGCTTATGGGAAAATGCGAAACGCTAGATAATAATTTATTTTATTTTTTTTGTTTTATTTATCAATATATTTATAAATTTGTAAAACCAAGTCACTTACTATAAAAATGGAAAAATCTGTTAAAGTAACTTTGATTATTGCAGTAACTGCAATACTTATTGTACTTATAGGAGTATTTGCGTATTTCCAAGCAAAACCTTCTACTACTATTAGTGTAAATGGGGATGCAGTAATAAAGGTAATGCCTGATCTTGTAACAGTATACTTTAATGTTGATACCAATGGAGCTAGTGCTCGAGAGGCGGAAGATAAGAATGCGGAAATTGTTGATAATATTTTGACAGAACTCATAAAGCTTGGATTTGAAAGAAAGGAAATTCAGACTCAAAATTTCGCAGTTTATCCTGATTATAGCTGGGAAGATGGAACTCAAAAATTGATAGGCTATAAAGCAACTCACTCAATGAAAGTTCAAATTTCCGCTGAAGATATAGAAAAGGCCGGCGACGTCATTGATGCAGTTGTTGATGCTGATGCCCTTGTCAACTTCATAAATTTTGAATTAAAACAGGAAACACAGAATCAGTACAAAGCTGAAGCTCTAAAGCAGGCAACAGAGGATGCAAGAATAAAGGCAGAATCTATCGCACAAGGACTTGGAAAAAGCCTTGGGAGCATCGTTTCAATTTCTGACTCTTCCTTTGATTACTATCCATGGCCAATCTATGCCTCAGGCGGGATTAAAGATGTGGCTGCAGTCAGAGAAGCCTCAACAAGCATTCAGCCAGGGGAGCAGCAAGTTGCTGCTCGCGTAAGTATAGTGTATAGATTGAGGTAAATTCTATTGAAATTTTTAAATTAGTAAAGTCTAAACTTCCTCAAAACATGCAGGAGGTTCTTTAAAGAACTTGGGCCAAAGTTCAACATTCTGGGGACTAATAAAATCAGATATGAATATTTTTGAACAAGGATCTATATTTTTATAATTTTCTGGTCTATATTTGGTAAATATATAACAATCAGAAATATCTTCGTTGCATACACCAATATACACTGATTTATTGAATTGGTACTCACTTAAGAAAATCTCTTGTTTGCTCGGTAATTCTATTAATACATTATATAAGTTATAAGAAACGTTCCCTTTTAAGAATGGGTATCCGAAGTATGTACCCGACTCACTAACATAAATGTTTGTTATATTAAGTGTTTTTCGGTAAATCGGGTTATAAAAAATTTCTTTTGTACTTATTTGAATATTACTGCTTCCAATAATTATGTGTGAATTTATTAAGGTAGAATTTATTACGCTAATAGATTCATTTTTAATTGATAAATTAATAACTAACATAAGAAAGATAGTTAAAATAGATAATGAAAAAAACAATTTAAGAAGTAGATTCCAATTAATCTGTTTTAGATTCATTTTTAATCTACCTACTTAGTCTTCTTATAATCTCAACAATTGCAGCAAGTAGTAATATTGCAATTGCAACTATCTC
>CAYIBB010000007.1:0-19378 GCA_964361585.1 Candidatus Woesearchaeota archaeon | reverse complement strand
GCTTCTTTTTCTTTACTCCCTACAGAAAATGATGGCGCATCTGACCTTTTTTGATCATCTGGATTAATTACCCCTGTTTCTCCTATTGTAAGAATTGAAATACCACTCCTATCAGCAACTTCTCTTGACCATTCAATCATTAATGCAAGGTTATTGTTGTCAATAATACGCACTGCATCTGGATTAGGGATAAGCCATTTATCTATCCCTATTTGCGCTTGAGGATATGCACTGACTGTTAAATAATCATATCCTTTAAAAGAATAGTCACAGTCTCTCCATGAACCAACGATTCCAGTTCCAATCTGTCCAGAATAATACTTTCTCATTTCAATCAGGAGCTCTTGAGAAAACTCCGTTATTTTGTCACAATAATTAAAAAGAGTGTTATCCACCTCACCAAAAGGAACAATCCTATACACTTTATATTTTTCGCCGAATTTCGCAAAATCAACAGCATGCTTTATTGCATTTGTTTTAAAAATCGTGTAATCTCCAATCTGTTCACCACCAAAACTTTCCCTTAATTCTACTTGCAAACCATTTTCATGTGCAGTATTAATTAAAGGACCAAGTTGTGTTCCAAGTTGTTCTGGTGAAGAGAATTCGATCTCATCATTTTTAATGAATCGTGCTGGCCATATGGTAATCATGTTAGCTCCAAGTTGTTTTGCTCTCAAAATATCCTCTTTTGTAAACGCATTTGCAATGAAGTTGACACTCTTAGCATACTCTATTGTTGTTTTCGGCGGCTCTATTGGTTTTTCAACTGCCCATCCAGGAAATCCTTCCATTGGTATCATCACTTCCCCAGAAATTAATTTGCAGATAAGATTGTCAGGATTTTCCTCACACCAGTTCTGACAATCAACAGCATTCTGTTGGCAATATTGTTGACATGCCGGTCCTTTGCATCCTCCCGGACCTTCAGTTGCAAAAAACTCTTCCATTCCAACAGGGAAACTCCTCGGAAATCCACCTGGAAACCCTTCACGTTGTTTTAAATATTCATCAGGACAAGTATCAGGATTTTCCTCACACCATTGTTCACATTCTTCATGATGCTCTTTACAATACTCTGAACACTCTTCACCTCTACATCCACCAGGACCTAGTTGAGTTGCAGTTTCTTGCTTTTCAAATATTTGTGAACACCCGCTAATCAAAACAATTGCCACAACCAGCAAAATTAAAAGCTGCAACCTCTTTTCCATACTGAGATATACTTACGTGTTTTATATTTTTTTCCTTTTCATACTCCACAGGAAAGTTAAATTTAAATATCTCTTTAATCTGAAATTTAAAAAGAGGTAAAATGGATTTGCAAGTTCCAACTCCTAAAGGTGCTAGAGAAGTAGCTAAAGCTGGCAATGTGAATTACGAAGTTCCCACAAGTTCAACAAGACAGATTTCTGAAATAGCTCCACTATTTGTGAAACTTCCACCTTTTCAGCGCAAGGAAGAAGTAGATGTGAGATACGCATTAATTCCACCTTATACCTATGTGCACATTCATTTTGATGTCAAAAGAGGCGAGCTTATTTATGAGGTAGAGGAGCCTATCTTGAGCGAGCGTGAAAAGGATCTGCTCATAATCCTCGAGAAGGGCATAGAGGAAATCATTGATGTTTCCTTCCTTAGAGAAAAGAGCAAAGATGCAATACTCACTTATTTGGAAAAAACCACAAAACTTCTTATTAAGGAACTCAATCTTGATGTGAGTGAAGAAAGTTACGACAAAATTTTCTACTACCTTTACAGGGATTTTCTGGGACTGAATGAGATAGAACCCATAATGCGCGATTACTATATAGAGGATATAGGATGTAATGGAGTTAATACTCCTCTCTTCGTGATACATAGGCATTACAGAAATATGCGCACTAATCTTATTTACAGAAATATCGAGAACCTTGGCTCCTTTGTTGAGAAGCTTGCTCAGCGTTGTAATAGATATGTGTCCTATGCATCTCCAATTCTTGATGGCACGCTCCCTGATGGTAGCAGAGTTAATGCAACCTATACTACTGATATTACAAGCAAGGGTCCAACATTCAGCATTAGAAAATTCACAAAAACTCCTTTCACACCAATCCAACTAATAAAGTTCGGGACCATAAGTCCAGAAATGCTGGCATATTTCTGGATTCTTGTTCAGTACAAGAGCAATATCTTAATCACAGGAGGAACAGGGACAGGAAAAACTACATTGTTGAATGCAATTTCTTTTTTCATTCCCCCTGAAGACCGAGTTGTGAGCATAGAGGATACTAGAGAGATTAACTTGCCAAGAGAAAATTGGCTTCCTTCTGTGTCAAGGACAGGAACAGGTTTGGGCAAGATTGGAGAGGTAAGCCTGTTTGACTTGCTCAAGGGAAGCTTTAGGCAGAATCCTGACTACGTAATCGTGGGTGAAGTTCGAGGAAATGAGGCCTATGTGCTTTTTCAAGGCATGGCTTCAGGGCATGCATCTATAAGTTCAATGCACGCTGATTCAGTAGACACTATAATAAAAAGACTTGAGACCCAGCCAATAAATCTCAGCCCAACACTTGTGAATACCCTTGATGTGGTGGCAGTAATGACTCAAACTATAGTAGCTAGAAGAGAAATAAGAAAGTTGCGCGAAATTGTCGAAATAGTAAATGTAAATCCCAATGGCATAGCAGTAACTAATACACCCCTCATCTGGAATCCTGCTGACGATAATTTCTACTTTAAGACTGAAAGTCAAGTGTTCAAGAAGATTGCAAGAAAGTATGGAATTAGTGAGCAAGAGCTTGTTAGAGAGCTACAGCTTAGAGCAAGGCTCTTGTATGAGATGTACCGCAGGAATATCATTGAGTTTATTACAGTTCAACAATTAATTAATCAGTATTACAAGAATCCTAACGCAATTTTAGAAAGATTTGGGATTAAATAGCTTGAATTTAAAGTTAAATAATTCTCTCAGTGAGAAATGGCACAACAAACTAATGAGATAGAGTTAATTCTTAAAGAACTTTCTATTCTAGAGGAACATGAGCGAGTATCGAAGGGAAAAGAAAAAGAGTTCTTTTTGAATGCTAAAAGTGAACTCGAGAAGAAACTAGGAAAATTTCCTAAATCTCTAGTTGATAAAGTCCGAGCAGAAAGTAAAAAGCCAGGGCAAGTAAATGTGCTACATAAAACAAGGGCGAGGGAACTCGAGAAGAAACCAGAAAGAAGAATTCAGAGATTTTACGAGTTTGATGAGGGAGATGAAGAAAGGCAAAGAAAGAGATCTGAGGCTTTTGAGAAGAAGGAGCTTAAGGAAATCCGAAAAAGAGTTTTTAAAAAAGAGAGGAAAGTTACATTTAGAGATGTAAGAAAGCCCAATCTCTTTTTAGCGGCTGCAAATCGAATCTTTAGAAATTTAAGTAATAATCTTGTTACAAAAGGACACTTTAAAGAACTACACCTCAGATTAAAGCAATCAAGTTTCAATATACTACTTAATTCCTATCTCTCATTAATGTTTTTTACAACTTTTCTTGCAATAATTTTAGGGATTATAATAGTGCCTTTAATTTCAGTATTCTCTTTTGATTTGCAGCTCGGATTTCCTCCTATTTTAGTATCTGTAAAGCCTATAGAACCCTTAAACATCCTGAGAAATTTATCAATCTACGCTATTGCACTCCCCTTAGCTATTTTTGTGTTTCTTTACTTTTTGCCATCAATTCAACTTTCTGGACGAAGAACTAGAATTGAGAATGAGTTGCCCTTCGCAATCTCTCATATGTCGGCAATCGCAGGAAGTGGTGTTGAGCCCTCTCGGATTTTTAATATCATTGGCGACTCAACAGAGTATAAAGAATTTAATATTGAGGCGCAAAAGGTAGTGAATCGAGTCAACCTCTATGGATTTGATTTGATTACAGCACTTAAGGATGTCGCAAAAATAACTCCCTCTCCAAAAGTCAAAGATTTATTTAATGGAATGGCCACATCTATAGCTACGGGCGGAGATCTTAAAGAGTATCTCGAGAAAAAGGCAGAAGATTCACTTACTGATTACAAGTTACAGAGAAGGAAGCAGTCCTCTGTTGCTAGTCTTTATGCTGATATTTACACGGGGTTATTGGTAGCAGCTCCTCTAATATTTGGAGTAATACTTGCAATCACTGCGCCTTTAGGCGGGCAATTCTTCGGCATTTCTATATCCTCTCTCGCATTTCTTGGTATGTCCGTCATCATAGTAATTAACATAATCTTTTTGATATTCCTGAATGTTGCTCAGCCAGCTGACTAGAAGAAACTTTCTTGAAAGAAAGTTTCATCAAAGAAAAAGAAGCTTCATCAAGAAATAAGAAGAAAGCTTCACCAAAAAGAAACAAAAAAGAAATTAAAGAAACATAAAGAAAATAGAAAAAATAAAAAAATAAAATAAGAGGAAAAAATGGAATTCACAGCACGAAATTGGTTTGGAATTGCAATAGGCCTTGTTATACTATCTATTGATTTACTCTTTCTCAGAAACTCTAGGTCATTTTTATTCGTTCTTGGACTTGCAGCCCTAGTCGCAGTACTCCCTATAATAGTAAGTATAATGATTGAATTCGGTCGCGAGCGAGAGAAAGAGGAGATGTTTCTCGAGTTTTCAAGAAACCTTGCAGAAGGGGTTGCGTCTGGAATCCCAATTCCGAAAAGTATACAGAATGTCGCAGATAAAGATTACGGGAGCCTAACTCCACATATAAGAAAGCTTGCCTCCCAAATATCTTTAGGGATTCCAGTAAAGAAGGCCTTGATGATCTTTGCCGCAGATACTAGGAATAAAGTTATAAAAAGAAGCGTTAATATTATCATTGAGGCTGAAGAAAGCGGTGGTGAGATAGTGTCGACATTAGAGGGAGTTGCCCGTAGTGTGGCAGAAGTTGAGGATATAAAAAAAGAAAGAAGAAGTAGTATGTACAATCAAGTAGTGCAGGGCTACATAATCTTCTTAATGTTTATTGTGATCATGCTTGTACTTCAACTCTGGCTTCTGCCGAAAATTACAGAAGTTACAGAGCTTACTGGAGAGTCTGGCTTACTCAAAGGCCAGGCAGATGCAAAACTTTTGTCTACAGTACTCTTTGTCCTCATTCTTGTGGAGGCATTCTTTACAGGCCTCGTAATCGGCAAGCTCTCTGAAGGAAGCTTCAGGCCCGGCTTTAAACATTCCCTTATCCTAGTGGCATTAGCTTACCTCATCTTTACAGGAGTGCAGAGCTTCAGGCCTGCATAATCTTTTTATATCACATAAAAGCTAGAGAGGAATATAAAGTATGAAGATGAAAAAAAGAGGAACTAGTTCAATAGAAATGATTATTAGTTTTGCAATTTTTATAGCTTTTCTCACAGCAATTTTTTTCTTCATTAAGCCTATAAGAGAGCCCTCTGTTAGCACTACTACTTTGGACATAGCAGAAAATGCTCTAATAAGTAATGGTGAAATAGTTTTTGGCATAGTCCCTTTTACTGTGGATGTATCAGAAGTTAGCGAGAACTGTTTTGTGGTCCAACATCCCTTAAAATTTGGAGATTTGGAGATCGAGGAGAAGAATGGCATATTAAATGCTGAAAGAGTGATGGTAAAAAACTCCGAGCTTGAAGATGTGACCTTTAACGTAGATTCCGTAAATTTAATACTTCCTAAAAGTTCTGAAAAATTCTATTATATTTATTATACTATTGAAGAAGATCTTAATAAAGCTCAACCATCAACATGTCCAACAATTTTGCCTGCAGATAAGTACTCATTTAGCGTTCCTAGAATTGAGGAAGTTTTGTCTTATAATAAGCTTACTCAGTTAAAAAGTTCCTATAATTCAGATTATGAAGGCCTTAAGAGAGAATGGAACTTCCCTCTTGAAAATGATTTCTCCATTACTTTCTCAAAGGCAGAATTAAATATGGAGCATGAAATTCCTCCGGAGGCAGAGGTATTCTCCCGCGAGCTAGATATGAAAATCTTCCAGGATGGAGAATTTGTTAGAGTTAAGGTCACATTAAAAGTATGGTAGAAATTTTAGAAATGGATCAAACAAAGATATGGAGAATTGATAAAAAAGGTTTTGTAAGGATTCTTGAGGCAGCTATAGCTATAATCATAATTTTGTTGTTTATTTACTTCATAACCGTGCCAACTTTTATAAGAAAAAGCGAATCCCAGCAAGAGGAAATTTACAAGTTCGAGCTAAGCATTCTTGAGGAGATTTCAGAAACGCCTTCTTTAAGAGAAGCAGTATTAAATGAAGACACTACAACTATTGATAGCTACGTAAAAGCCAAATTGCAGGAAAAAAATCTACAAGGCGCAGCATCGATATGTGAAATTAATGAAGTATGCATAGCTCAGAATTTGCCAACTCAGGATATTTATGTAAAAGAAACAATAATTTCAACTACGCTAGAAGCGCAAAGTCTGCAACCTAAGCGAATTGCAATATATGCGTGGACTACTTTTTGATTCTAGATCTTGAACTCAAGGAATAATTTTAAATAACTCGTTTTTATTATCTAGTTATTCTTAAGATGTCAATACCAAATTTCGTAAAGAAAATCAATGCGTATGAATGGGAAATTCCTCAAAGTTACAAGAGAGGAATGAGAGTTCCAGCAAAAATTATAGCTACTGAAAAACTTGTCTCTGAAATGGATGAGCAAGTTTATGAGCAAATTTCAAATGTTGCAACCTTACCTGGAATTCTAAAGAATGCATATTGTATGCCAGATGGTCACTCAGGCTACGGATTTCCAATTGGAGGAGTTGCTGCCTTTGATAAGGAGGAAGGTATAATTTCGCCAGGTGGAGTTGGCTACGACATAAATTGCGGAATGCGACTTGTGCTCACGAATCTTAAGTATGATGAAGTAAAGCCTCGCCTCAAGGAATTAGTAAATGAACTTTTCAAGAGAGTTCCTGCTGGAGTGGGTAGTAAGGGCTTTGTAAAGTTGTCTGCTTCGGAGTTCAGACAAGTTGTTGAGCAAGGAGCTGAGTGGTGTATTAAGAAGGGTTACGGCTGGTCAGAAGATTTTGAAAGGACTGAGGAGGATGGAAAAATGAAAGGAGCTAACTCAGAAAAAGTTTCTGATCGTGCAGTGCAGAGAGGATTGGAACAGATAGGAACTCTCGGAAGTGGAAATCATTATCTCGAGATTCAAGTTGTAAAAAAAGAAAATATTTCTGATCCGGTAGCAGCTGAAAAACTTGGAATATTTCCAGAACAAGTTGTTATAATGTTTCACTGCGGATCAAGAGGATTTGGGCATCAAGTTGCCACCGATTACATCACTCTTTTCTTAAAAAATCTGAATAAATATAACATTAAACTTCTTGACCAGGAACTCGCATGCGCGCCTTTTCAGAGTAAGGAAGGTCAAGATTACTTTACTGCAATGAAATGTGGTATTAATATGAGTTTTGCTAATAGGCAAGTTATACTTCACAGAATTAGAGAGGTATTCTCTCAAGTATTTAGGAAAAGTTCTGAAAAATTAGAAATGCATCAGGTTTATGATGTTGCTCATAATACAGCGAAGCTTGAAAAGTACAACATAGATGGAAAAGAAAAAGAAGTTCTTGTGCACAGGAAGGGCGCAACCAGAGCTTTCGGTCCTGGCAGAGAGGAGATTCCAAAAATATACAGAAATTTGGGACAGCCTGTAATAATTGGAGGAAGTATGGAAACTGGCTCCTATTTGTTGCTCGGAACTAAGAAGGCAGAGGAAGAAACTTTCTCGAGTACTGCCCATGGCTCAGGAAGAACAATGTCACGAACAAGAGCAAAGAAACTTTTCCGAGGTGAAAAACTCCTTCATGACATGGAAGCTAGAGGAATTTACGTAAGAAGCACAAGCATGCCAGGCCTTGCTGAAGAAGCTGGCTCTGCGTATAAGGACATAGATGAAGTTATTGATGCGACTCACAAGGCTGGCATTTCAAGGAAGGTTGTGCGTTTCTTGCCTATCGGAAATGTAAAGGGGTAGTTACTTATTTACCTCAGCACACCCTTAGCAAGCCAATGCCTATCACTCACTTGCTCTACTTTCAAGTCTAAGCATGCTTGTTTTACTTGTTTCCTTACTTCATCAACTGTAAAGGATGCAAGAAGGGAATTGTAAAAATCAGTTTGATGAACCTCTTGAGTATCAGCAGCGTACTTTTCTACAAGTGCCTTAGCATCATACTTTGATTTGGGTCTGAGAAGATCCTTAACATAAATTGCAGATTCATCCCTTGCAAGTCTCTTAACTTCTTCCCAAAATACCTTTGGATTTGGTAAGTGATGAAGCAAGCTGTTTGATATTACTGCATCATAACCATGCTCTTTAAATGGAAGGCCGGGGATATATCCTCTGATAAGATTAATTTTATTTTCTAATTCTGCTTCTTTTATAGCCTTTCTTCCTAACTTTATCATTGTAACGGATGCATCAACACCAATTATTCTGCAAGAAGGCACAGCTTTTGCAAGTCTAATGGGAATGTCAGCAGCCCCACAACCTAAATCTAAAATATCTTTAAGGTAAGGCCCATAGTCAGCAGCAAGCTGATCCGCAAATTCTTGGTGTGGAACTGAGAAATCTGCACTTGCATAAGCTAAAGCATTCGCCCAAGTGTCCATAACTTCCTTTTCAAGTGTTCTTTCCATCTTAATTTCACGTTAGAAAAATTTAAATTCTTTACTATATTCACAAAGTTATGAGTAAAGAAGTTATATCTAAATCTGAAAATGAAACTTTGTCTAAACTAGAAATTGCCTTGACAGCACTTAATAGAATGCACGATCTAAATAAGAAAAATAAAAATATTGATTTTATATTGGAGTTAGGAGTAGATTCTTTAATGGACAATACATATGGATATGCACATCTTCCTTTAACAAAAAATGGAAAAGAAATTGCGGAAGAAGAATATGGCAATATATCTCCTTGGTTGTGTGAAATTCCAACCTCGGTGAAAGATATATTGAAGTTATAGAGCTACCAAGTCCTGAATATAACTATATTGCCGACTTTCCTGATGGTTCAGGACTTGAAAGAATAACTTATGAGGAACTTTCTAGTATCTATCAAGAAGCAATTTCCCAGATAAAACAGGCTTTTTCTGATTATAGATTTGGTAGTAGAGAAAGTTTCTAAGAGGATTAAAATAAATCTTTTAATCCTTACCTTTAAATATTAAAATATTTTCCTTAATGTATGAAACAATCACAAATCCAGGTACAGAAACAAGCGCAAATGGAGAAAGCAAAAACTCCTATAAGCATAATAACAGGCTACTTGGGAGCAGGAAAAACTACACTTCTTAAAAAAATAATTCATGACTTTGCTGGAAAGAGAATAGCTATACTTATGAATGAATTTGGTGAAGTGGCCATTGACAGCAAGATTGTGAAGGGTAAAAATATTGAAATGGCCGAACTTCTAGGAGGCTGTGTATGTTGCTCTCTTACAGGCGAGTTCGAGGCTGCGGTTAGGGAGATCTTAGATAAGATTAAGCCTGAAATGATTCTAGTTGAGACAACCGGCGTGGCAGAGCCAGATGCAATAATCATAGAGGTAGAGGAAAATATTCCAGAAGTAAGATTAGATGGTATAATCACCTTAGTTGATTGCGATGCTGTAACAAAATTCCCCTCCCTCGGACATACAGGAAAAATTCAGGTAGAAATGGCAGATATATTGATACTGAATAAGGTAGATCTAATAAGCAAGAAACAGTTTGAGCATGTTGAGTCTAAAATAAAGGAAATAAATCGCAACGCACTTATTGTCAAATCGGAACGGGCAAATTTTCATACTGGAATTCTTTTCGGACTTGGAATTGAACATATGACATCAAAAAGTCAAGTGCATGAGCATTACGAATTAGCGGAGATCCAGTCTGTTGTATTTGAGACAAGTAAAAAAATCCACAAGGTCAAGTTTGAAAATTTCTTAACAAATCTAGAAAGTGTTTATAGAGCTAAAGGATTCATAAATTTTGAAAATGGCAGTTTTATTTTTAACTATGTTCTTGGCAGGTATGAATTTGAAAAATTAAAGCATGAAAAGACATTACTGGTATTTATTGGAAAGAATTTAAAAAAAGAGGAAATTTTGAATAAGTTAAAGGAATGTGAAATTTAAGATAAAATGCCCTACAAATTTCTCGAGAACGTCTCGATAGCAGATGTTGCCTTTGAGGCAACTGGAGAGAGCCTTGAGGAAATGTTTGCTTCAGCAGGCCTTGCAGTTGCAGCTACTCAAATTAAAGATCTAAAGAGTATTAAAGACAAAACAAAGAAAATAATCAAGGTTAAAGCTGATAAAATTGAAGAACTTTTGTTTAAATTCCTTGAAGAACTCGTATTCCTTAAGGACAAGGATTTGCTTATATTTAGCCAATTTAAAGATATGAAGATTGAAAAAGGAAAGTATTTTAGTTGTGAAGCTCATGGTGAGAAGCTTGATCCGAAGAGGCATGAACAGCTTGTTGATGTGAAAGCAGTAACCTATCATCTCTTTGAAGTCAAGAAAACAAGAGAAGGGTGGAAGGCCCGCGTTGTTTTGGATATTTAATATTTTATTTTACAAACTCAACATTTGGAATTCCACGAAAGTCTTCATCTCCTGTAAGGAATTTTATTCCTATTCTTTTAGCAACCGTATAACCTATTACATCTGCCCCGGATAATTTTTTATTTTTAATCTTGATTTTCATTGCTTCTTTAATATCATGTAAGTTTATGTCTACTATAAAAATCCAGTATTTACTTGTATACGTATCTGCAGTGGATTGTGAGAAATCCCTAAGAAGCAAGTAATTAAGTTCTACAATATTGAAGATAGTAGTTGCTACTTTAACTTTTGAGAATTTTTCATAATTACTATTGCCATTTATTATTTCGATTATAGCATAAGTATCAAAAAAGTAAGCTTCATCCATTATTCCCCCCACAATTCTTCATCGATCTCCTTCATTATTTGAGAGGTGGGCTTCTTAAATTTGCCCTTAAGTGCTCCAAAAGTTTCCTTCAAGACATTACTTTTTTTTAGTATAATAACAGTAACCTTCTCTCCTGGTTTGAGATTTTCTTTCTCAGCAGCCTCCTTAGGAATAACAATTCCTAGTGATCGACCCCATTCTCTTACTACTGCTTCTGTTTCTGTCATGATTATATTGGTATAATCAGATTTATAAATATTTCGCTTTAGCTAAACTTAATAATGTTAAGAACACTTAAAAATGAACTTGGCATGTATTTCTTATGAAAATATTAGAATCTATAAAAGAGGAAATAAGGCCTAAGGACTATGTAGTAACGAAAGCAATAATTAATGAATTTGTGGACAAATTAAAACCCAAACTTAAAAAGATAGGTGCAAAAGCAATTCTTGGAGGAAGTTATGCGAAAGGTACCGCAATAAGAAAGGAAAGTGCGGAAGTCGATATCTTTGTGGCATTTAATTACACACAATACGAGAAAAAGCATGGGGAAATCTCCAGTATTCTTGCAAGAGTTCTGAAGTCCGCTAGAATTAAACATTCAAGGCTTCATGGTTCCAGGGATTACTTTAATGCGTACTTTAAAGGAATAAAATTTGAATTAGTTCCTATTCTAAAGATCTCTAAAGTGGGTCAGGCACTTAACATTACAGATATTTCTTCTTTACATGTAAAGTATGTGAAATCCAAGATTTCCAAGAGCAAGAAGCTTGCTGATGAAATTAGACTTGCAAAGGCCTTTGCTTATGGATGTAATTGCTATGGTGCGGAATCGTACATTAGAGGCTTTTCAGGCTACGCCCTTGAGATACTTACAATTCATTATGGAAGCTTTTCCAATTTAGTAAGAGCAGCAACCAAATGGAAAGAAGGTCAGATAATTGATCCTGCAAGACACTATAGAAAGAAGGAGGTAATAAAGGAAAAGCTTAGCGAGTCGAAGTTAGTCTCACCTCTAATACTTATAGATCCTGTAGATGCCAGCAGAAATGCAACTGCAGCTCTGAACAGTGAAAAATTTCAGGCCTTTATTAGCGCTTCAAGAAAATTCCTTTCTCGTCCAAGAGAAGAATACTTTGAGAAGTATGAAATTAATGTAGAAAAGCTAAATAAAGAGGCAGGAAGTGGGAAGAAACTAATAACAGTAACTCTTACGCTCGAGAAAGGAAAGGAAGATGTTGTAGGAGCAAAGCTACGTAAGCTCTATGAAAGTTTAGGAAAAAATTTAGAAATCAATGGCTTCAAGACTTCGAGGAGCGAATGGCAATTTATTCCTTCGATGCAGAAAGCTGAATTTTACTTCATTACAACCTCTAAATTGCCAGAATATGAACTTCATGAAGGGCCACCAGTAAGAATGCAGAAGCATGCACATGAGTTCAGAAGCAAATGGAAAAAAGTAAAAATTTCAAGAGGAAGACTTTATGCCAGAATAAAGAGAAAGTTCTCCAACCCGGAAGATTTATTAAGATTTTTAATTAAAAAAAGAACATCTGAATTTGGGATTAAGAGTTTATTGGTTAGGGTCCGTTAGGATCAATTAGTTCAAATGAGAAAAGAAAATAAGGATCTACTCTCAAGAGTAGAGGATTTTGAAAGAGAAATTGAATCTAGAGTAAATGGACTCCCGAGCGTTGTGGCAAATGCTGTAATTAGTGACATGGCAAGGAAAAACCCAGTTAGGGTTGGGAATATTGAGTATGATCCTGTACTAAGCTATAAAAGTGATTTTCAATCTTACACTTATGTTAGTGGAATACACTGGAGTGAAGAACTGTATATGAAATTTCAAAAATTTGTTGATTCTCAAGGTTTAAGGGTTGAGGAGGGAGATAAATTAACTCTAAACATCATATCAGGTACTAATATTGTAGAAGCTATAATAATAGGTCCTCAAATTGCAATACATAGAGACTCTGAAAAGAAGAGAGAAATCCTTTATGGATTTTTTGATCTCCTGAAAAATTATAAACCTTAACTAAAGATAAAATACTTTCCAAAATATATATTACAGGATAAGTTTCTTTATAAATAACTGGCGCTCAAAATGTGAAGCGAGCGCTCGTCAAAAAGAGGTTTCTTGTTTATTTTATGTTCTGAGTTTTGTCTTCTGGAGGAGGATATAGAATGCAACAAGCTGACCAAAAAAGTCCTAGTAATTTAGAAAATTATATCTTACCAGGATGGCCTAAAATATTTCGTTCAAGACTTGGAGGAAATCCACCCTCACTAGTTCTCGGAAATCTTGAGAGTCAAGTTGGAATAACAACTGGTTGGAAGCCTCTTAAAGATTTTTTAGAAATTCCTAGAGATAGTTATGCAATTATGGGTCAGTTGTACAATCCTTCTTTAGGCCTTTCAGGAATGGTTGGAAATACTTTAGGAAACACAAATCTGCATTATTGGGTTTTAGCCGGCAGTCAGATAAAAATTGCTAGAAGTTTAGATGCGGTTTTAGCCTTCAAAAATGAAGGTGTTGAGGAAAGAGCCGATGGAAGTTATGGAATAAAAGGAATTGACGGAATAAAATTAAGTAAGACTATCTCTTTGGAGCTTTACGAATTAGTTAGACAGAATATTGAAGTTATTGATATAAGAAATCAGAACGCAAGTAGAGTCTCTGAAGTTGTTTCTAATCTTCCCCGCAAAGATCCATGGGGATACCCAATAGAAGTTGAAGAACCTAGAGCCGAAAGGCAAGAGACTTATCCTTCTGAAGGAACGCATTTTGTAATAAGAGAGCCAAAAGTTTGGATGGCTTGGCCGCGGATTTTATACGTCATTAGGAAATTTGGAAATGAAAAGCAAAGTCAGTATGGTGAGGATCAGAGGGAAATAGATGCGCTTAACGTTGTTATATATAATGAAAATCCTAGTAATATAGATTACAGAGATTTCTTACCTCATTCTAAAGAGGATATATCAGGTTATATGAGGGAATTTTTGAATCCAGAAAAGGGAGATAGTGTCTATACTTATGGGAACAGACTTGTTGCTTACTTTGGTTTCGATCAAATAGAGGCGTGTATAGATGAACTTAAAAGAGCTAAATTCAGCAGACGAGCTTTCGCTTTAACATGGGATCCTAAATCTGACCTAATTGGTGAAACAAAGAGCGACCCTCCATGCTTGGATAGTTTTCAATTTTTAATACAAGATGACAGACTTTCGCTTACAACTTATATAAGAAGTAATGATATGTTCAATGCATGGGTGAATAATGCTTTCGGCTTACTCGCAGTCCTGGATAAAGTAGCTTCTGCAGTTGGAGTTAATAGAGGAAATATAAGCACTGTTTCAAAGAGTGCACATATTTACCAGAGTGCTTGGGATAGAACTAATGAAATTTTAGATGCTCATTACGAGAACTTGTTTAGAAGTCCTTATAGGCAAGATCCTAGGGGAAATCTACACATATATTTAGGAGACGAATTAATAAAATTTACACATCTCCATCCAATTACTGGGGAACCTCTAAAAGAGTATGTGGCAAAGAATGCTGATGAAGCTGAAAAAATAATTGAAATGGAAGAATTAGTCTCTCTTAGGACACATGCTTTCTACTTAGGAAGAGAATTTGAAAAAGCTGAAAGAGCTTTGCGCGAGGGTTTGCCTTATACACAAGGCTAACTTAACCTTTAAAATATACCTCTACTTGCATTTTCATGCTCCCTCAGAAATTTAAACAACGCTACAGAAAGATAATTCCTGAATTTGATAAATTTCTCGAGTTCAGTAAAAGACAGCAGAGTGTAAGCGCGCGTGTTAATACGTTAAAGACAAGCCGCGAAGAATTCCTGAAAGGTACAAAACTCAAACTGCGAGAAGTGCCGTGGTATGAAAATGGCTTTTTTGTGGATGGAAAGCAGGCAGCTTATGTTACCAATACTCTCGAATACTTTTTGGGATACATATACTTACAGGACGCAGCTTCCATGATTCCTCCTCTTGTTCTTGATCCTCAGGAAAATGAACGCATTTTGGACATGACCTCAGCTCCTGGAAGTAAGACTACACAAATTGCACAAATGTTAAACAATCGGGGCTGTATCATTGCAAATGATAATAGTATCCAGAGAATCAAGGCATTAAGAAATAACATTAACAGACTTGGTGTGCTTAATGTAATTATCACAAATTTTGATTCTGTTAGATTTCCTAATTCTCAGTTTGACAAAATACTTTTGGATGTGCCATGCAGTCTTGAAGGAAGCATGCGCAAGTACTTTATAACCTGGAATGAAAATATAATCAGAAATTTTGCTGGAATTCAGAGAAGAATGATTGAGAGGGCTTTTCATCTGCTAAAGCCTGATGGAATTTTGGTGTACAGCACTTGCACTTATGCGCCTGAGGAGAATGAAGGGGTTGTACAGCATTTGATGAATAGGTATGATGTGGAAATTGAGAGGATAAAGGTTAAAGGACTAGAGACCCATCCTGGTTTGGAAAGGTTCAGAGACACTACCTATGACCCAAGTATAAAAAAGGCCACGAGAATTTACATTCACGATTACAACACAAGCGGATTTTTCATCGCGAAGATCAGGAAATTAAAATGATGGAGAAGAAAATGAAAGTATACTTAGTAAGACATGGGCAAACAACAGGTGATGTAGAAGATAAGTATGGTGGGAACTATGATGACCATTTAACTGATAAGGGAAAGCTGCAGTCCAAGGAACTAGCAGATAAACTTAAGGATAAAAGTATCGAGATTATCTATCATAGCCCAAAGTTAAGAGCAACAGAAACAGCTAAGATTGTTAGTAATAACTTAAATATCAAGACGAAAGTTATTAGAGATTTAAGGGAAAGAAATAATTATGGTGTTCTTACTGGTTTAACCAGGTCTGAGGCAAAAAAGAGATTTCCTGATCAAGTAAGAGAATTGAAAAACGGACTATATCACAGGGTAAGAGATTCAGAGAATTATTTGAAATTTAAAAATAGAATAGTTAAGTCATTCAATAAAATTACAAGTAATCAGATTTATTCAACAATTGCTATTATAACTCATGGAGGTCCAATAAGTTGTATTGTTAGAGAGATTTTGAAGTTAGGAGAATTTGAAAAGTTGGGAGATTGCGCAATCCTGGAAATCGAACGAATAAATAACAAATATAGATTAGTAAAAATAGGTGGGGCTATCTTAAATAAAAAATGATAAAGAAAAAAATTTCAAAGAAGGAAAGAAAGGCCCTCCTCAGTCATATGGAAAAGAAATTTGGAATTCCTGAAAATGTGTTTAAGGGATATGATTTTTTTAGTACCAGGAAAAAGATCTACGTGTGCAGTAAGGAATGTGCGCGAGATGAATTCTTTACTAGAAGTGAAACTGCAGGAATTGCATTTGTAAGGCCCGATAAGGAACTTAAGCCTACAACAGATGCGATTCAGATCTTCGGAAAATTTGCCTCCAAGAACATTGTGGAAATTTCTGAGCAACAGTTAAAGAAAGTTTTGAGAGGAGAGGAAATTGAACTTTCTGAACTTACTCCAGAGGCTAGATGCAATGTAATAATAACGTATCAAGGAATTGATGTTGGATGTGGATTCTACACTCAGGGAAGATTAAGGAGTTTAATTCCTAAGGTTAGGAGAATTTCTTTGCAAGTTCAAGCTCAATAGTCTCAATAACCTTTAAAAGTGGCAAAATATCAATAATAATTAATTAAAGAGAATGACAATAAAATTTTATGCCATTGGCGGCTATAATGAAGTAGGCAAGAACATGTCTGCTTTGCAGATTGACGACGAAATTTTTATTCTTGACTGCGGACTTTACATTCCAGCTGTTGTGGAACTTGAGGAGAAGCGTTACAATGCTGCAATGCTTCGAGAAGTGGATGCGCTTCCTGATGATGTTCCTCTAAAGAACCTTAGGGATAAGGTAAAGGGAATTATTATAGGACATGCGCATCTAGATCATGTTGGAGCAGTTCCTTACATGGCAGAACATTACAAGGCTCCTATTTACGGTACTCCATTTACCCTCGAGATCCTAAATTCTCTTGCCCGCGATAACAACCTTAAGATAAGAAATCCTCGCAAGCCTATTATGCCTAACTCTTCTGTAATGATTGGTAAGACAAAGGTGGAGTTCATTCATATTACTCATTCTACCTTGCAGACCTCTATAGTTGTCCTTCACACGAAGCATGGTGCAGTAGTCTATGCTAATGACTTTAAGTTCGATAATTATCCTGTAGTTGGAAAGAAACCAAACTATGCAAGGATACAGAAAATTGCTAACGAGGGAGTTCTTGCACTTATTGTTGACAGCCTATATGCAGATGAGGAAAATAAAACCCTTAGCGAGAAGATAGCTCGTGATATGCTTGAGGACGTGCTTCTCGCAACTAACAACAAGGGAAGCTGTATTGTCATTACAACATTCAGTTCGCATCTTGCAAGGCTTAAGAGCATTGTGGATTTTGGGAAGCAGCTGGATAGGAAGATAGTTTTTTGCGGGAGATCCTTGCATAAGTATGTATCAGCAGCAATCAAAAGTAAATTAATCAACTTTCATAAGGATATTCAAATGTTCTCATACAAGAACCAGGTAAAGAAAAAGCTCAAGGAAGTTGAGGCTAATAGGGATAAATATATTATAGTATGCACAGGGCATCAGGGAGAACCAGGAAGTATTTTAGTGAAGCTAGCTCATGATGCTTTTCCATTCCATCTTACTGCCAAAGATCATGTGATCTTCTCCTCGAAAACAATTCCTTCGCCAATTAATATTGCTAACCGCAAAGCCTTGGAGAAGAAACTTAAAGAGAAGAGTGTAAGGATATTTACAGATCTTCATGTATCAGGACATGCCATGAGAGAAGATCTGCGCGATCTGATATTAATGCTCAAGCCGAAAAATCTCATCCCTACACATGGAGATATCCAGAAGTTAACTTCCTTGGCAGAACTTTCAATTGAAGAGGGTTATAAACTTGGAAAGAATGTGCATATCATGCAGAATGGACAGAGCCTAAATCTTATTTGATGCCTTTTTATGGAGATTATCTAGTAGCCTGAACTCCAGAAAATAGACTTATTAATGTGTCTCTGAAAATATAAGCAACTGTTCCTAGGGCAACTAAAACAATAATGATTATACTAACTGTGAGCAAGGTTTTTTTGCCTTTACTTTTATACTCGCTACGCGAAGGAAGTCCCTCTATAGGTATCTCTTCTCTCTTTACTAGTTGCGAGGCTGCTATAACTTTATCTCGAGGATGACCGGCATTAATGAAACTCTGTATGGCCTTTTCTAGAGGTTCTCCTTTCTGTACTGCCAACTTAAGGCCCGAGGCAATTATTTCTTCTTCTTCCATTCCTCTTTTACTAGAATTATTCACAGAATGAGCGTTTTTAATTTTTACTACTGACACTGAAAACTTTTTAAGTTCAAAAGTCTTAAAAGGTTTCATCCAAAAATAAAAAGTAAAAATAGAAAAGAGGAAAGAGACCTTTAGGTTTCATCAAAAATAATGCCAGGTCAACACGTCCATAATTTTGCATTCTTGCGCTTTACCTTAAATAGAGAATTGGATGAGTTCTACATTTCCATAGTTACAAGATTTTTTGCTCTTAGTATGATAGGACTCTTCGTGCCACTTTACCTTTATCGGGAACTTGGTCTTTCCTTACAGAGAATAGCACTCTTTTATATTGTATTTGCAATTTTCTTTGCATTTGCAGCAGTATTTGCAGGAAAGTTAGTCTCAAGAATAGGGGTTAAGCACACAATTCTGGCAAGTATTCCTATCTCAATATCTTTCTTTACACTCCTGAGAGTAGCACCAAAATTAGGAATTATTCCAGAGTACATAGCAGCCTTAGACGGAATTGCTATGGGAATGTACTGGGTATCACACCATATTGACTTTGCAAAGTACTCAGTAGGTAAACATCGAGGAGAAGAAGTGGGGATTGCAACATTCATTTCAAATATTGCCACAATATTAGGACCTCTTGTTGGAGGTGCTATGATCCATTATTCTAGTTTCATAACCCTCTTCTCTATAGTTTCTGTATTGTTATTCATCTCGGCCTTGCCTCTATTCAATTCAAAGGAACTTCATGAGCCTTTCCATTTTTCCTTCAAGAATATATTCAATAAAGAGCATAAGAAAGATGCCCTAGTGTTCTCAGCTATGGGCACTGAGCTAATGACTGCCGGAGTATTGTGGCCAATATTCATTTTTTCCATACTAGGATTCAAGTACTTAAATTTAGGAATTGTTATTACTGTAACTGCTGTGTTCGCTGCATTCTTTGCACTCTTTATAGGAAAATTTTCTGATAGATTCGGGAAGAGAAAAGTCATTAAGTATGGTGCTTTATTAAACAGCGTATTCTGGCTTGTCCGAGGATTCA
>CAYIBB010000006.1:0-19605 GCA_964361585.1 Candidatus Woesearchaeota archaeon | reverse complement strand
ATGGAAAAGAAATTTTAGAAAATATTGGGCTATTTGATGAAGATTTTGTAATGTATTATGACGATAGCGACATATCGACTAGGATCAGAAATGTGGGCTATAAACTGCTTTATGTTCCTAAATCGATAGTGTACCATAAAGAGAGTTCTACTGCAAAAAGAAATTTAAGAAGGAAGATTTATTTTGAAGAGAGAGGTAGGTTGATTTATTTGGCGAAGCACAATCCACAGATGATCCTAGATAACATAAAAAGACCTATTCACCCAAATATAATTAAAGATATAAGCAAAAAAATTTTAAAAGAACATGGATACAAATACAGATATATTTTAAGTAAATTGAGTTTAAATCAACAAAGTCCTTTGATTAGTAAGATAATATGGGGAGTAAAACCCCTTCTCGGTCAAAGGTTATTACATTTTATTTCGCAATACAGAATTAAAAAACAAAATGCAAATCTGGACGGAAAAGTACAGGCCTAAGGAATTTGAGGAATTTGTAGGCCAGAAGGAAATTGTTGCTCGAGTAGAGGCATTTGTGAAGCATCAAAATATGCCTCATCTGCTTTTTGCAGGACCTGCAGGTACTGGTAAGTCTACACTCAGCCTTATCGTTGCACGAAAGTTCTTCGGCGAAAGATGGCGAGAGAATTACTTCGAGCTCAATGCCTCTGACGAGAGAGGAATAGACACGGTCAGGAGTAAGGTAAAGGACTTTGCAAGAACTAAGGCGATTGCAGATGCTCCATTTAAAATCCTCTTTTTAGATGAGAGTGATGCATTAACAAGAGAGGCACAGCAAGCCCTTCGCAGAACAATGGAAATGTACACTAACACATGCCGCTTTATTCTTAGCTGCAATTTCAGCAGCAAAATCATTGATCCAATTCAGAGTCGCTGTTCTGTGTTCAGATTCAAGCTTCTTGAAAAAAAGGATATTGAACAGATAGTGAAAAGGATTTCTAAGGAGGAGAAACTTCAGGTCTCGGATAAAGCTATGGAGGCAATTTATGACATCAGCGAAGGCGATTGCAGGAGAGTGGTTAATATTCTACAAGCATCTGCATCTGTCAACAAAAAGATTGATGATAAGTTGATTTATGAAATTGTGGTAGCAGCAAAGCCTGCTGAGATTCGAAAGATTCTTGAGAATGCAATTGACGGCAAGTTCCTTGAGGCGCGAGAGAAGCTTCTGGAAGTAATGCTTAATCAAGGACTTTCAGGAATTGATGTGATAAAGGCAATTCAGAAAGAAGTGTGGAATCTTTCAGTTCCTGATAAAGTGAAAGTAAGGCTTACTGAACGCGTTGGAGAGGCTGAATTCCGCTTAGTTGAGGGAAGTGATGAGTTTATTCAACTGGAGGCGCTCCTGGCTTCTTTTGCGATTGTTGGGAAAGAATTAGGAAATGATTAATAAAACTAAATTCAAAAATTATTTTAATCTGAGCTCTTTAATTAATAATCTTAACTCTCTCCATACTTCTTGCTTCAGTTTATCAGGTAATTTATTAAATTTTTTCTTTATTGTTTTGTAAGTAAGTAGTGCCTCTTTTCTATCATATTTTGCATATTCATGCGCGTAAAGGATTAGTTCATGAATTTCTTCAACTAGCGCCTCTTCCTTCCTCTTTATTTTAGTCCGTATTGAGTATACTACAAAAGACAATATTAATAATGAGAATAAAATCACCACTAAATAATTCAATTTTTTCTGTTGAAGCAAATAGCGAGGCTCTTTGACTTGGAATAATTCAGACGCTACAGCAGTTTCAGAATCATAAGTAACCTTGACAATAAGCAAATACGCACCTTCCTCAAGTTCTTTAGGAATAGATAATCTTTCAATAAAAGAACCCACAATTTCTACACCCACCACTCTAGTTGATTTTGTCAACAAACTTCCATTAAGCTCTTGAATGAAAAAATCAACATTTACATCTACCTTTCCAACTTTCTTGATATTAAAGATAGTAACTTCTCCAACAACACTAGAGCCAGGAGCTATTTCTAAGTACTGGGCAGGAATCTCGAGATCAACATCAAATAGTATCTCTTTAGCACTTACATCTATAACTATAAGAATTTCCTTTTCCTTTGTTGCGCTTCTCAGCTTAATCTTCTTCAAATAGCTTCCTGGTTTTGTTTCATCAGTTGCCTGAAGCACTAGCTGTAAATTTGCTTCCTCGCGAGGCTGTAGGGTTATTTTTGTAATTGGCGAGATTATTGTGCCCTCAAATACCAGAAAATTTTCTAAACCTCGAAGGTCAACATTAATATCAATAACTGCAGTGCCTATGTTTGTTATCTTTAATGGGGTTCTTTTAGTTTCGCCTTGTCTTAACTTTATCTGTACGGTTTCTTCACTTACAGTAAATTCTTCTGTTAAAGCTACTATTGATCTTCCTGTTCTGCCACCGCCTCCTCCAGAAGGGGCGCTAACAGAAGGAGTTTCTTCTGTACTAAATACACTAAAAGATGTAACATTAAATTTAAACTCGCCATTCGAATAGCTAATTTCCTGGCAGATTGTTTCAGGGCATACAATGTCGCCTTTCACTACACGAGGATTTGTGAATGTTAAATTGTAAATTGTCAGTATAGCAGATTTATTAAGTGGGCTGAATGACAGTGAGTTTACCTCAATCCTGTTAAAGCTTAAATTAATAAATGCTGTGAAATTTACGTTAGAGTCATTATGATACCACTCAGAACAATTTATTTGCTCTGTAAAGTTCAGAAAGCCAAAAATGTCATTAAAATATAGGAATTGTGGGGTTGAAAAATTTAATGCCGAGAAATTAGACCCATTGAAATTCCAGAGAATGTCCATTACTGGCGGTACATTTATTGTAAAGTTATTTGAGGATGCCTCTTGATTGCGAGTATCATTAACAAAGAAATAGACTGTTTCGAGGCCATTAAAATCTTGCCTTGCCTTTATTGTTATGTTATTTGTGCTTGAGTTAAGCTCAAAGTAAGTTGAAGTATTTCCTGATACCTTCAAGGTCATGGCATCTCCGTTAGGATCATGAAAGTGAAAATCCAAATTAAAGGTATTCTCCATGCTGGCATCTTCACTAAAGCTCTGGTTAGCTATAGGCCTTGAGTGATTAAATACAGGGACTAAATTAACTTCAACTGCACTGCCTACCTTGCCACTAATCTTAAGAGAATTGGATGCCAGTAAGAGTAGGGCAAATACCACAGATATCAAAATAAGTACAAAAAGTAGGCTGAGATACTCTTTTTTTGCCACTTTAAGCCATAATAACTCGGAGACCTCCTTTCATAAAATTCGCTATCACCGGGGCTTATAAAGTTTTTCAAATATGCAAAAATGCTTTCAGAAGAGAAAAGCTTTTAAAGGGGGTGATTTGTAGTTCTAAAGCGCAAGCCAAAGAGGTATCTCAAGGTATTTCAAAAGAGGAAAATGGAAGATCAAGGAAAGATAGATTACTTAGCAGTTTTTGCATTGCTAATATTAATGGTTGTTGCTTTAGCAATACTATCCTCACTACTTCCGCTTATAGTTGCCGATACCACAATAACAGAAGTAGAAGTAAGGAATGCTAACCCCTACATTTTAAGGGCGGATATGAATATATTCAAAAATACTGGCGATGCAACCCTTGACCTTTCTGCCAATACAACTGTACAGATAACTTGCAACGCAACTCTAAATGATATTAATGGAAATACAGATATTTCGGCTGTAAATGCTACTCTTTATGACACTGTTTCCTCTGCTTCTACTGGCGGCGTTACTGTATCAAGTTTAGACAATAATACTAAGTATATCAATACTTCATGCTCTTTAATTGCTGGAAGCGGAAACACAAGAGGCGCAATTTGCCAATTTACAGTATGGTATTATGCTAATAATGCAACTTGGAGCTGCAATATGACTGCCTATGACTCACAAAATAACATTAACTCAACTTATGCTAATAAAACAATAAATCCTCTAACATCATTAAGTATTCCTGGTTCTATAAATTTTGGCACCATTAGCCCAGGAGAAAGTGCGCTTGTTAATAAAACTAATATAACAAATACAGGCAATACAATTCTTGACTTGAGTATTTATGGGTATGGTAATGGACAAACAGACTCACCTAATGCATTGAACTGCACAGCACCCACGACAGGAGTAGATCCAGGAGACAAGAACATTACTCTTTACTTTCTCAGGTATAATGTAACTGATAGAATTGGAGGAGACTGCGCAAATTTCAACTGGACAGTAAGTTATTGGAATATGACTAATATAAGTAATGCACGGAATTGGACACAATTTAGCCTAGGGCCTAGAACTAATGATGCATTTGCAGTAGCAAATTACACCTGTTGGGTATTAAGGCTTCCAACCGCCGCAGAAGCTGAGGTTTCAGGAAGTTGCAGAGGTCAAGTAAGCATCTCTGCCTTTATTAATGAGGCTTAATTATTTCTGGTGCTATTCACTTTCTAATTTTTGTATAGTAAATTAATATTTCCTTTCCCACAAAATAGTTTCATTCTCTAGATTATAGAACTCACTCATCTGCTTAAATTGCTGGCTCGAGAGAATAAGAAAAGAGATTGTGAAGTTATGTTCATTCCTTATTTGCTTGCTGATTTTCTCAAAATCCTGATGCTGAAGAAGATCGCCAATAATTAAAAGCTTGGCCGAAGTGCTGGATTCTTCCTTGAGAATAATTCTTAAGAGTCTTGAGGAGAGCTTAGATGCCTTGCCAATAAAAATATCAATAGGGTTTATCTCCCTCTTTAAAATTTCCTCTAGAAAGCGCGCCTTTTCATTATTTGCAAGCCTGTAAACCTTAAACTTTCCTGCTCCTAGTTCCTCGATAAAGCGAGAGGCTAGGAGCTTATTTATAATTCTATAAGTAGTAGCTATGCTTACCGCTGTGGCAGTAGAAATCTCGCTCAAGTAATATTGCTTTTCTTTATTCTGCAGAAATAGCTTCAGAATCTCGAGAATCTTTTCATCAAACAGCTCTTTGAGAACATCAATTTTTTCCATTTCCCCCTCACTAAGGTGTAAATTTAGAGGTATAAAAACCTTTCATTTTTGGAAACCTTTTCCCATATTTGCTATTAGTTTCACAATGAAAAATACTTTTATTAGAAAAATATATTTATATTTTTATTGTTAAATAGAAAAGTATTTAAATACATTTATAGAAAGATTAATAAAATACTTTTATTAGAAAAATATATTATGGCGGAAGAAAGAGCTCAAAGAGTAAGGAAAGTGAATATTCCACTTTCCGAAGAAGTGCATACTAAGGCCAAGATTATTTCTGCCTTAAAGCGAGTTACACTCAGTGAATACTTTCAGAAGGCTGTCGAGGAGGCTGTTAAGAAAGATAAGAAAATCTTGGAGGGATTAAAATGAGGTATAAAGAAAAAAGAGGCAAGAGTTTTGCAAAAGAAAAAAAAGACTTAGTGATAGTTTTAGTGTCGTTGTTGATACTTACCATAATACTTTATGCTTTCAACTCAATAGATATACAAGATATAAGACTTATTAAAGAAGATTCAAACACTGGTGCTTCTGATGAAACAAACTTGGAAGTAAGCTTAGAAGTAATTCAAGAACCTCAGGAAATAGCAGAAGAAGCAAGAGAGGAAATAAGCTTGGAAATAATTCAGGATGTTGTTTCTGAGACAATTCCAGAGCGTATTCCTGAAAATAATCAGGAAATTCAAGAGGAGATTCAACCAATACAGCAAGATCAACAAATTCAAGAGCAAGGAAGTGAAATTTCAGATACGCAAGCTCCCATAACTTCATCATCATACACGTCACAAAACTGGCAGAATTTGGACATAAGTATAGCCTTGAGCTGTTTTGATGATGTAGCATGCGCCTTAACATATTACTGCATTGATAATGAAAATTCTTGCAATCCTTGGGAAGAGGCACTTTACAATGGAATAATCGACTTAGATAGTGAAGGAATTAATTATTTAAGGTACGCTTCTAATGACAGCTCAGGAAATATCGGGGCAACAAATTCACAAATATTAAAGCTTGATAAGACTTCTCCACAATTAAACATAATAAGTCCGCAAAATGGGGCAGTGCTTTCTGGACCCTCATATATAATAAGTGGTAATTCCTCTGACTCAATTTCAGGAATCTCAAAAGTGCAGATAAGTTTCAATGATGGAACTTGGAATGAAGTTACTGGAACTGAAAATTGGCAGTATAACTGGAATTTAGTTGATGGAACTTACACAATAAAGGCCAAAGCTATTGATAATGCGAATAATTCAGCCACTTCGCAAGTCAGTGTAACTGTAGGAAATCCACCGTCTGCCAGAATCATTTCTCTGCCAGATCCACCTCTTGTTAAGGCAGGAGTGATTCAAGTGGATGTGCAGACTTCAGAGCCAGTTCAATACAGGCCCTCACTCAGCTATAGTTTTGCAGGAGAAAGTGCAATAAATATTCCTTTAGATGGCTCATCGCAAAGTTGGAAAGGCTTTATGATAATTTCTGAAAGTGATGACAAGAAAATAGGAACTTTTTCCTTCTCTGCAGTTGATTTCGGGGGAACTACTGGAAGTGTAATAACGCAGGGCAGCTTTTTTGTTGTAGATTCAATAAGTCCATCTAAAGCAAACTTAAATATTGGTTTCGATGATAAAGGCGAGATCAAATTAAGTTGGTATTATAATGGCGAATCCATAGCAAAATTTAATATCTACAGATCAAAGGAAGCAAATTTGGATTATGCAGACTTTTACAAAGAAGCCACTTCAGATTCAAGCTCTTTCGTGGATACTGATGTAGAAAGTGGAACTTATTATTATGCAATTGCTGCAGTCGATTTAGCAGGAAATATTGCTGAACTTTCCAATATTGTCTCTATATCAACTTCTGGAACTACACAGGGATTAGAAAGCACTACTATGGCTGCAATAGAGCCTATTCAAGAACCAAAGCCACAGCTTTCACTTGAAACTCAAAGGAGGATTGACAGTGAAGTTGAAAAAATAAATTCCTTGCTTGGTGATGCCGATAGAGCTGCGCTTGATATACAATCAAGGAACTATGAGGAATTGAATTTACAGCAAAAGATAACACAAAAGAAAGCTGAACTCAATTCACTCAAGACAGAGGTCGAAAGTTTGCGAACAAGGGCTGCAAGTGAAGATTCAATAATTCGCGACCTTTTAAGGCTTGATTTGAGAGTTGAAACTGTAAGAAAAGAGATTCCACGTGATGTAATTCTTATTGAGGAAAAAAACTTTGAGCAGGATATAAGTTCTAAAGACATAGAGAGCGCAGTAGATGAATTCTACTCTAGCGAATTTGCTGATGAAAGTGACAGGAGAAAATACATTTCTTATAACACAAGACTACAAAGGGAGATAAAAGTATCTGCCACTGTAAAAGTATTTAATGTAACATATTTAGAGGAAATCAAAGCGGTAACATTAATTAAGAAGGAAATTGCAGTAACGGCAGAGAATGTAAGCATTTACGAGTTTATTCCTAAAGATGTTATTGAGGAAACTTCTGATATTGAGTTCCTAAGTGAGTATGAGTTAGTAAAGGAAGATCCTATACTTAAAATTCAGGATGGCGAATTTAAGTATATAGCTAACAAGAGGGTTGAGAGTGTAGATGCTCGAAGAATAAAGACATTGCTACTTGAGCGTCCTAGCGACAAGAGTTTCATTACAGGACTTGTGACTTCCTTAACAACATTAAAGCACGATAAGGCAAACCTTGGACTTGTGCTCTTGTTCATCACTACTATTGTGTTAATTGCATATTACTTAATATTTATAAGAGCTAATGCGTCCACAAGTTTCATGGAAGAAAGTGGAATTGAATTTAGTGAAAGAGGTATAGGAAAAATTTCGGGTGCTGTAAATAAGTTACTTGAAAAAGCGCATAAAGACATAGATGCGGGAAGATTTAATTCTGCACGAAGTACTTACATGGCACTGTTAAAAACCTATAACAATATTCCTGGTTCAGAAAAGAAAAAAGTTTATGAAGAGACAGTAAGATTGTACAAGAAGTTACAGCTTTATTTAAAGATTAAGACTGCACAAAGCTTTGCCACAAATGCGCAATTTGATAAACTTAATGAAGTTGTGGATGAATTGGCAGGACTTTACAAAGAAGTGAAGAAATTCTCATACACAGACACAAGGCTTTTGGAAGTTGCTCGGTACTACTTTAGAAATTATTACTGACTGGCTCTTAAATAAATTCTTCTAGAGTTCCTTGTAATTCCCTACCTTGCCGTTCTTGCCTTACGCTGTCGTTCTTTAATAATTTTATATGTTACAAATAAAATTGCCAATATTAGTAATATAAGCAATAAGATCTTGTAATTAAATTCCTTTCCCACTACGTTAACGACGCCAAATTTCTCATAAGTTTCCTTATTCGCGTAATACACTTTACCGCTTAGAATGTAACGCCCTGGCTTTGCTGGAGTGAATAGCATTGTTAGATTCACTATCTCCCCAGGACGCACAAGTGCTTCATTGCTCTCCAAAATCTTTACTGCCTGTCCTGATAAGAGTGCATTTCCTTTAAATTTTGCAGTAACTGGATTTTCTCCATCATTCTCAAATGTTGCGAAAACTGGAAATTCCTGACCTACATTAACCCATGTAGCTGAAGTAACAGTTCTTAAAATTCCAGAAGTTGAAAGTCCTCCCTTCTCAAGTATATCGAAAGTTAGCAAATCAGAAGAATCACACTCAGTAATTTTGAAATCTGCCCAATATTGGCCCAGAGAGAGATCTTTTGTATCTAGCTCGTAAACTACGCTTTTGCGTAAAGTTGGCAGAATTCCCTCGCCTTCAAAATTCACGGATTTTATAACTTGTTCCTGTCTCTTGTCCAGAATTAAGATGTTGCCATGAGGTTTGAGTATCACATTTCCCTGATTAAAAACATCAGCGGCGAAGAGTACAGGAAATCCTTTTTCTGCGTTACTCGCACGGAAAGAGTTTGCATCGCATAGCAGAATTTGTTGATCTGTGATTATTACAGAGACTTTTACATCAATTCCTACTTCAACTGAACTTCCCACTTGATCTGAGGGATCTCCAAGTGGGGAAGTTTGAACTCGCAAGTATCCTAAATGCTCGCCATTGGCCACATAATCAGGAGGCCTTACCACTAGCCTTAACTTATGCTCGCCATCTACCTGAAAGCTTTTATTGAATTCCAACCAAGGCGCAATTTCGCCCCTCGCACTCGCGGTTATAGTTACAGGCTTATCGGCTGCCACACTTACAGTTACATGCCCTTCTGCATAGCCATCTCGGAGCATGTTGTTAAATTCTATGACAGAGGGGCTTACTCCTATGGTGGCTGAATCTACTAAAGGGATTGCTAAAATCAAAATAATTCCGAGTAAAATTAGATACAACGCATTCTTAATCTTCTCTCTCATTTTCAATTCTCTTTTCATTTCTCTTTTCCTCTCAATTTCATTTTCTTTTCATCTTCTTTTTAAGTGCAAAAATTTATTTATCTTTCTATTTTATTGCTATTTAGCTAAGGCTCATCAATGAAAGCACTTATGCTCACTATTCCGCGACAAGTGCTTGCAGGAATGCTTGGAGGGATTTGCACAATCCAGCATGTGTTATTGCGCATAAGCGTGCCTTCTGCAGTCTGCTTTCCTAAATTAAAGTTTGTCCAATTCTTTGCATTGCTTATATTTGTCGCATTCCAATAAGTTGTAGTCCAGTTGAAATTTGTGCACTGTGCGCCTGTGGTATCTGTAACATTGTACCTTAGATAATAGAGAGAAATATTATTCCTAATATCTCCTATTGTGCTTGTGCAGTTAAATGAATTGTCCGAAACGGTGGCATTATTTGCAAAGCCGTAAATGCTCAAGTCAATTTGAATATTTCCAGCATTTGTGATGTTTGTTTTATTAACAAGAGAAGTAGCTCCAGGATCTAGGCTGCCAAAATTTATTGAGGAAGGAATGCTTAATGCTGCTAATGTATTGATTGTTGCATTGCTTATATTGCTCTGAAATGTCGAGGCATCATAAGCAGTTGCATTGCATTGCCATGTTCCGTTATTTGCAAAGTAGCGTGTTAGGAAAAGGCATTCGAAGAATTTGTTATTTCCTGAGGCTGCTGAAAGAAAGCATGTCTGATTAGTGTAATGTGTTGCATTGCTATCTGCTGCCGTAGGTCCTGTGCTGACTACATGATAAAATGTGGCATTCACCTTGCTTATTTCTGCTCCTCCATCTACATCTGTCACGGTTCCATTGCAGAATGCATTTTTTGTTCCCAAAGCTGTAAGGTCAATAACACCTAAACTCGGAACAAAGTCATCATCTAATGTTATAAGGGTAATTTGAGGGGCAGTATTTGTGACAAGTGAAGTATTCCATCGCCTATTTATTATGGTTCTATTAAATTCCTGTGCAGAGTCATTCACTATCAGATGTGAAAAATTCCATGTTGCTCCATCTACTGTTGACGAGGAATTAATTTCCACTCCATAAATATAATCTCCTCCAACTCCATCGCAACTTGTTGTTCCTAAATCAGTCATTGTAAAGTTTCTTGCAGTAAGTGCAGTACCAGAGCCAGAAGAGTTAGTAATTCTTGCGATTACTGTAATGTTTATAGCATCATCTCCCGCAACATTAAAATCTTCAGGATCATGGGCAGTTGCATTAATGCATACCCAATAATTGGTTGTAGTTGCGGTTGTTCTATTTATGCTAGAATTATCTGGAGGAGCTCCTGCATATGGAGCAAAACTTCCTATAGGTGGAGTTGTTACATTTGTCCTGCTTATATTAAAAATTAAATTTACTGCCCTGTTAGTAACGTCATTTGCATTTGCAGCTCCTATCTGAATGAAAATTGTTTCGTTTTCTGTAAAAGTATGAGCTGTCTGTGCAGTAACATTAAAATAAGCAAAATGTGGAGCATTAGATACAAAACCTCCTTCATTACCCTCTTTCCACCCTGTTTGCCCTGCAGATGGGAATGCAACTGCTGCGTTAAGAATATTTGCTACAGTTAAATTTTTAATTATACTTCCATTTTTACTTACAACTAAGACTCTTGCAGCATAATCATGAATATCTCCAGCTCCTGCAGCAAGCCCAATTGTTAAATTTAATTTAAAACTCCAATTTCCTGCTTGTACTCTCTGTCCTGTTAAGTTATTAGCCCATATCCATCCTTGAACGAAGTTGCTTGTGCTACTTGGAAAAGAAGTGGCTACTGCATCAATAAGTTCTGTCATCGCTGTGGTTGTAGCTAAATCACAACAAGTGGAATTAAATATTCCTGCATCAGCTGCTCCGGGAGCGCTAGCATCAAAAAATCCTGGGCTTCTTCTAGCAGCTATTGTAGAATCAACAACTGTTGTTTCGAACAGCTTATTATTTGCCGGCCAACCAGAGGTGGTATCCGCTGTGTTGTTTGTAAGATAAAGAATATAAGTGACATATGAAGGATCACTCCAATTCAATTCCTTCGAGGATGAGATTCCTAACTTGTTCTTTGCTTTTATTATGGCCACATAGTCCTTATCTTCTGCATCATGCACTTTCCATTCTGCTTGCCAGATTCCATCTTTTTCTGTTCCCCCAACTCTTTGAAGTAAAATAGTCTCTATTCCCCCCATGTCTGCTTGCACTTCACTGACGCCAAAAGTATCAGAAATTTCTACTTCTATATGCATAGTATCTCCATTTTTGACTTTTTCTGGGGCAATGTCTGCTTTAATGTCTGGTTTGAAAGGATTGTTAAATGTATCAAATGGAACAATTAGTAGGAAGATTAATGCAATAGCTAAAGGCATTAGTAATAAGCCTCTTTTTGGCTTTTGATTTACGCTCTTTTTTTTCATCTTCCTCTTTTGATCCAAATATTAGCTCCGGTTTTCTTTATTCTTTCAACCTTACCCTCTAGTGCAAGCTCTAAAAGATATTTCTCGGCAGTGTTCCAAGAAATTTTTAGGGATGTAGCAATTTCGGCAGTGGTAACTACCCTAGATTTTTCAGTAAGCCTTAAAACTGCTACTTTTATATTGCGAATATTCATATTATTTTACATATCTTTAAACATACGTTTAATAGTATGTATATTCATAGCTTATAAATCTTTCTGGCTGCATAAAGTATAAATATTTTAACCATATCATGGAATGATGTGGACGGAAAAGTACAGGCCCAAAATCTTGGAAGAGGTTTATGGTTGTGTGGAAGCAAAACGTATTCTAGAGGATTTTGTAAAAAACTTCAGTAAGCAGAAAAAGAAAGCACTACTTCTTTGGGGGCGTTCAGGGGTTGGGAAGACTGCTCTAATCCATGCATTTGCCAAACACGAAAATTGTGAGATTGTTGAGTTAAATGCCTCTGACTTTAGAGACAAGGAAAGGATAGAATCAAGCCTAAAACATGCAGGTGGACAGCAAAGCCTTTTCAATATGGGGAAAATAATTCTGATTGATGATATAGAAGCACTTTCAGGCAAGGATAAAGGGGGAATGCATGCTATTCTTGCCTTAATTGAGGAAAGTCACTTCCCTGTTATATTGACCGCTAATGATTTGTGGAATAAAAAGCTTAATGAACTTAGGTCTAAGGTTATGGCAGTTGAAATAAAAAATACTGATTATAGAATGATTTCTGAAATTTTAATTAATGTGTGTGAAAAAGAAGGCCTAAATATTGACCGCGGGATTTTGGATAAAATTGCAATTAATGTAAAGGGTGATGCACGAGCTGCAATAAATGATTTACAGACTATTGCTTATCTCTCTGGAGATTTTGAGATTGTGGAAAGGCTAAAGGACGAGAATATTTTTAATGCAATTCGCACAATTTTCAAGAGTCAGGATGCAAATTCAACGCTAAATGCACTCGAGCATGTTAATATGGAGCTTGAGGAATGCTTGTTCTGGATTGATGAGAATCTTCCGCTTGAGTATAATGAAGAAGAACTTGCAGGGGCTTACGATGCACTTAGCAAAGCAGATATATTCAGAAGACGCATAATGAGATGGCAACATTGGCGCTTTCTTGTTTATATTAATGCACTAGTTACTGCCGGAGTTAGTGCAGCTAAAATTTCTCCTAAATCGAAGTTCACACCTTATAGAAAAAGTTCCCGTATTTTAAAAATGTGGCTGGCTAAGCAGAAAAATTCTAAAAGGAAAGAAATCGCAAAGAAAATTGCTAAGGCAACTCACTGTTCATTAAAGAAGGCAATTTCGGAGTATCCTTTCTTTGAGATTATTATTAAGAATGCATCTGATCAGGAGATAGGAGAGGTAGCAAAGGACTTAAGAATTCCTAAAGATCAATTACTTCAATTGAGAAGTTTAGAAGTTAAATAAAAAAAGAAAGAAAAACAAAAATTTTGAGTTTATTATTTTTAGTTTATTGGGGCGGATTTTTTGGGTCGTCGTATTTCATTGTAGTCTAAGCAAATAGTTTATGTTTATAAAAGAGAAGTATCCTTTTGGTAACATACTAACAAGGGTAAATTATTTAAAATAAAGATTCCTTGATTACAAAAAGAAGAATGTTTGATTTACAAACTTTTATAGAAAAATTTAGTTTTTTAGATAGGATCTTAGGTAAGTGGTATTTCTTGATCTTGCTAGCCTTGGTAGTTTATGAAACATCTAATTTTTATATGTTAAAGAAAAGAACTAAGTTATCATCCAAGGTTTTATCCACAAAATTAAGATTTCTTAAATCAGCTAAACTAGTGGGCGAAGAAATTTTAGTTGAGAAGCCTAAAAGAGTAAGGTACTACATTACAGAAGAAGGGAAGAGATTTGTAGAAGGTTTAAGCGAAACCTTCGGAATAGATCTTCCTCATAGTGCGGACAGGAAAATTTAAAAGAATTTCGAGTATAGAATCTTATGCCTGATTTAACAGTTTATAGGTGGGGATATATTTTCTTAAAGGCTGACAGTAAGCTTCCTCTTGTACAGAGTTTAGAATTAATTACCGAAGCTATAGATATGCATGTTACTCAAGAAGAATCCAGAGATATAAAGAATGGTTTTTGTGAAGGGAGGATTTACACAAAAAGAGAATATTTTGTTATTGGAAGTTTAGGTGGGAGAAAGTACTATGTAGAAGTTGAAACAAACAGGGGGAAGGTTGAATTCGACTTTCTGTTGAAAGAGCAGACTTGGAATTATGATGCTAAGATTTCAAGAAACTAACTTTTATAGGAAAATTTAAAAAGTGTCCCTACATCGTATACAAACGGCTCTTTCTATTGAGAGTTGATTACGAAATGAGTTTATCGGATTTGAGAGCAGGACAGAGTAGAGTTGATCTTGAGGCTGACGTTGTTGAAGTTAGCGAGACACGAAGTTTTGTAAGATTCGGCAGAGTTATAAGAGTAGCGAATGCAGTAATAAAAGATGAAGAAGGTGAGGGAACTTTAACATTGTGGAACAACGATGTAGATAAAGTAAAGTCGGGAGATCACATAAAGATAACTAATGGCTTTGTTAAGGAGTTTAACGGCAAATTAACTCTGACTGCTGGTAAGTTTGGAAAAATAGAAGTAATGGACGAAAACACTAGCGCAAGAGTTAGTGAAGAGGAAGTTGCAGACGAGATGGATGAAGTTGCTGAGGAAGAAGTAGCAGAAGAAGTTGAAGAGAGTGAAGACGAGATGGATGAAGAAGCAACAGAAGAAGTGAAGCCTAAGGGTAAAAGGAAAAAAGCTTAAATTCTTTTAATTATTTCCTCTTTTATATATTTTCTTAGTTTTAACTGTGATTTATTCTATTCTTACTTTCTTAAATTTCTTGCTAGCATTACTTGAGTGCC
Organism: Candidatus Woesearchaeota archaeon; assembly: GCA_964361585.1. Classification (GTDB taxonomy): domain Archaea; phylum Nanobdellota; class Nanobdellia; order Pacearchaeales; family UBA12030; genus CAYIBB01. The sequence continues at coordinate 4,774 of CAYIBB010000006.1, read as the reverse complement.
TCTTTTCTTAAAATTTCTGCCTTATCAGTTTTTTCCCACGTAAAATCGGGATCACTTCTTCCGAAGTGACCGTAGCATGATGTCTTGCGGTAGATAGGCCTTCGTAAATTAAGCTGTTCAATAATTGCCTTCGGTCTAAAGTCAAAATGTTTCCTTACCAACACTAATATCTTTTCTTCTGGAATTTTATAAGTGTTAAAAGTATTTACAAATATGCTTAACGGCTCGGCAACACCAATTGAATAAGCAACCTGAAGTTCACATTTTTCTGCAAGCCCGGCAGCTACAATATTTTTAGCTACATAACGTGCATAATAGGAAGCACTTCTATCAACCTTAGTGATACATTTTCCAGAAAAGGCCCCCCCACCATGAGCGCCGATTCCACCATAAGTATCAACAATAATTTTTCTGCCTGTTAACCCAGCATCAGCTGGAGGCCCACCTAAAACAAACCGGCCTGTGGAATTAATGAAGAATTTAGTCCTTTCATCAAGTAAACCTTTACATACAGGAACAATCACCTTTTCCTTGATATCCTTCCGAAGTTTCTCCATGCTAATATCTTCAGAATGATGAGCAGCAATAACAACTGCATCTAATCTCTTAGCGTTGCCTCCTTCGTATTCAATAGTAACTTGAGATTTACCATCAGGTCTTAAGTAAGACAATTCACCAGACTTTCTAACCTCAGCCAATTTCATAGCCAGTTTATGAGCCAAGGTTATAGGTAATGGCATAAACTCTTGCGTTTCATTGCACGCATAACCAAACATTAATCCTTGGTCACCGGCACCTTGTTCTTTGAATTCCCCTTTGCCTTCTTCTACCCCAACAGCAATATCAGGAGACTGTTCATGTAAAGTTACAATAATACCAACATCACTGTAACAGAAACCATATTCTGGTTTGTCATAACCAATATCCTTCAATACTCTTCTGACGACTTCATGGATATCAACATAAGATTTAGTTTTGGCTTCTCCACCAACTAAAACTAACCCAGTTGTACAAAAGCATTCAATACCAGCATGAGTATCAATCTTAGGATCTATACCCAAATCCTGCTTTAACATTTCGTCGTAAATAGCGTCCGAAATTTGATCAGCTATTTTGTCTGGATGTCCTTCTGTAACACTTTCAGATGTAAAAAAATACTTAGTATTTAACATTTTTATATCCTTAATTTAGTACCCCCAATTTCATACCCCTATTTAGAATCAAAAAAGCAAGAGTATAAAAATTTATTGAAAGAATTGAAAGATTTTAAAAGGACTCGAATTATATCAAGTATAAGAAAAGGAGGTGAAACATGATTTCAAAAAGCGTTCTAGGTGGAGGAGCAATACTTGATGGGATCTTGATAGCAGCAACTAAACTTATGAAATGGCCCGGCCGTTTGTATTATCTTTGGGCTCTGCTGGCTATTATTTGGGGCGTCATTATCTTGATGCAAAAAACAATAAAATAATTAAGGAAGTAAGCAAAATAAACTTCTTCCAATCTTAAAAATTTTATTTTTGAACTTTATATAAAGATATTGAAATAATCATCATTATTATATATGGAATTCCAATTGCAGCCCTTTGCCAAATCCCTCGGTTCGGTAAATCATGTGTAAAAAGGAAATAATAAGCTAAGACAAGAGTGATTATCCCAAGTGGTAATATAATAGGAGTCAGCCACCTCAACTTCTTGTGGCCTGAAACATCAAAAGCAAAGAGCACTAGACCTATTGTAAGTATCGGAAATTGATAGTTAGCAACTATGATATGTAATGATGTTAAAATTGAATATTCTGATTTACTGTAAAAAATTCCAACTAGATACATTAAAATCCCTGTTAAAAAGAAAAAAACACTTGCAATTTTTCCTAAAACACCTATTTCTTTCGATCTAAAAACTCCATAAGCAAATAGAATAATGAAAATACCAAACAAGCTAAAACCAAAAACATTTGTTAGCGTTTTTACAGGACTACTTGCATTTCCAAGTTCGCTAATTGTCTGATTTGTAGGGTCATATCCTGGATAAAGTAATGCAAAGAGGAAATATACAGTTAAGAAAAATATTACTGGCCCGATAAATCCGGATGCTATTAATAATTTGTCGAGATGAGATTTACTTTCTTTCATTTCCTTCCTCCAAATAAAATATCACAAAGTTCATTAGAAGGATTTTCTCGGCAATACGCATCACATCTTCCTTTATTGTTATGACAAAAATCTATGCATTTCTCTTCACTGACACATAATGTTCCGAGTCCCTCTCCAACAAGGGGATTATCTAAAAAAGCTAAAGGTTCATAAACATTCATGTAGAGAACAAAGCCTAGTGCAAGTATTGCTAACACTAAGATAATAACTCCAATCTTTGTGTCTCTTTGCATTTTCCTCTTTTAAAACAATTCCTTTCAAAACTTCATTGCTCTAAGTCTCTTAACTCTTTCTTCAATTGGAGGATGTGTTGAAAACATATGAGCAATTCCTTGGCCAGAAAGAGGACTTACTATGAACAGATGAGCTGTTCCCTCTGCTCCTTTCAAGGGCTTTTTCTTTGATTCTGATTCAAGTTTTTGTAATGCACTTGCAAGAGGTTCTCCTGTTCTGACAAAGCCTGCTCCACCCTCGTCAGCAATAAACTCTCTACTTCGAGATATTGCCATTTGAACTAGCATAGCCATAATAGGAGCGAGAATGCTTACAAGGATAATTCCAATTAATGTAAGAATGCTACCTCTGCCTTCTTCATCAAATGCAGCAAATCTTGCCATAAATGCAATGTAAGAAATAACACCCGCTATAGTAGCTGCTATAGTTGCCACAAGAATATCCTTATTCTTAACATGGGCAATTTCATGTGCTATTACACCCTTAAGCTCTTCTTTATTGAGCTTCTTTAAAATACCATCTGTAACCGCTACTACGGCATTTTCGGGATTGCGACCAGTGGCAAATGCATTAGGCACCTCTAAAGGTACTACATAAACTTTTGGTTTTGGCACCTTGGCGCTTTTGGCGACGTCTGCCACCATTTTGTTAAGTTCTGTATACTTGCTGCCAGTAGCTGGCTTTGCCCTGTACATAGCTAGAACTATTCTGTCAGAAAACCAATATGTTAAAAAGTTAAGAAGTACGGAAAAGAGTAAGGCAACAACAAGGCCTGTTTTACCTCCTATAAGCCAGCCGATGAGAAGCATGATTACTGCGAGGGTTGCTAACAACATTACGGTCTTAAACTGATTTGACATTTTATCCTTACATTTCTTACCCTTCTTTAATCTTAAGCCTAAAATCTTTAGTGAAATTTCATTTATAAATCTTGCTTCGTACCTTTGGCATTACTTAATTCTTTTCTTATGTGCAGCCAGATATCTTCTCAGGAAGTATTGCCAAAATCTATCTTCATCCTTTTTTAATGTTTTATAGTAAGATCTCCTCTTCTTATACTCAACGATTAGCATTGGATATTTACTATGCCACAAAATGCGGTTCATAAGTAATCTACCGATTCTTCCGTTTCCATCCCCAAAAGGATGAATTTTCTCAAATCTGTAATGAGATCTTGCTGCCAATTCAACAGGATTCATTTTTGATTTATTAATAAAGGAAATTAATTTTGCTATTGATGATTTAACTTCTCTCCAATCAGGAGGGATGTGGCCTGCAATAGTTACAAAGTAAGTTCTGAACTTACCTGCTATGTCTGGCTTTGTTTCTCCAAAGATCTCACCATGCCAGCGCAACAACAAAGATGGAACAATTTTTTCCTGCTTTTCCAACATCTGTAGGAATATCTTGCTATGGGCCTCTGTCTCCTTGATATCATACAGTGGCTTATTAGGAGATATTTTGTCATGAACAATCTCCCTTACTTCTTGCAGGGTTATAGTAGAGCCTTCAATAGCATTTGTGTTGTACGTAAATGATATGGCAATTTCTTCCTTCTGTTTTTCCTGAGCTGACTTTGGGAGTCTTTTCCACTCTTTCTGAAAGCCATTTTTTATATTTTCAAGTTTGTTGTACACAACCTTCTGTAATTCTAACTTAAAACTCTCTTTTAGCTCATCGACATTTCTTGGAATTTGCTTCCCAAGATATTTTTCCCTAGTAATTACTTTACCCCCTTTTCTGGATGAGTGCTGTAGATAGAAATAAATTCTACTACCTATTCTCCTTTTAATAATTCTCATAGAGTATTACCATTACATATTATTTAAATTTACCTTTTAGTCAATTTTGTAATGGTAAGAATTAAAATGTGCCTCCGTAATTGATGTAATAAACTTTTTATATCTTGATAATCTACAATTATAGTAAAGTTAGAAGAGAAGTAAAAAGAGGATGGCGTACAACATAATCATTGGAAGAGATGAGGCAGACAAAGTAAGATTTGGCGACTTGGGATTGATTTACTTGGGAAAACTTTTCGTGAAAATGGGACAGACTTCCTCTCTTAGTAATAAAATTTTTATGGATGTCGCTCGCTCTCACGTAGTGTTGGTGGCTGGAAAGAGAGGCTCAGGAAAGAGTTACTCGCTTGGCGTAATTGCTGAGGAGCTTACACTACTGCCAGAAGAAATTGCAAATAACTTGGCAGCATTGATATTTGACACAATGGGAATTTTCTGGACAATGAATTATGCTAATGAAAAAGAAGAGAAACTTCTTGGTGAATGGAATCTCGAGGCAAGAAAGTTGCCGGTAAAAATCTTCGTTCCTTTTGGTCACGTAAAAAAATATGAGGAAAGGGGGATTCCAATAACTGCCTCTTT
>CAYIBB010000005.1:0-19607 GCA_964361585.1 Candidatus Woesearchaeota archaeon | reverse complement strand
ATACTCTGTGGATCAGAAAAGATATAGTCACTATACTGCGAGAATTGCCAGAAGATGTTAAGGTTTTATTGGTAGATGCATTAAAAAATACATCAAATAGGTTAGAAAGTATTATGAGTAATTAAGGAAAAGGAAATATGAAACGCAAAAAGAAAAAAGTTGTTAGAATGCTGGGAAGGAAAACTTTTGGCTATGGCTCTAGAAAGAAGCACAAAGGAGCAGGAGGAAGAGGTGGAAGAGGAATGGCTGGAACTGGTAAGAGAGCTGATCACAGGAAATCATGGGTATTGGCAAATATTGGTCCTTCGTACTATGGAAAGAGGGGATTTGTTCCTATTAGAAAAAAAGAGATTAAAGCAATAAATCTCAGCGAAGTTCAAGAGAAATTGGAAAAGTTTCTCAAGTTAGGAATAGCAAAGAAAAATGACGGAGGAATCGAAGTAGATTTGAGTAAGGCAGGATATAATAAATTGCTAGGTGCTGGGAATTTGCATGTAAAGGAAAAGCTCTTTGTTAAAGTTCAAGGTGCTTCGAGGAATGCAGAAAGAAAAATTACAGAAGGTGGAGGCAAAGTCCTGAAACCTTAAAAAAGAGGAAATGAGTTTCATAAAAAACATTCTGCTGAATTTACCAGAAGTTAAGTCACCAACAGAAAAAAAACTAAGCTTTAGCACGAAGCTTAAGTGGACACTAACGATCTTGGTTTTTTACTTTATTCTCACACTTATTCCAATTTATGGACTAGGAGAGAGTGCATTACAGCGCTTCGAGTTTTTGGCAATTATTCTTGGGACTAGCTTTGGATCTATAATTAGTCTTGGCATTGGTCCTATTGTAACTGCTTCCATTGTACTACAACTTCTTGTTGGTTCTAAACTTCTGAATTTGGATTTGCACACTGCAGAAGGAAAGCGTTACTTTCAAGGCTTGCAGAAAATACTTGCTATATTATTTACTATTTTTGAAGCCGCTGTCTTCGTGCTTCTGGGCGGACTTTCTCCAGCCGCGGGATTTGCTCCCTCAACTTTAATTTTCCAACTTTTCTTAGGAGGAATTTTAATAATTTTTATGGATGAAGTAGTAAGCAAGTATGGCTTTGGCTCTGGAATAAGCCTTTTCATAGTTGCAGGAGTTGCCTCCCAATTGTTCATTACTCTCCTCAGTCCGTTCTCTATTGCAGGAGTAGAAGGAAGAGCAGGCAGAATCTGGGTACTCTTTAGCTCGCTTTCGCAAGGCGATTTAATGAGTGCAGTATTGATTATTATTACGATAGTTGCAACTGCTTTAATATTTTTTGCAGTAGTTTACGCACAGGGAATTAAAGCTGAGATTCCACTGAGTTTCGGCCGCTTTAGAGGCTTCGGTATTAGATGGCCACTGAGTTTCTTTTACACAAGTAATATTCCGGTCATACTTACAGCAGCATTGTTGGCAAATATTCAATTATTAGCGACATTGAGTAAGAACGCAACTTTCATTTCAATAGGTAATTGGGTAAACCCACCTGCAATACAACAAGTCAGTGGGGGATTGATAGAACATATATTTAGAGGCTCACTTACTTCAATAGATATACTCCAATCTTTAACATATGTAATATTCATGGTGGGTTTCAGCATTTTGTTTGCGGTATTTTGGGTAAAGACTGCAGGAATGGATGCGCGAAGTCAAGCTCAAAACATAATGTCGAGTGGGTTACAAATTCCTGGATTCAGACAAGATCCTCGAGTTGTCGAATCAATTCTTAATAGATATATAATGCCTCTAACTATTATGGGCGCGGCGACTGTTGGCCTACTTGCTGCTGTAGCAGATCTCATGGGAGCCCTAGTAAGAGGAACTGGTATATTACTTGCAGTTATGATAATTTATCGCCTTTACGAGGAAATTGCACATCAACATGCTCTTGACATGCATCCTGCACTAAAGAAGATGGTACAGAAATAGTAAAGGAGTAAAGAGAGCGAAAGTTTTTAAATCATATTAGCTAAAATTTCCTGACGAGTATAAAATGGTATTTTCACAATTTGTTGCACTAAGCCCACTGGGGAGTTTAGTTACATTTTCTTTCTTGATTACTTTAGCTGTGACTATAGCATATAAGTATTTTAGTGATCAAAAGAGTATGAGGGCGCTTAAAGAAGAAATTAGCAATATGCAAAAGGACATGAAAAATAATAAGTCTGACACTAAAAAGGTAATGGAACTTCAAAAGAAGGCCATGGAAAAAAATTTTGAGTACATGAAGTATTCATTTAAGCCTATGTTTGTCACTTTTGTTCCGCTTTTGTTGGTACTATGGGGGCTTAATTATCTTTACAAAGATGTAGGGATTGTAATGACGTTACCTTTAATTGGAGGAATAAGCTGGATATGGACATATATCATATTTAGCATAATTCTTAGTTTAATTCTAAGAAAGATTTTAAAAGTTTACTAAAATAAAAATGGAGAATAAAGTAATAGAGAGTAAAAAGCCAAAAGAACAGAGAGAAATTACTCCTGAATTGCAGAGAAGCATACTTGAACTTAGCATTATCAGTGAGGAAGTTAAAAGACTTGAGCAGCAACTTCTCCTTATCGAGAGTCAGGGTGCAACATTCTCACAACTTTACTCTGATCTTGAGGAAGTTTTAAAGAATAAGGATGCTGAAATTTTAACTAATTTTGGGAGTGGCGTTTTCGTTAGAGCTAAGTTGACTGATAATAAAAAAGTTCTCGTGAACATAGGCTCAAGGGTGGTAGTTGAAAAAAGCATAGAAGAGGCTCGCGATATTATAGAGAAACAGATGAATAGCATGGAAGAACTTAAAAATGAGATAAGAACTGAATTATTGAAGAACATAGGTGTACTCGAAAAACTTGAAAGGGATATAAGAGGTTAGACAGTAAAAGAGGAAAAGATGTTTGAATCATTGATAAATCCAAAGAAAGCAGAGAGAAAACCTTATGAAATGTTCTTCATCGGCCTTCTTTACACAATCCTTTCTATATTATTAGCAAATTGGCTTTTTGCCTCAAGTTCAATATTTGCTAAACATATTCCAATAGTGATAGTTTTCTTTATTGTGAACTTTTCAATTCCATTCATGTTCTATACAATAATTCTTGAGGAAAAGAAGGACAAGAATGTAAAGAGTGAACTTGTTTTACTAAGAGAACATGGAAAAGCTCTTGCGGCCTTTACTTTCTTATTTCTAGGATTTGTTGTCGCTTTCTCTGCTTACTATGTCCTAGTTCCTGGAACTGCCGCTGAAAATTTTAGGACGCAGATTGAAACTTACTGCCAAATTAACTCATATTCGGAAAGGCAGTTTAATGATTGTGTTACAACATATGTGACTTCAAAATCGTCTACTAGTGTAACTAGTTCTTTTATTGCAAAGGATATTTTTGATATATTTCAGAATAACTTTTATGTAATGCTGCTCAGCATTTTATTCTCATTCTTCTTTGGAGCTGGTGCAATATTCATACTCACATGGAACGCCTCAGTCATAGGGGCTGCAATAGGGATATTTGCAAAAAGTTTGTATAACTTGCCTATCGGTTTCTTGAGATTCATGATTCATGGATTGCCAGAGATATTTGCTTATTTCGTTGCTGGACTCGCTGGCGGCATCATTAGTGTAGCTATAATAAGACATGACTTTGCTTCTGATAAGTTTAAGAAGATAATGATGGATGCCCTGGATTTAATTATTATTGCCATAGTTATATTGTTTGTTTCTGCCTTAATCGAAGTTTTTATCACTCCACTATTATTTTAATACTTCTAATATTAATTTAAAAAGAATTTAGATAAGGTTTTTAAATCACTTTACCTTTTGGCAGGGATGAACCAGGAAGGGGGAACATCAGTAATAGAAATAAGAAAGGATAAGCTTAGGAATTTACTTAGAGGTAAATGGATTAATTTAATTTTTTATATCCTATTAATTGCAGTAATATGGATAGGAATTTATGTAAGAAGCGCTAATTTAGATTTCTACAGGGAAGGCTTTTTGCCTACAGATCCTGATTCAGCACTTTTCTTTCGTTACATGAAAGAGATTGTTGAAACAGGGAACTTAGAAAAAATAGACACTATGCGTTACGTTCCATTTGGCTTTGACACGCTTGCGGAAAGCAGATTTTTTCCGTATGTGCTGGCTTATCTTTATAATATAATTAAGATATTTGATTCTGATGTCACCTTGCTAAGAGTAGATATACTTTATCCGATAATATTTTTTGCTCTTGCGGTAATAGCATTCTTCTTCCTTGTTAAAAAGCTTTTTGATATTAGGATAGCTCTAGTTGCTACCGCTTTCTTGGCAGTAGTCCCTACTTTCTTACAGCGTACAATGCCGGGCTTCTCTGATAAGGAACCTCTAGGAACTCTTTTATTTTTTACAGCATTTTACTTCCTGGTTACTGCTTGGCAAGAAAAGAGAATTAAGTGGGTTGCCACTTACGGGGCAATTGCAGGATTATTTACAGGACTTCTTGGCCTTACATGGGGTGGTGTTAGCTTTGCTATTCTTATAATTGCCTTTACTTTTCTTATTGCTTTCATTTTAGGAAAATTCTCGAAGAGAATTTTCGCTCTTTATGCTGCATGGCTAATTGTTACTTTTGTAATAATGTCCCTCTTTACTAATAAATATGGTCGTGTGTACGGAAACCTCATTTCCGTAGAAGGGAGCCTTTCGGTTCTAGTATTAGCTTCTATGTTACTTTATTTTGGATTCCAAAAATTGAGATTCCCGCTAAAGGAAAAACTTCCCTTACAATTCATAACTTTAATTACGGCAGTAATTCTAGGAATTTTAGTAATGACAGTAACTTTCGGCTTTAACTATATCATAAATAAGCTTGAAGAAATCCAGCTTTCATTGCTTTATCCATTCGGAGTTCTCAGATTGACGCTTACAGTTGCAGAAAACAACCAGCCTTTCTTTACAACCATGCTAGGAAGCTTCGGCTTAATGTTCTGGCTATTTATTTTAGGAACAATACTTATCTTCTATGTGGCAATCGAACACTTTTCCTCAAGAGTTAGATATACTTTATTTGTTGCTTATGCATTCTTTATTGTCGGCCTTTTATTTTCTAGGTACGATTCAGGATCTGTACTTAATGGAACTAATACTATCTCTCAGGCCTTATTCTTCGGAAGTTTCTTTGTTTTGCTTGTAGTAACTCTTTATGTTTATCTTGGATCATTCAAGAGTAAGGAATTTGAAAAGTTTTCTGGAATAAAATTTGAGTATCTTCTTACAATAATTTGGGCTGTGTGGCTCACAATAGGAGCAAGAGGCGCTATAAGACTTTTCTTCATATATGCACCAATTACTGCCATATTAGCTGGATTCTTTCTAATAAAACTTGTAGATTATGGATGGAAATTCGACAAAGTCATTAGGGTGTTTGCAGTAATAGTTGTAAGTCTAATTGCTGTTTTTATTTTCTATAGCTATGCGAAGGCAAGTTACAACAGTGTAAATTTTTCAAGTCCTCATTTAGGAACGCAGTGGATGAATGCCATGTCTTGGGTAAAGTCTAACACTCCAGAGGAAGCGGTATTTTCACATTGGTGGGATTATGGATATTGGATACAGACTGCAGGAGAAAGGGCAACAGTTCTTGATGGTGGAAATGTGTATCCTTATTGGGATTATTTAATGGGTCGTTATGTGCTTACTGCGCATAGCGAGCAAGAAGCACTCGAATTTCTGTACACTCACAATGCCACTTATTTATTAATTGATCCTACAGATATAGGCAAGTACCCTGCTTACAGCCTCATAGGAAGTGACGAGGAATTTGATCGCTATTCGTGGATTCATTTCTTTCACCTCGATCAGAGTCAAACTCGAGAAACAAGAAATGGCACTCTTTATGTTTATCTTGGTGGAACTCCGCTTGATGAAGATTTTATGTGGCAAGGAAAGCTGTTTCCTGCAGAAGCTGCAGGAATTGGTGGCTTTCTAGTCCCTGTTTCAGAGCAGAATGGGGAATTAAATTTTGGGCAGCCAACTGCTCTTGTTGTGTATGGGGGAGAACAGTACAATATTCCTCTTGAGTGCATATTTCTTGATAGAGAAATTAAATTTAATGAGCAGGGACTAGAGGGATGTCTTCTAATCTTGCCAAAAATTACACAACAAAGTATTAATAAATTGGATACTGCAGCATACATCTCAGCAAAAAGCAGAAAAACATTGTGGGTGAATCTTTACCTTTTCCAGAAAAAAAGTCAATACTTCGAACTTGTGCATAGTGAAGATGATCCAATCATAGCAGATATTAAGTCCAGAATCACGGTGGAAATTCCTGGCACTGCAGAAGTTGAAGGTTATGGACTTAGAGCTCCAATAAAGATTTGGAAGATAAATTATCCTATAGGAATGCAGGTTAATGAAACATTTTTGGAGACAGATTATCCTAATGAAAAACTTGCGCTCCCTCGGGGATTTCAATAATAAGAAGGAAAATAAAATGATTTTTAAATCCTTTCGGGGTTGATTTAAATGGCTCTTGCAATTTTATCTTTCATAGTATCGTTTTTGGCCGTGCTTATAGCCACGCCTATCTGGATTCGAAGAACAAAGAAAATAGGGCTTTTAGGAAAAGATATTCATAAAAAAGATAGGGAAGTGGCAGAGGCAGGCGGCATTGTTGTAGTCTTTGCAACGCTAATAGGAATTTCTATCTATATTTTTATTAATACCTTTGTTACTAGGACGGACATTCACCTTATAGAGGTTTTAGGTATTACTGTTACTTTCTTACTTGCGGGATTTATTGGCTTTATAGACGACATCCTTGGATGGAAAGTTGGCCTTAGACAAGTGCATAAATTTTTGCTTTCAATTCTGATTGCAATTCCTTTAGTTGTGTTGAATGCGGGAACTTCTGAAATGACTCTGCCATTTATTGGCCTTGTGGATCTTGGTCTGATTTATCCTCTAGTTGTAGTTCCTATAGGCATCTTATTTGTGACAAATTCCTTTAATATGATTGCAGGCTATAACGGCCTAGAGGCGGGTATGGGTGTAATAATTCTTGCTACTCTTTCATTGCTAACATTTAACGCTGGGGCTTTTTGGGCTGCGGCTGTTGCATTGATTGCTGCTTTTGCATTACTTGCCTTCCTTCTCTTCAACAAGTACCCTGCCCAAGTCTTTCCAGGTGATACTTTAACATACTCAATAGGAGCATTAATTGCTGCTGTTGCAATAACAGGAAATGCTGAAAAGGCTGCTCTCATTCTGTTCTTACCTTACATTGCAGAGTTCATTCTCAAGGCGAGGGGGAAATTCGTTAAAGAATCTTTTGCGAAAGTGAATAGGGATGGGACACTAGAAATGCCTTATGAGAAGATTTATAGCCTTACGCATGAGAAGATTTGGCTTCTTAAGAAGCTCAAGAAAAGGGTTTATGAGCGTGACATCGTGTACTCATTATGGCTTACTGAATTAGTTCTAGCACTCATTGCGATATTTATCAGTTAATCTTGTTAGATTTACGAGACTTAAAATGAAACATACAAAAAGCGCTGGTGGAGTTGTTATAAATAATGAAGGAGAGGTACTTGTTGTTAATCAGAAAGGTAAATCTTGGTCATTGCCCAAAGGTCATATTGAGGAGGGAGAAGATGCGCTTTTGGCTGCAAAGAGAGAAATTTATGAGGAATCTGGTTTAACTGACCTACAATACGTAAAAAGATTAGGTAGTTATAGAAGGTATAAAATAGGGTTAAAAGAGGAGGATGATAAATCAGAATTAAAAACAATTTCTATGTTTTTGTTTAAAACTTCGAAAAAGTCCTTAAAACCAATTGATCCTGAAAATCCAGAGGCAAGGTGGGTTAAAAAAGAGGAAGCAGTCAAACTTCTTACCCATAAAAAAGATAGGGAATTCTTTTTAGGTGTCATTAATAAAATTTAAAAATTAACTCGAGGAAGGTTTAAGGGAAATGATAAAATGAAAGAAAAAATTTCGATAGTAATTCCGGTATACAATGAGGAAGCTAATATTATGCCTCTTTACGAAAGGCTCGACTCCGTGATGAAGAAGCTCAAGGTGGATTATGAAATACTATTCGTTGATGATGGCAGCAAGGATACAACTGTAAGGAAAATTGAAGAATTAAATAGAAAGAACAAGAGGGTTAGACTTATTGCATTCCCTAGAAATTATGGCAAGGCTGCTGCGCTTCAAGCAGGCTTTGATTATGCTTCCGGTAATATTATAGTCACAATGGATGGTGATCTTCAAGATCTACCAGAAGAAATTCCTAATTTTATTAATGCCTTAAAAAATTCTGACATGGTTGTTGGCTGGCGTTATCAGAGAAAAGATAAAGCTACAAAAAGATTTGCAAGCAACATATTCAATAATCTTGCAAGAATTTTAATAGGCCTACAGATTCATGACGCGAATTGTGGCTTTAAAGCCATGAAAGCAAAGGTTGCCAGAAATCTTGACATGTATGGCGAGCTCCATAGATATTTGCCGGCATTGGCATATGTAAAGGGTTATAAGGTTACTGAAATAAAGATAAGTCATGGAGAAAGGTTGTATGGGAGGACAAAGTATGGGCTAAGTAGAATGTGGAAAGGATTTTTTGATCTGTTGACTGTAAAATTTCTGAGTAGTTTTGCTAAAAGGCCATTCCATTTATTTGGAGGTTTAGGAATTCTCAGCTTCCTGGCAGGACTTGCTATTGGAGTATGGCTTTTCATTTTGTGGTTTATCTATGGCACAATACTAGGACATACGCCTGCGGCAATTTTGAGTATGCTCCTTACTATACTTGGAGTTCAACTTATTTCTCTGGGCCTTATAGGAGAAATGATTGCCTCACTCAAGGCTAAGGAAAAGCCTTATGAGGTAAAGAAGAGGCTTTAGAGAAAGCTATAAAAGCCTTTTTCTCTAATTCAGTTTAAGCTAAGGAAAATGAAGATTCTCGTAATAGCAATTCCGGGAATGGGCAATACGCTCTTGGCTGTGCCTATGTTAAAAGCACTCAGGAAAAGATTTCCTAAGGCTAGAATTGACCTTCTTGTTGGACTTAAAAGTTCTCTCGAGTTATTGAAAAATTGTCCATACATCAATAATATTTACATTATCAACAAAAATTTCCAGAAAGGATTTTTTAGAAATTTTTCTGTTCTTAAACAATTAAGGAAAGAGCACTATGATATAAGTATAACTACATTCCCTGCTCAACAGCCTCATTACAATTTACTTGCATCCTATATCAGAGCAAGGAAAAGGATTACGCATAACTATGGGAAGAATCTTGTTGGTTTGCAGAATTACAGAGTGCAGATTAAAATCTGCCACGATGTTGAGCAGAACTTGAATTTGTTGAATCCCCTTGGAATTAAAAAGAAAGGAAACAGTAAACTTGAGTTGTGGCTTAACAAAGAAGAGAAGACCTCTGCTATTAACTTCATAAAAAAATTTTCCGAAAATAAGCTTATAGGAATACATCCAGGCACTAGTATTGGTAGAGGTATGGAAGAAAAGCGTTGGGCTCTTGAGAATTTTGGTGAAGTTGCTGACAGGCTAATTAAAATGGAGGGAGCAAGAATTTTAGTATTTTTGGGCCCCGAAGATAGAGATTTAGAGAAGATTATCAAGTTAGTAAAAAACAAAAACAAAATCACTATAGTTAAAGACTTAGATATCAGAAAAGTTGCTGCTATAATTGAAAAGTGCATGCTCTTCATAAGCAATGACAGCGGCTTAATGCATATTGCAGTTGCCTCTAGCGTGCCAACAATAGGCATTTTTATGGCAACGGATTACCGTAGAACTAGGCCTTACACTAAAAATTCAATAGCGTTACATAACGGGGAAACTTATACTATATTCAGACAATCAATTGAGAAACTTGCTGGCTTGGAGCATAAGGAAGGAAAAGTTGGAACAGTAAAAGTTGAAGAGTTAACTGAAATGGCAAAGAAAATGTTAAAATGAAAGGGACTAAGATAATTCCAATAATAGTGTTTGTATCAATATTGATAGTTGGAGTTGTACTAATTATTAAATCGACGGAGATAAACGAGAATATAGCATCTAAGAAATATGAATTCAGATTCAATATGGATATATATAATTATACCTCAAACAGTCAACCATTTGAAAATTTTCCATTTAATTATTTTGCGTTTAATTATGATTTTAGTAATGGGTTGGGGAATATCTCATTCGTTTTACCATATGACCTTACACCAGAAGTAATACAGATATGGTTTCCCATGGGTATTACCGTAAAAAATATTTCTATTTTAAATTGCGATGATAGACCTAACTATTCTTGTTTAAACAGCAATTTAACTTACAACTCGAATATAAGAATAAACGGCGTTGGAGAGATAAATAAAAATTCAACAAATTATTTTAGAATGAATAATTTCTTAAGAGAGGGGCTTTCTGAACTCGTTATTTTAGAATTTGATATGGAACGTATAGAGCCTAATGGTGTTTTTTGGATGATGCATGATAAGAATTCTATAAACGGAAAGTTCAACTTCGTATTAGGTAATAAGTATAGATGTTTAACACCTTGTTTTGAGAATATCAAAGGTACGGAAGAATTAGTTTACTTAGATATTCCTAGTAGTATGAATAATATAAGATTGAAGATGGAAGAAAACACGGAGTTAGGAATATTTAGGATTAACGCTATTAATTATAATAATCGTTTTCGGCACGATATTTACTTTGGACTTGGGATATCTATTATAGCTTCAGCATTAGTTTCGATTGTTTTAATATTCTTTGGAGATGATAAAAAATGAAAAAACTAGAATTTAGCGTAATAATTGCAACTTACGACAATAAAGAATTTCTGCTGAACTGTCTAGAAAGTTTAGAGGGGCAATCCTTTCCAATGAGGGGTTTTGAAGTTATTGTAGTCGATGATGGCTCAACTGATGGGACTTACAATATTCTAAGGGAATTTGGAAAGGAAACAAAGCTTAATCTAAAGGTATTAAGACAGAGAAGAAAAGGACCAGCAACGGCCAGAAATTTTGGTGCAAAAAAAGCAAGAGGGAAGATACTTGCTTTTACAGATTCCGACTGTATAGTTCTAAGAAATTGGCTCAGGAACTTGAATGATGCATACAAAAAGTATAACGTGGTGGGAATTGGAGGCCCCCTAGTTCCGAGGAAGAATAATTTTTTTGTTCTTATTGAGAAATCAAAAAATAAGTATCTGCATGGAATGGGAAAAGAAGTTATTTTAGGCAAGGAGAGTGTACCTGTAGGATTTACTAATAATATGTCTTACAAATCTGAAATTTTTAGGAAATTTAACGGTTTTAAAGAAAAATTCGGAAAGCCTGCTGGAGAGGACTTTGACTTAAAACAAAGAATTTGTAAGGCTGGCAACAGAATTGCGTACATTCCTAACCCAGTAATTCATGCTGAAGCATACGACGTAGGTTACTTTCTAAGGCAAATTCTTAAGCGAGGAACTAGAAAGAAGCTTACAAGAATGAGTAATTTACAGATGGTAGCAGAGATAATAAAAAATCTTCCTCAAATTATTTATACCTTAACTAAAAAGGCTAAAGGATATGGAAAAGCTTATGGAAAATGAAAATTGCGCTACTTAATAATGTGTCCAGAATTTGGGCCATAGGGAAGTATGCTTATGAATTGCATAAAGAACTTGCTAAAAAGATTCCTGTTGACCACTTGTATTTTGACTATGAGAGGAAAGAGTTAAGAACTGAGAACAAAAAGCAAGTAATAGCCAAAGATACTTCTATAATTAATAATAAAATGCTTTTCCTTATGAGAATGCAGAAGTGCTTGCCGGAATATGACATATTTCATGCAGCGAATCAGAATATTTCATTCATGATAAGGAATAAAAAAAGCGTAGTGACCTGCCATGATATTTATCCCTACATAAAACCAAAAAACTTTCTTGAAAGGCAGATTAGGAAATTTGCTTATTCTGGATTGCAGAAAGCCGACTTCGTGATTGCAGACTCTGAAAACACAAAGAAGGACTTAGTAAAGCATTTTGGTATTTCTGAAGATAAGATAAAAGTCATATATTTAGCTGCTGGCAAAGAATTCAGAAAGACTGATAAATCTAAAGCAAGGAGAGTTCTCAAGCTTTCTAAAAATGCTAAAATACTCCTGAATATAGGTGAGGATATTGAAAGGAAAAATACTGAGCGCATTTACAAGGCCTATTATGAGGCAAGGAAGAAAAATTCACAATTGATGTTAATCAGAGTAGGCAAGGCAAACAGAAAGTTGGCAGATGTTAAGTACTACGAGAATATTTCAGATAAAGAAATGGTGTTGCTTTACAATGCAGCCGATATTCTGCTAATTCCATCTATCTATGAGGGCTTCGGACTTCCTGTGCTTGAGGCCTTTGCATGCGGGACTGCTGTAATTGCCTCTAACACTTCATCCTTGCCAGAGGTTGTAGGAGATGCTGGTCTATTTGTGGATCCATATAAGACTGAAGAGATAAGTAATGCTATCAGCGAACTTTCAGGCAATGAAAAGCTTCGTTCAGAACTTGTAAAGAAAGGACTGAAAAGAGCTAAAAGGTTTACATGGCAGAAATGTGCTAATGAAGTATTAAAAGTATATAGGGAGCTAGAGAAAAAATGAATAGACGGAACAAAAAGCCAAAGTATGACAAGCTCACTCTTGGATGTGGGGCTAAAATAAGGAAAGGGTATGTTAATTTAGATGTTGTGAAACTTAAGGGAGTTGATATAGTGCACGACCTCAACAAAGTACCTTGGCCTTTTCCAGACAATAGTTTCAAGGAAATAATTTGCGAGCATATTCTTGAACATCTCAATGACTTTAATCAAGTAATAAGTGAAATTTGGCGTATTTCTAAGAAAGGAGCTATATTGAGGGTCAGTGCTCCTTATTATATTGGTTGGAGTGCAGCTGCTGATCCTTCTCACAAGATAATTTTCTGCTACAGAACTTTTGACTATTATGCAACTAACCCTATGAAAAAAAGCATAGAATACAGAACTGATTTTGGTAGTAAAGCAAGATTCAAGATCCTAAATATAAGGATAAATTTTTCAAGCTCAAAGGTCTTGAACTTTATATTCAATCCATTAATAAACTGCAGGCCACTTATCTATGAAAGATTCTTTTTCTTTTGGTTTCCAGCAACTGGAATTGATTATGAACTCGAGGTTGTAAAGTGATATTGGAGCGACTCAAATATACATCAGAGATCCTAAAAAAGCTAGATTAGTTGGACAGCCTTTCCTAAAGTGAAGCTGAAGACCGTGCT
This sequence comes from Candidatus Woesearchaeota archaeon, assembly GCA_964361585.1. GTDB lineage: Archaea > Nanobdellota > Nanobdellia > Pacearchaeales > UBA12030 > CAYIBB01. The sequence continues at coordinate 6,310 of CAYIBB010000005.1, read as the reverse complement.
GTCGTGGGAGGTCTAAAAGAACCACGAATTCAAAACTCATGGTCTAAGACTGTGGGGGGGGAAGTTCCCACTCGTCCCATTTCCGGTTCTTTCTATCTAATTAACGTAATGACATGAAAATGCTTCTTCTTTAGAGCCCTGGCCCATACGCGAATAAAAGACTCCTCTGAATGCATAGCACGAGAGTGCAACGTGACCGAGCCGAAGGTGATGGAGTTTAGGAGCCCGAACGTCAATAAAAAGCTTTATATACTACTATGAAGTTACTAATAGATATGGATGAATCAAGATTAAAACAAGTATTGGAAGTTATGCTAATGAACCATGCACCAATGGATGTGTTTGGATTTTCTCTATTAGAACATATAAGAAAGGGTTATAAATCAATCTTTGATAGATATAGACTCGAATTTGATGGTCATAGAAAAGAGGAAGAGGTGATGAGGGACGTGTATAGAAAGATAGATGTTTCAAGATTAGATGCAGAAACAGGCAAGTCAATTGTTGAAGAATGTCAACTACTGATACAAGAATTTTACGATCAATATTTTCCATTATTAGAAAGATATATTCAAAGTGGTTCTCAGCCACAAGAAGTTCCTCAAAGACTATTTCAAATAAGAGATAGAGTTATGGCTGCATCTAGGGAATACCAAAAATTGGAAGCAAATGAATTATATGAGAAAGCCTGGGTAATAGGTTATTTTAGCCATAATTGTGAACATAAAATGCAATGGTTTATTGATGGAAAACCAACTGAAATCCATCCAGAAAAACTTGAATTAGTTCTAAGTAAGGGCTCCTGAATTGGACTTAACGTATGATAGACAAATCCACCTTCCTCAACCACCCACCCTATAAATAAAAGGCGAGGATGAATTCACATTTCCTATTATTTTTTGGGCGGCGGGCGGATATCATCATATGTCTATTGGATACAATCCCATTTCCAAATTCTTATACTTGAATGAATAATAATATTTATGCCCGATGCTCCTGATTTTACTCCAAAGGATAAAAAACCTTCGGTTTTTTCTAGGATGTCTGAGTCGACGAAGCGATTGGTTATACTTGCGTGGATAATTGCTATAGTTCTCATACCTGTATTCTATTTTACAATAAGCGGAAAGGCTACAGTTGTTTCAAATGTTGAGGATTTACAGCAACAACTAGCAGCAACATAAGATGAAAGGGACAGATGTTTATGTAAAAAATTGTAAAGTAGGACTAGGGTATGAAGTATTCAAATTAGTAAAGAAGGCCAGGAAAAGAAGATAATCCTTAACCTTTAGAAATTCCCTAACCAAATATAATCATGAAAATCAAAATCTTAATCTTATTTTTCATATTTATACTAATTTCTTTACCTTTTATTTCTGCCCTTCCATTCGGAACAGAAGTCACAACAATCCAATCTTCAACAGAGCAAATTCACAATAGCACATACATCTATGGGCCTGATGGGAAGATTCTTGCGAGGATTGATGAGAATAATAAAACATACTTCTACCATACTGACGTAATAGGAAGCGTAGTGAGTATCACTACTAATAATACCAATCAGAGCATCACAAATCCCTTCCAATTCTCAGGGAAGGAGTGGGATGGGGATACTAGGCTTTATTATTTTGGGAGGAGATATTATGACCCTAGTATAGGGAGGTTTATTACTGTTGATCCTATCTTAGGAGATACTAATTCTTACTCCTATGCGGAGAATAATCCTCTTACGAATGTGGATCCGACGGGGGAATATTCTTCTGTGAAGAGAGCTCCACCTGCAAGATGCCAACCAGAGATACCTATAGGAACTAGTTATACTGGAGATGAAGTATGTCAGATGCCTGAATGGTTTTTAACTTTGCTTTATTTAAGAAATGTTCTGGAAGAACATGGGCATAAAGAACATACTAGAATTGTGGCTGAAACTACTGCCCTTGCTGTTCCTGTTGAAAAAGTTGTTTCTCCTTTAGCTAAAGTTCCTATTGTTAAAAATATTTGTACTAAAGTTATGTATTATCTAGGTAAGTGCGGAGAGTTCTTGAGAGGCGAAGGAGGGTTTGCGAGGTTGCCGGGGGGAGGAAGTGGTAAAATAAAAGAGGCAGAAAGGTTAATAGAAGATTACTTAGGGAAAGATGCAGTTACTATAAGAAATAAAGCCGGTGATTTGATAGTAAGAAATAAAGATAATACTAGAAGGGTTCGCTTTGATCTAAATAGATATTCCCCTCACGAAGGTCCACATGTGGATATTGAAGAATTTAGAGGCGGAAAATGGAGAAAGGTTGGGAAAACTTATCCAAAAGATGTTGATCAAAAAGTAAAACCTCCTTCTCCTGGGAATGTTCCTGCAAGACCGAAACAAAATTAAGTGTGAGTAACTTTTCATTTCTTTATAGTTATATCTTATAGATAATTTTTTAAGTTTAATGTATGTAAATATATAAAATGAGAATATTAAATGAAGATGACGATAAGGCAGTAGAATACGTTACATTGTACGTTACTCCAGAGGAAGCTCGAGAATTGGGTGGTTATTTAGAAAGTCTTGCAGAAGATCCTAGTCAACATCATCTCCATCTTGATGAAGTAGTAGGTAATTATATACCGAGAAGGATTACGGTAGCGGTTTGCACTCCAGATAATTTGTATGAATTCGACAGTAGATCCAGAAGACTAATTTTATTAGGTGAGTATGAACGCCTCATGACTTGTATGGAGAAATTTCTGCAAGGCCGGATACCACTACAGAGATTAACTTTAGAGGTTGGAGATTATAACGCAATATATCCTCCAATGAGCCCCCATAATAGATACAAATTTTCTCGATCATGGAATGTTCTTGAAGAGGCATTAAGAACTGGGCAAGAAGATGAACGTTTGAGGGGAGCTGTCGGAAGTTTAAGGAAGATTCTTTATAGCGAACTCAGGGCTTATGAAAAACGATTATGAAACCTTTTGAAATTTTCCAATTAAATATAACTATGAGAATTCCTTTCTATCTAATTGTTTTCTTAATTCTTTTTTTACATCTCACTTCAGCCAACTCATCAGATCCGTCATTCAATATCATATTTAATCAAACAATAACTCCATTCGGAGAATCCATATCCACCATCCAAGGCAGTGAGGATGAACATAACTATACACTCATCTATGATATTAACGGACAGCTAATTGCCCGTGTAGATGAAAACGGTGCAGTTTATTATTTCCACTATGATCAGGTTGGAAATATAGTAGCAGTGACTGGTGATTCAGGGAATGTTACCAATCCGTTTCAATTCGCCGGCAAAGAGTATGATAATGAAACTGGTTTGTATTATTTCGGTGCGAGATATTATGATCCTGAGACGGGGAGATTCATTACGACTGATCCTGTTGAAGGAAGTGATTCGCCTTACTCTTATGCGGAGAATAATCCGCTGACGAATGTGGAGTGAGAAGAAACCTAGGGCAATTTAAAAAGGAAGAAGATGCTTGTGATCATCTATATTGTATATTGAAAGAGCAGAGGCAATGATGGATTGAACGTACAAGGAAAGGTAACCAAGGAAGGGTAGATAAGCAGGTAAATAAGTCATGAATAAAATTTATATACTAAAAAATACATAATATACTAGATATATATTTAATAAGAACAATATTAATAGTATTAATAAAGACTGATAAAGCCCGTAAAAAGAGGAAAATGGACACGGTAAAAAGAGGAAAAAGAGAGGATTCTTTATATTCATCTAAAATGGGAAAGGCTAAAGGGAATTCAGACGTAAGGGAATTAGTTAAAAGGATAAAGAATCCAGAAAAGAAACTTATATCCGATAATCTAGAGCTTAAAGAAGCCTTAGAAAGAGTAAGAATCGAAATTAAGAAAGCTGGATTAATGGGTAAAAAAGAACTTATTATTGCTTAAATTTTAAATATTTTATTGTTATTCTAAATTTATCATATAATCTTCTCTTTAATTTCCATATTCCCTCATCTATCGTAACAAAATTGTCGCAATTATTATTGACTGCTATAGCAATTAAAAATGCGTCGGCAGGCTGGTTTATATGTTCTATTTCTTCTAATATTTGAGTACTTTCTTCCAAATCTCTTTTTGTAATTCTTATGATTTTTAGCCTTTGTTGATATATTGCATAATCGATTATATTGGTTAAAGTATTAAATATTTGTGATCTTAACCACTGATAATTTACTCTTATTATAATGTTATTCAAAACCTCTCCAAAAACTAAAGGGGATGTAAAACCGATATTCCTGGCCTTATAACCTAAACTATTTAGGTATTCTTCACAGTTTATATCTTTATCAAATAACATTCCTAAAAATATAGATGAGTCAATAAAATCTTTAGCTGGTTCTTTTACCATTTAAATATAGTTTTATCTTATTCTTAAATATTTTTATTTAATTTAGAAAAATATTTATCTTAAGACTATATTGATAAAGTATGAAAAAGACGCGCTTGGTTCTCATAATTTTCTTCCTTTTAATTAATGCTTCTACATACACTTTAGGAGTAGAGGAAACCAGAATAGTGCAGATAGTATGGTCACAAGATGCCCTTCCTTTTGGGGGAGAAGTCACCACAATCCAATCCCCAACAGAACAAATCCACAACTCAACATACATCTACGACACTCAAGGAAATATCCTAGCACGAATAGATGAAAACAATAATACATACTTCTACCATACAGATACTATAGGGAGTGTAGTAAGTATTACTACAAACAACACAAACACAACCATAACAAACCCATTCCAATTCTCAGGGAAGGAGTGGGATGGGGATGCGAGGTTGTTTTATTTTGGTGCAAGGTATTACGATCCTTCCATTGGGAGGTTTATTACGGTTGATCCTATTCTTTCAAGAAATGCGAAAAGTTTAAATATATCAACTGATATATTCCTTCAAATTATATAATAAAATGCCAATTTCAACTTACCAAAAGACTAGTGGAGCTATACTAACTAAGATAATTAGTAGATCCCCCACCTTAGATACAGTACTTATGGTAGAGAAAACCATAGAAAAGTATAGTGGAGAGTTTACAATAAGAGAACTTTGGCAGAAGTTACCTAAAAAAGTTATGTGGGGTACTTATCGAACAATTATTAGCTACTTAGAAAGTATAAACAAGATAGGAATTACAAAAAATGGAATTGTTGTATACATTTGGAACCCAGAATTAGCCAGAAGGTATATTAAAAAGCTCGGACTAAAATATGAAAAAAAGTAAAAGGATTCTAAAACCATCAAAGATTATTTTTGAGAATGAAGAGTTAAAAAGGGCTTATGAAGAATTGCCACCTAATGATGCATTAAAAAAGAGGATTGATAGAGCAATTGAAAATATAAAAGATAATGCTTTTTATGGAGAACCAATCTCTAAAAAATTAATTCCTACTATATACAAAAAGAAAGGATTTACTAATGCTTTTTGGGTTTCATTAAGTAAGGAGTGGAGGTTGATTTACTCTGTGACTTCTCTTAATAAGATTGAGATACTTGCTATTATATTGGAGTGGTTTACTAATCATAAAGAATATGAAAAGAGATTTGGTTATTAATGAAACAACTAATCAAACCAACACAACAATAACAAATCCATTCCAATTTGCTGGGAAGGAGTGGGATGGGGATACTAGGTTGTTTTATTTATTATGTTAGAAATTATAATTAATAAACTCATAAATTAAAATCAATGGTCTTTCTTGACCTCCTTGCTGTGTGGTGTATGCTTGCGCAAGCTGTACAGATTGTGCATTTCTCTGAGGCCAATCATAGTACCACTGAGGCGAGAATTCGAAGACACTAACAACTAAAAACTTCGGCCTGAGTTCTTTAATTTTTCCCTCAAATTGCTCTTCAGTATAATCCCCTGGCACACCCCAGACTGGCCTTTCGGCATAATAAGTGGTTTGTGGAGCACTATTTGTGATTATCCAATCTCCTTCCTGAGAATGATCTTTCATCCAAAGTGCGGCTTCCTTCACCTCAAGAAATGCAGGAGCTCTGCCGGCAATCAGATTATTAGCTGCCCTTAATTGGAAAAATGCTCCAACAACTAAGATTAAGACTATTAGTCCAATGGCAATTTCTTTATTATAAGGCTTAACCCAGTCATAAATCTTCATAAAGCCCTGAGCAGTAATTATGAAAATTGCCGGAAAAGTCTCAAGAAGGAACCTATGTTCAGGATATCCTCCGGGGGTTATGGCAAGAAAGTAACTGAAAGTCCCTAAGATTGACAAGATCCATAGAAATAAGAAAAGATTCTTTGCATTAGATCGGAAGAGC
>CAYIBB010000004.1:0-35259 GCA_964361585.1 Candidatus Woesearchaeota archaeon | reverse complement strand
CCCCCCCCCCCCCCCCCCACCTTTTTTTTAAATGATAGGGCGACCCCCGAGATCTACACTCTATCCCTTCACGACGCTCTTCCGTTCTTGTCTTACTTTGATTAACTTTTGGCTGTTTCTTTTCCTTGTATGTTTATAGCAAATCCATTACTCCAGCATGTTGTTCTGTTGGTAATACAAGAGTTGGATTTATTGGAGGAACAGGTGGAGCACTATTAGGCAAGTGTCCTGCATGCTTTTCAGTTTTAGCATTTATATTGCCAGCTTTGGGAATAGGATCTGCACTTTCTGTGACGGTTTTCTTTGCTAGATGGGCCTGGGTTATTATGCTCGCATCCATACTTTTTATAATATTCTCAATTTACAGAATGGATGGATTTAAAACAGTCTAAAAGTTTAAATTTTAAATTAGTATAGTTGTATTAAGTATCTTCTAAAAATGCCAAAAAAATCCACAATTTTGATTTCTGGAATGCATTGCGCTAGCTGTGCACAAACTATAGAACAGGCCCTTAGGAAGACTAAGGGTGTGCAAGAAGTGAATGTGAATTTTGCTACAAATAAGGCTTATGTTATTCATGAAACTGACGAGGCAGAATTAAAGAAAGTCATTAAAGATGTTGGCTACGATGTCATTGAGGAAAAGAATGGAGGGGAAGGACATATGCAGGGAGAACATGAGCATTCTGAACGAGGACGCGAGCACAAAATGGATGAGCATGCACACCATGCCACAGCAGATACTAGGGAAATAAAATACCAGCTCCGAAGCTTTTTGCTTGCCTTCTTGCTGTCAATTCCTATAGTGCTGCTTACATTTACCAAATATTTTATTACAGGATTTCCTGAACTTGTTTCACTTCTCATTCTTACAATTCCTGTAGTGTTTATTGCGGGCTGGCAGTTTTACAAGAATTCCTTCTCGTCTTTAAAGTATGGAAATTTGAATATGGATGTGCTCGTCGCACTAGGAATTAGTGCTGCTTTCATTTATAGCGTACTATCAACTTTCTTTATTCAAGGTCCTGTGTATTATGAAACTTCTGCTCTTCTCGTAACTTTCATAACTTTTGGACGCTTTCTCGAGGCTCGCACTAGAGGAAAGACAAGTGATGCAGTAAAGAAGCTGCTAAAGTTACAGGCAAAGACTGCACGCGTCATTCGAGGAGGGAAGGAAATTGAAATTCCAATTGAGGAAGTTAAAGTTGCTGATGTTCTTGTAATTAAGCCAGGAGATAATATTCCTGTTGATGGCCTCGTCTTGATAGGACACTCTATTGTTGATGAAAGCATGTTTTCTGGAGAGAGCATTCCAGTTGAAAAGAAGATGGGGGATAAGGTGATTGGGGCAACAATAAACAAGCATGGTGCATTTCAGATGAAGGCAATTGCTGTAGGCTCTGATACTGTTCTTGCAAATATAATTAAGATGGTAGAGGAAGCTCAAGGGAGTAAGCCACCAATTCAAAAGAGCGCTGACAGAATTGTAACTTACTTTGTTCCTGCCGTAATCTTTATTGCACTAGTTACCTTTGTTCTTTGGATTATATTTAATACATTTGTACCTGCGCTTACAGCCGCTATCGCTGTACTTGTTATAGCTTGTCCCTGCGCTATTGGATTGGCAACTCCTACAGCAGTTATGGTAGGAACTGGTAAAGGAGCTGAAAATGGAATTCTGATTAAAGGAGGCGAGGCTCTCGAAAAGGTAGGTAAACTTAATGTAATTGTTCTTGATAAGACAGGAACTCTCACTAAGGGGAAGCCAGAAGTCACTAACATAATCAAACTAGGGCAACACACTGAAAAGGATATTCTATTGTTGGCTGCAATTGCGGAAAAGAATAGTGAGCATCCACTTGCTGATGCAATTGTGAATAAAGCACTTTCTCGAGGTCTGAAGATCGGAGAAGCAAAGAACTTTCGAGCATATCCTGGACAAGGAATTATGGCAGAATATAGAAATATGTACATTGCTATTGGAAACAGAAAGTTTTTCGAGAAGTATGGCAAGATTGAGGAGGAAGTGGAACAGAAAATTTCAGAGCTAGAGGAAAAGGGCAGAACTGTTATGCTTATTGCTGTGAACAAGAAAATTGCTGGTCTAATCGGAGTTGCTGATACTCTCAAAGAGAATGCTTACGAGACCATAATGAAGCTTAAAGAAATGGAACTTGAGGTTTACATGCTTACGGGTGACAATGAAAGAACTGCTAAGGCCATTGCAAAAGAAGCCGGGATAGAGAAAGTTATTGCTAATGTTCTACCGGCAGAAAAGATTGAGAGGATTAAGGAATTCCAGGAACAGGGCAAGATTGTTTCCATGGTAGGAGATGGAATTAACGATGCCCCTGCACTTACGCAGGCGGATATAGGAATTGCCATTGGCTCAGGAACTGATGTGGCTATTGAAGCAGGAAATATTGTGATTATTGGAAAGGATTTGCGAGAGATTGTAAAGGCAATAAATCTGAGCAAGAAGACTATAGGGAAAGTGAAGCAAAATCTTTTCTGGGCATACTTCTATAATGTTGTGGCCATTCCCGTAGCTGCTCTTGGCCTACTCAACCCAGAGATTGCAGGTGCTGCAATGGCGCTCTCGTCTGTAAGTGTGGTTACGAGTTCTCTTTTATTGAAAAAAGCTAAGATTTAAATTTGTTAAAGATTAACTAAGATAATGAATAAAAAACAAATTGGAATCGGCCTAATTATTGCCGCGATTGTATTATTTTTTATAACACTTTCATTTACTCTGGAAGTTAATGCATTAAATAAGATGCTCCATAAAGACTGTCCTCTTCCATCTGATGTCTGCCCTTTCAATAAAACAGTTCCTTCACAGAGTGTAGTAGGCTTTACTTTTGTTGCCTTGTTGCTTGCATTTGGTATTTATCTAGCATTTTTCTCCAAGGAAATTGCTTCAGGAATGAATAAGAAAGAATTGCAAATCGCGCTGAAGGAGCTTAAAGGTGATGAAAAGAAAATTCTTGAACTTGTTGCAGAAGAAGGAGCAGTCTTTCAATCAGCACTTGTTGAAAAGAGTGGAATTAGTAAAGTTAAAGTAACTCGCATTCTTGATACGCTCGAAGGTAAAGGACTCGTGGAGAGAAAGAGAAGAGGAATGAGTAATGTAGTTATATTAAAAGGTCAATAAATAAGTGAGGAATGGAAAAGACTCAGAGGATAATTGTGGCAGTTTTGCTGGGAATTGTAGCTTACTTAATTCTTACCGCAATTTTTTCAGTAATATCCCAGCCACGAAACATGTATGATATGATGCGTTTCATGCATGGTGGCGCTTACGGAGGATTCTATAATACATTAAATTTAATTTCAATAGTTCTATCTGTAGGAGTGGGAATTTTGATTTATTATTTAATTCCAGAGTCAAAAGTTGCTGAGAGAAAACAAGATAGATATAGAAAAGAAGACAGGCTCAAAATTTTGATGAGAGTTCTTTCTGACGATGAAAAGAAGGCCTTAAAAGAAATTGAAAAGGAAAAAAGTATTACACAGGATTCACTCAGATTCAGGCTTGGATGGAGTAAGGCCAAGATTTCTGCAGTTGTGAGCAGGCTTGATAAGGCAAGGATAATTCAGCGTAAAAGGGAAGGTAAAACTTACAAAGTATTCCTAAGGAGAAAAAGATGAAAAGGTATTTGCCTAAAACCTCTTTTGGTAAATAGTCTGCGTGGCTGATTGCAGTTTTCTTTATATTGTTTATTCTAACGCAAATTATAGCGGCGGTTGGACGCAGTCGAGGTGCATTTGACAGCGATTTGATTAATATTTACAAAATACTGATTCCAGTAATTATAATCCCCGCCGGGATTTCTGGTATGGCTGCTTTTATTCTCGGATTCATTAGTATTATTAAATTCAAAGAACGCTCTTGGTTAGTTTATTTGTCTGGCTTCATTGGTTTATTGGTGTTGCTTTTTGTCCTCGGTGAAATTTTATTCCCACATTAGAAGAGTATAAGTGCAGTCAATATGGTTCAGAACCGTTTAAAGAACAATCTAGTTATATAGTCTTTTCTGGATTTCTTCATGAAAAACAAAAAATCTGAAACAAATAAAGGCTTACTTATAGGAATAATGGCCGCTTTGCTTGTAGTGATTGCACTTGGACTAGCTTATGCACATAATGAGAATAATCAGAGTAGATACAGAAATGGAATGAACGCAGGGATGATGGATGATATGGAAAGCATGGGGATGAGCGGAATGCATGGAATGGGTATGATGGGCATGGGCGGCATGCACGGCATGGACTTAGAGGAAATGAAGGAACACATGCAAGAGCATATGGAAGAGCACGGTTTTACAGATGAAGGGATAAAGGAGCATTGGCAAGAGATGAAAGAGCACTGCCCTATGATGAGAGGCCTTGAAGAACCGGATGAATAAATTCACTTTTTCTTTCTTTTTCATCTTTTAAAATCTTTGAAACTAGTTTCATACAAGGGCTTTAAAGCCGTTTCTTTGTGGTATTTTCAATAAAATTAGTAAAATAAAATTGTAGAACAATGGAACAAAAATCTGAAAACAAGAAAGAAAAGGATATTGTAGGAACAGTGATTATTGCATTGTTACTTATAGCTACTTTGCTGGTACTAGTTAATACAGTAAGACTTTTTGGAGTGACTGCTAATGCTATTGCAGTTGGCGCAGGAACTGAAGCAGGAACAGGTATTACTGGACAAAGTGTAAAGGTCCTTTCTAGCTCAGAGGTATTGCCTCAAGGGGTGCCTTCTGTGTACGGAGAGGAGCTTGGAATTAAGTATGACGATGTCTCCCCGACAAATCAACAATTAGCAGACTCGACAATAAGAAAACTTGCAAACTATGACACCTCGATAACTTTAACTGGAAGTGACTTGGAGAAATATAAGAAAATTGGCGTGCAGATAAGCTGTGAATATTGCTGTGGAGCTGAGTCAATAATCTTCAACAACGGACAGGCGGCATGTGGATGTGCACATAGCTATGCAATGCGAGGACTTGCAAAGTACTTGATTACAGAACATCCTGATATGACTGATAAGCAAATTCTTGAAGAGATGGGAAAATGGAAAGTGCTATTCTTTCCTGAGATACATCAGCAGAAAGCAGCAGTTCTGAAAGAGAAGGGGATAGAAATGAATTACATAAATTTGGCGTCGAACAAGTACAGGGGAATTGAGCAAGGAGCATCAGGAAGTATGGTTGGAGGATGTTAGAATGGAAAAAAACACGAAAATTTTGCTGGGAATTGTTTTAGTGGTATTAGTGATAACAATTCTCGTACAGGCCTGGCAGATTTCTGCTTTAAAAGTGATTAGTGGAAATGCTGTAAGTAGTGGCGAAAGTTATGAGGAGATGATGGCAAGAATGCATCCAGACCAAGTTAAAACACCAAGCACCAACAGCAAAAGTACACCATCAAGTGGAGGAATGGTAGGAGGGTGCTAAGATGAAGAAAAAACTTTTGTTTTTTTCTTTTTTCTTTTTTATACTATCCATAGTATTAATGAGTAATCTCGTATCTGCACATTGTGCACTATGCACCGCAGCAACAGGAGCGGCAGTTGCAGTCTCTAGGTACTACGGAATAAATGATCTAATAGTAGGAACACTTGTAGGCGGCTTTCTTATATCAACTGCATATTGGTTTGATAATACCTTAAAGAGAAAGAATAAAGGAAAAAATTACATTGCACTTCAACTACCAGCCATCATAATTTTAACGCTAATCCTTACACTCTTCAGCTTACAAATTGGGGGAATTATAAACGGCGAAGGTAGCAGTTATATCCTGGGAATTGACAAGTTAATTGCAGGAAGCATGCTAGGAAGCATTGTTACAATTTTCGCATTCTACTTTCATTCATACCTAAGAGAAGGTAATGAAAATAAGAATTATCTGCCATTCCAGTCTATATTATTAGTTCTGATTTTCTTAGGCCTAACTAATCTTGTACTTTATGTAGGAGGGTTAATATGAAAATGAGTAAGAAAAAAGTAAATGAAACAAGTGGCAATAGAAGTGAAGAGAAAAAGCAAATAAGGCTAGCAGATCTCACAAAGGAAGAGGACTTTATCCTTGCGTTAATGAATATTATTAGTATTGAGGAGCACCTTGCATTTACTGCAGTTAAAACTGGTAAGCCAGAATATCTTACTATATTAGAGGAGGTTAGGAAACTTCGTACAAGACTTATGAAAAAGATAGTGAAAAATACTGAAGGTGAATTGTGGTGTATCAGCAAACATCTCTTAGCAGGAACAATGCGTTTGATGGAAAGCTCAAACAAATATATAAGCAATGACACGAAAACTGCGCAAGAACTTACGAGTGCTGCTTTTGATCTTTACAGCCTTTTCCGTTTCTTGCAAAAAATTGGACATGATGAAAAATGATGCTCAAAAGTTTGGAAAAAAAACTCAAGAGGTTCAGCAATAAGATTTCAAAAACAATGAAGGAAGTACTAGAATGTTGCATGGAAAAGTAGAGAAAGGAAAGAAGAAGACAGGTAAAGTTGTAGGAATTTTTGGGAGTACATCGGGAGCAGGGGCAGTAGCAGGGGCACATAATGTATGCCACTCAATTTGTACTGCTGCAGTTTCGGTATTTGCAATTTTTGGTATTACTGTTTCCTCAACAGCATTAATGTTTCTCGAGGACCTTGCACCTTATTTTTGGATTATGGGCCTAGTATTTTTTACTGCAAGTCTTTTTCTCTTCATATGGATGAAACATGGGAGTAAAAAGTTCTTGTTGTTCAATGCTGGTATTCTAATAGCTGGAATCCCATTCTCGCTATTAAGTGCATATCAGATTATTTTATGGACCTTTGGAGGCCTTTTTGTGCTGGTAAGTCTCATCCTGTATATTAATGAAAGGAGGCATAGGGATATTGGAAAAAATGACTGATGAAATAAATTGGAAGATCTTAGCAGTAATTGTGCTGATTGCTATAATAGCGATTGCTGCCTTTAGCTTTGTAAGCATTAATGGCAAAGTTACTAAACAAATAGAATTTTTTTCTGCTGAACTGTCGGAAAAGTGCAAAACTCCTCCGGGTTATACAGATCAGCAATGGAAAGAGCATATGGGCCATCATCCTGATCGTTATAAGGAATGCCTGCAATAAATTAAAAGGAGGATAAAATGGCAGGAAGAAGGAGAAGAACCGAAAGAAGAGCTGAATAGACAACCTAAGCCCCTACAATACCCCCCACTATGTAGGGGCTTATAGTATCATAATGATTTAAAGGAAAGAGAAAGATTTAGATAGAAGATTGAAAGGAGGTAATAATGAAATGAGATTTAATATAAATGGGATAGGACTTGCTTCAGGCATTACTTTTTCAATTATTTATGTAGTATGTGCAGTAATTAGTGCAGCTTTTCCTAATGGCGCATTAAAATTCTTTAACTTGTTCGCTCATAGTGTTGATCTTACAAAGCTAACAGGGAAGAGCTTTACATTTGGTAGCTTCATTGCAGGACTAATTTTGACGTTTATTGCAGCCTATCTTGCAGGAGTCATCTTTGCTTACGTCTACAATTTATTTGACAAGAGATAACAAAAGAGATAATAAAAATAATAAAAGTCGAATTTAGTAAATTAAAATATACATTTAATAGATGTAAAAAGAGGTTTACATGATAAAAAGAATACATCCAGAATATTTTCATAGGAAGGCAAAGATAAGAGAGCCACATACTCTGCGCAGAGACCTTTCTTTATTTCAGGCAACTGTTGCAGGAGTCGGCATTATTGTAGGAGCTGGTATTTATGCGCTTGTAGGGGCGGGTGCTGCAGAAGCAGGGAATGCAGTGTGGCTCTCTTTCCTTATAGGAGCTCTTGTTGCAGCCTTTACTGGACTTAGCTATGCAGAATTAAGCAGCATGTTTCCAAAAGATGCTGGTGAGTACCTTTACACGGAACATGCATTTGGTAGAAGAATTGGTTTTGTTATTGGTTATCTTGTAATCATTGCAGGAATTATAGCAGCTGCTGCGGTAGCATTAGGATTTGCAGGTTATTTCTCCTCCCTCTTAAACGTCAATAATTTAGTTTTCATTTCTATCGTGCTTATTCTAATTCTTTCATATGTAAATTTCTCTGGAATAAAACAATCAGCCTTCCTAAACGTAATTTTCTCATTCGTGGAGGTTGCTGGCTTACTGATGATTATTGCGCTTGGATTGAAGTACTTCGGCAGAATAGACTATTTTGAAATGCCTCACGGCTTTACAGGAGTTCTGAGTGGGGCAGCATTAATATTTTTCGCATACATTGGATTTGATAGTATAGTAAAGTTAAGCGAGGAAACAAAATCTGCCTCAAAGATTATTCCAAGAGCATTAATTTTAACAATTATCATTACTACCTTGCTTTATGTTACAGCGTCTGCTGCCGCTGTCAGTGTTCTCGGGTGGGAAGCTCTAGGCAGCTCGAAGGCACCCCTTGCTGATGTTGCTGCTTTAGCATTTGGTCCTGTTGCATTCATCATACTTTCAATTATTGCATTATTTTCTACAACCAATACAGTGCTTATGGAACTTGTTGTTACTTCAAGGATGATTTATGGGATGGGCAAAGAAGGTTTTGTAAAGAAACTCGCGAAATTACATCCAAAAACTAGGACGCCATATATTGCAATTATTGTTACAATGCTCTTGTCTTTAATTTTTGCATTTCTTGGAAAGATAAAGATAGTCGCGGGAATTACAGATTTTGCAATTTTTATTATTTTTATTGCAATAAATGGTTCACTAATCTACCTCAGGTATAAGGAACCTAAACGTAAGCGAGGCTTTAGAGTTCCACTCAGTATAGGAAGATTCCCAGTCTTGCCATTGATTGGGATTATCACTACTTCTGTATTGATTATTCATTTAGAAAAAATAGTTATTTTAGCTGGAATTTTCTTAATTTTACTCGGCCTGTTATTATTTGAATTCTTTAGAGATAAAAGAAGTAAAAAGAAACGCTAGAAAAAGTTATTTAAATTTTTCTGCTAATTACCTGATATGGAATCAGAGATATTAATTCAAAATAAAGCTGAGGTCAGAAGGGCATCTCTAGAAGATGTTCCTGGAATTGTAGAACTTATTGAGAGATATAGATTCAAGCCTGATGGCTCTGGATTCTTGTTGCCAGTCAATAAAGAAGGTATAGAAACTTTAGTCGCTAGTGAGAGTTTTTTTGTCGCTCATGATACTAGAAGAGTTGTAGGATGCTCATCAATCGTTGAGTATGGAAATGAAGAGTTCGAGGAAATTGCGGAACTAAGGAGTTTAGTAGTTGATAATGAGTATAGAGGTCAAGGTATAGGCTCGTTACTAGTGGAAGAATGTATAGATGAAGCTGTTAAAAGAGCATATAGTGAATTATATGCTCTAACACAAATGGAAACTTACAATAATCTTTTCAAAGGACTAGGATTTGAGCTTCTGGATGAAAGGCCAATTCAGAAGTTAGCAGAAGACTGCGCGAAATGTCCCTTGCATAATAATGGATGTAATGAAATTACAATAGTTTATAGATTCTCTAGATAAATTTTTATGTTGAAAGCCAAAGTAGATAAGAGAAAGACTTAAATATTTGTATGCAATCTTAATAGTATGAAACAAGAGATGGTTACTATAAGGAAGGAAGAGTATGAAAAACTTAAACGACAGGCAGAGATAGACATCGATTTACTTAATCAACTTACAAGTAGTTTAAAAGATATAAAGGCAGGGAGAATAAGAAGAGTTAAATAGTTATTCTAATTTTGATCCCTTAAGTAGATTTTTAATCTCTTCGTCATAAAAATCTAACATCAACCTTATTGTATTAATAACTTTTTGTTGGTCTTTCTTTTCACTTATTCCGACCATAAAAACAACTCTCAATTTATCGTATATGATATAGTAAACTCTGTACTTATCAATTCTCTTTTCTCTAAACCATTTAACTCCTAATGGAGAACCAACGTAGGGATTTTCAACAAGCTGATCTTCAATTTTATCTACCCGAATTTTAAAATCTTTTGGAAACTTTTCTAATATTTCATCAAATTTATTAGAATGGAAAACTTTAAATTTAGTCATACAATTAGATGATGAGGTTATATTTAAGTCTAATAAAAATGCAAATCAAAGTATTTCTAGAAAGGCAGAATAAACACGAGACTCTTGAATTGGAAAGAAAGTCAACTGTTACAGAGGTTATGAAGCAACTAAAGATCAATTCTAGCGAGGTAATTACAGTGCGCAACAATGAGCTTGTTACAGAAGATGCCTCTCTCAAGGAAGGAGATGAGCTTAAGTTCCTTGCAGTAATTTCCGGTGGCTAAGTATAAATAGGATAAATAAAAAAGATGGAAGAGCTAAGGGGAATCTATAAGAGAAAAGAGGGGGAGATTCTTAAAAGGCTAAGTGAATTTTCTAATCTCAAAAAGGCTGATGAAGGGACACTCTTTTATGAGCTTTGTTTCTGCATACTTGCAGTTCAAACCTCGGGAATTAGAAGTTGGAAAGTGGCGGAGAGGCTCAAAGAGAGCGGTTTCTATAATAATGGGGCATTGCCAACAAAATTTCTGCGAGAGGGTTACATAAGATTTCATAATAATAAAGCGAGGCACCTTCTTGAGGCAAGGCAAAAATTTCCTGAGATTATGAAAAAGGTAAAGGAGATAAAAGATGAAGCTGAATTAAGAGACTGGCTTGTTAATAATGTTAAAGGCCTAGGAATGAAGGAGGCTTCCCATTTCTTGCGGAATATAGGCTTTACTCAGAATTTAGCAATTATTGACAGGCACATCTTAAAAAATATGCTCCGATATGAAATTATAGAGGAAATTCCGAAATCGCTTACAAGGAAAAAGTATCTTGAGCTTGAAGAAAAATTCCAAGGCTTTTCCAAGGGCATGGGGATGAAGCCTGCAGAACTTGATCTCCTATTGTGGGCCAAGGAAGTAGGAGTCGTATTTAAGTGACTAGCGCTTTTTCTTTCTCGTTAAAGCATATATGATTATTATTGCTAGTATTACAAGCGCCACAATTGCTATTAAAAAAGTGTAGTTCTTCTCAACTCTTTCTTCTGGAACTTGCTCAGCAGCTTCGGCTGCAATTGCAAATAAACTAAAAGATTCTGTTGAGGCCTTATAATTAACTTCCTCCTCATTTTCACTTACCTCCTCAGCAGCAAGAGTTTCCCATTCCTCAAGAGAGGAATTAAAGTGCAATAACCTTACATCTCTTTTACTTATGTCTTTCTCATTCAACCAAGATTTTTTAACTTTAAAGCTTATTTCCGCATCAGTAATATTCTCAGAGGTAAAGTTTTCTGTAATGACTTGAAAGAATTGGTAAACATCAAGTTGTGGATTTGGAATATCTGCGGGCCTTGCCTCAAGTTTCTCAAGCCTTAGAGCAATTTGATCTAATCTATGTATTGCTTTGAAAGTAACTTCAGTAACATCTAAATTTTCAATATCGATAATAGAGGTAGTAACACGATTTTCAGCAGCTACTCTTGGGATACTTATTACTGCCATTCCTTTTGTTACAACTACCGTCCTATTCAGAGCTGGAGGAACGAAAGGAAGTAGCTTTGTTTTATTTGAAGCAGATCCCCCTCCTCCACCTTCACCTCCTCCAGATCCCCCTCCTCCACCAGATGAGGGAGCTTTAGCATTCAAGTTAGGTCCTACACCCGTAAAGTGTGGGATTCTTAACCACATAACATTCTGGGTTTGGTTTACAAAGCAGTCTGAAGTTGAATTTGTTCTACTACATACAACACCATTTCCACTTGTTGAATTAGCAAACCATGTTGTGTTAAAGTCACTATACTCTGGGGGAAGTTGCGCGCTATTATTTACAGTCATGTTCCAAGTTACATTCCAGTCATTGTCATAAAGGAAAGGCAAACTTAGATTAATTTCACGGGTATCATCAATGCTATTGTCAGAATAAGGAATTCCAATAAGTACTCTATCATAAACTTTAGGACCTAAACTACCGAAGCGCCAAACCTGATCAATTGTTGAGCCCGAACTTTTATCGGCATGGGCTTCATCATTGTATACTGCATCAGGAGGACCTGAGGCGATCAGGTCAACATTGACATAATGAACTATAACGTTAGTATCCGTCTGGGTCATCCTTATACTTATGGCTCCTCCAAGTAATGCTTTCATAGGATCAAATTCTGCGGCATTGCTGAAGTTACTAACTAAACAAGCACCAGAAGGAGAAGGAATATCGCAGCTTGAGTTAGATTTGAAGAATTCTATCTTGACCTTACTCATTAAGCCACCAGTAGTACCATTCGGCTCGTGCATATCAAAACCTCTTAAAGTTATATTGATTATGGGATTCTGTACAAGATAAAGGCCAGTATATTTAATTTCTCTAGGCGCAGCATCTTGTGAAAAAACTTTTAAAGTTGCTGAACTTGAATTTAAGAGAGGAATTTTGATTGCACCTGTACTTCTATCACCCTCGACAAACCACCTAATTGCAGTCCCACTATAGTTAACAAAAACTTCTATATGGGCTCTTCCTGCTGAGCCATTGTCTGTAGCAGAAATAAAATTGAAGGCGTTCATACTAGTATTTAAGTAAGAAGTGTTAGTATAATTTCCTGCTAATCCAGTAAGATTCAGATTTAGCTGTGTATTAGCGTCTAATGTAACTTTTCCAAACGCTCCAAAATATTCATTAGTAGTATTAGCATACGCTGCAATTAAATAATCAATTCCTGGCCCGGGCAGAGAAAGATTGTAAAAACAAGTAGTTTTATTAAAAGTGTCTGTCGGTAATGGACTCTGTCTTGTATCAGATGGCACCATACTTGAAATGTACATGTAATTGAACAAGTTGTAACATCCTTCAGCACTCGACCCTGTAACATTCAAAAAGCCATAAATATTGAAAAGTTGTGTAGTAAAATTCATTTGCACAATTACCAGATTATTATTGTAGGCCGAAACGTTTCCGACCTGTCTTACTCTTGGGGGTGTCTCTTGCTCGTTCCACATAACAACTGTATAATTTCTGTTTGCAGGAAGAGCAGCTTCAACTTTGAAGCGGCTAGTATTCTGCATAAAAAACATCTTTATTGGAAATCCAAGCTTGTCATCAAAAATCATTCCTGAAAAGTAAGTTGTATTTTTTATGCCGTCTGTTGTAGTGGTACTTGACCCATTTCGAGCATAAAGTCTTAATGTCCCTGCTGCCTGCAGATAGACTGTAGATCCATTTAAGCCTCCCCCATGTTTAAAACCATCTTCTTCTGTAACTGGTACAAATATGTCTTTAGGGAATGGCGGCAATAAAGGCCCTACGTGTGTTGCATTTCCATCAACACCGTATTTTACAAAAGAGAGTATATACATAACTGCTTGGCTTTCATTTGAAACGTTTAAAGTAAACTCTCCAGATGCATTTGACAATGTTGAGAAATACAGTTCTGCAACATCTTCTGGGCCGAAGGCGATCATGCTGACTGAAACATTTGTTGCATTTATTGTATCTCCACTCTCATTCTTTACAATACCAGAAAAGAGAAAAGCTTGGGAAGTAGAAATCTGAAGTAATACTAAAAGTAGTAAAGATGCTACGAATATTTCCCTCTTTTTCATTTCTTTTACTTTATTTTAAGTTTATAGTTAATACATGTTTCTGCATTTTAAAAACTTTACTATCTACAGATAGTAAACACAAAAAATTTAATAGTTTGGATTTTTTAATATATTAATATTTTATACTAAAAGTAAAATGTGCAAGCACTGCGAAACTAATCCAGTATATAAGCAGGAATCTGGCAGAAAACTCTGTAAGAAGTGCTTTAGCGAGTATTATGAGAGAAAGGTCTTTCGCACTATTAGAAAGCATGAGCTTCTTGATAAAGAAGACAAGATAGGAGTAGCTTGCTCAGGTGGAAAGGATAGCACTACTTTGCTTTATCTACTGAATAGATTTGCTGAGTCCAATAGAATGCAAAAGCCTGAGGCGCTGGCAATAGACGAAGGAATTCATGGCTATAGGAATAAGACACTTGAGGACTTGAAAAACTTCTGTGAAAATAATAAGGTAAAACTTCATATTTTTTCATTCAAGAAAGAATTTGGCTTCTCTCTTGATGAGGCTCTTGTAATAGCGCAAAAGAAGAAGCTTGGCATTAACTCATGCTATATCTGCGGAATCCTTAGAAAATATTTAATTAACAAGAATGCTCGCAGTCTTGAATTTACAAAATTAGCAACAGGTCATAATCTTGACGATGAGGCGCAGACAATTCTTGTTAACCAAATGAAAGGAAACCTTTCCTTAAGTGCAAAGCTTGGCCCTGTCAGTGGTTTCGCGAAAAGGAATGGATTCGTTCAGCGAATTAAGCCCCTCTATTTCTGCACAGAAAAGGAAAATATGCTCTATGCATTCATTCAGAAAATAATTCCTGGCTTTGTGGAATGTCCTCATCAGCAGAGCTACAGATTCGAGGTCAGAGATTTTCTTAATAAGTTCGAGTCAGAACATACAGGTGTAAAAACCGCGATAGTGAATAGCTTTTTAGAGCAGCTGCCTATGCTAAAGGAAAGGTTTAAAGGATCTACAAAAGAAATCAAATATTGCCAGAAATGTGGGGAGCCTGGTAATAATGAGATTTGCAAAGCCTGTGAAGTCAGAGAACTTATTTTAAGGAATTTAAATTAATTAAGTCTCCTCCTCAATTCAGCCAGATTTCTAACAACAAACCTTTCTCTGCCACTTAACTTGGCCTTATCCCAAGAACAGTCAAGGGCAAGGTAGGATTTAACTTTTACCTTTTGCGCAGCCTTCCTATTGATTAAAATGTCGTCTACAAAAACAACTTCCTTTGCCTTTACCTTATATTTTTTAATTATTGCTTTCAGTGCGATATCCTTAGTAGTAAATTTTTCTCCATAAAAAATTTCCTTGAAATAATTTTTGATTTTAAATCTATTAAGACACTTTAATACAAAGTTCTTGGAAGAATTCGATAAAAGAATTAGAGTGTACTTGTTGCTAAGGTCTTTAACTATGTCAACATTGGAGCATGCTCTTAAAGAAGAAATCCTAGCCTCAACATACTTCTTAGCATATTCATGCACCTTACCTGCATGTTTAACCCTCAACTTTTCTAATTGATTCTGCAACTTAGGTCCTATGAGATTCCGAGCTTCTTTCTTCGTTATTTTATAGCCGTATTTATTCAGAGAATGATAAACTGCATTTGTATAAAGTCTTTCACTGTCAATAAGAGTACCGTCAAGATCAAAAACTATAAGTTTGTATTTCATTTTGTTCATCTTGGTCATTTTGAAGAAGTCAATCCGCGGAAAATTCCTGGAATGCCGACAATTATTGCAAGAGTTCCGACAAGCATGCTAATTATAGCCCTAAAATCTGTGCTAAGGCATATCAGTCTTTGAACTTCTTTTGGAAATTCTAATACTGGTTCTAGTCCTTGTGCAATTCCCTCTGGCTCTATTCTGCCTATGTCGCAGGGAAGTGTAAGTGCATATTTTATTAGAAAGTAGCCTGCTACAGAAAAGATTAACGACACAAAAAGAAGCCACCAATTTATCGGAAGCCTTCTCTTTTCTTCATTGCCCTTCTTATCGCCTTTCTTAATGTATTTCTTAATTTCTTTCGCCTCTTTTTTCTTTGCCATTAAATTTCTATAGAGTGATATTTAAAAATTATTCTGTGCAGAAGATTAAATTTATAAAATACTTTCACGAAAGTGAAATATGAGAATACTCACTTTACATGTAGACTACATTAAGTTTAAGCCAACAAGAAAAGCTCTTAAGGAAGCTGAAGAAGTTGAAAAGAAAGAGGTTTCTGTAAAGAACTGCCTTGCTGTTCTTGCTAGCATTGAAAGAGGAGATGAAACTAACAAAGAGATTATAGTAAAGAAACTGGTGGAACATGTAAAGGATAGGGCAAAGCAAGTTAAAACTAAGACAATAGTCCTTTACCCTTATGCACATCTGTCCTCGAAACTTGCATCTCCTCAAGATGCAACTGCCATTTTAAAGGAGGCAAGTAAAGCTTTGAGCAAAAATTTTGAGGTGGTATCAGCTCCATTCGGATGGTATAAGGAATTTGAGTTAAAATGTAAGGGACATCCTCTTGCTGAGTTAAGTGCATCCATTAGCGCTGATGAAACTCCAGTTATGGAAGAAGTAAAAGGAAATGTTGGGGTTGTTAAGGAAGAAAAGATTACGAAGCATGCGCTTGATATGAAGCTTAAGAGATTTGGAAAGCAGACTGCTATAGAAAAAGAAAAACTTAGTGAGAATGATCATCGCATTCTTGGCCCTAAACTTGATCTCTTTTCTTTCCATGAGGTCGCTCCTGGAATGGTATTCTGGCATGATAAAGGTCGCGTTCTATGGAATCAACTACTGAGATTGTGGAGAAAAAGGCACGAAAAGGCCGGCTATAGAGAAATTTCTACACCCCAATTGCTTGACAAAAATGTCTGGGAGATCTCAGGACATCTTGAGCACTATAATGAATCCATGTTTTTCACTAAAATTGAAGGTAGAGACTTCGCACTTAAGCCAATGAATTGCCCAGGCGCAATATTGTTGTTTAAGTCAGCAATGCGTAGTTATAGGGACTTGCCACTTAGACTTGCGGAACTAGGAGTTGTTAGTAGAAATGAACTTTCAGGAGTATTGGCAGGGCTTTTCAGGCTCAGAGTTTTTACTCAGGATGATGCACACATTTTTGTAATGCCAGATCAGCTCGAGAAGGAGATTGCTGCTATTATAGAACTTGTAAATTTCTTTTACAAAATGTTTGACTTTCAATACACAGTCGAGTTATCAACAAGACCCGAAAAATTCATGGGAAAGAAGGAAGCTTGGAATAAGGCTGAAAATTCACTGAAAAAGGCGCTTGATAAAGAAAAATTAAAGTACAAAGTTAATGAGGGAGAAGGCGCATTTTATGGCCCAAAGATTGACTTTCACATTAAGGACTCTCTTGAGAGGAGCTGGCAGCTTGCCACTATCCAAGTTGATTTCCAACTGCCTGAGCGCTTTGATCTGAATTATGTGGACACGGAAGGAAAGCAGAAAAGGCCTATCATAATTCATCGTGTTGTTTATGGTGCTATCGAGCGTTTTATTGGCATACTTCTCGAGCACTATGCTGGCAAGTTTCCTGTTTGGCTTGCTCCGATACAGGCTAGAATTATTTCATTCACTGATAGAAATATCGAATATGCAAATAGAGTTGAGACTCAATTAAAAGAAGCAGGAATAAGAGTGGATTCAAACTACAAAGCAGAAACTGTTGAGTATAAAGTTAGAGAAGCACAAATGCAAAAAGTTCCCTATGCAATTGTGGTGGGAGATAAAGAAGAGCAGGGAAAGACGATAGCAGTAAGAGGTCGAGGTGAAAAAGAGAAAGTAAAATTCGGAGTTAAGCTTGAGGATTTTGTTGTCGAGATTAAGGCTGAGGAGAGAAAGGTTTTTGGGTGATTACTTACTATCGATGCCCATACCAAAATTCATTCCTGCCTTGGCTACAACAAAATCCAAAGCGCTCAAACTGAACAACTTGGCCTTTGTTGAGTTTCTTAATTCCGATTTCACAGAATCCTGAAACAAACTTCGCATCAGGTAACAATACTTTTGCCTTCGCAATCTGCTTCTCATCAGTAGGAAGCCAATGAATTAACCTTGCCTGCAATTTAGGATCTAACTCCCTAGAATGAAACTTGAATTTTCCTCCCTCTTGAGAAAAATTAAAGAGATTCATTAATCTATAGATTCTTCTTTCTTGAATTGTGTTAAAATCTTCTTTTGATATGTAAAATTCTCCTGTAGTTGTAAATTTCCTCTTCCCTCTTGAGACTGAAGGATGTAATTCAAGTTCTGCTTTCATTTTAGGTGCATTCTCAACAGAAATCTTTACAGGATCTGCCACAAAAAAGTACCTGTTCGCTTTAGGCTCTACTATCTCCTTGTTGTAAGAATAGATTGTCTGCATGAATTCACTATACTCGACAGTCTTGTCTACCTTACTGAGACCAACAGAAATTGCATACTTTACAAATGCATCTCTTTGAATGCCTCTTCTCCTCAATGCTTGAATGAAAGGTAGCCTTATATCATACCATCCTTCATAATGACCAGATTCTATTGCCTCTCTAGTTTCAGAGGCAGAGAGTTTCATATTCTTAAAGTTGATTCTACCAACATGAATAAATTCAGGGGCCTTCCATGCCATGTATTTGTAGATAAAGAGTTGCCTTTCTGTGTTCACAATATGATCTTTCCCTCTAATTACGTGCGTAACGCCTTGAGCATGATCGTCAACTGCAACTGCAAAATTCATTAGAGGCCATACCTTGTACTTTTTTCCTACACGAGGATGTTTGCTAGTAGTAATACGAAAAGCAGGCCAATCTCGCAATGCAGGATTCCTCAATTTCAAGTCTGTCCTGACGCGGATTACTGCTTGCCCTGTCTTATACCCTCTTAACGAATGCATTAATTTCCATCTATTGAGATTTTCTTCGTTACTTATTTCTCGGCAAGGGCATGGCTTACCTCTCTCAACAAGTTCCTTGAACTTTTGTGAGTTGCATGTGCATACATACACCTTTCCAGTTTTCAGTAACTCAAGCGCAACCTTGTAATAATCTTCTATATTGTCTGACTGGTAAAGGACTTTAGAAATGTTTGATGCCAACCATCTTGCATCTTCCTCAATTAGTTTGTAAGCAGGCTTATACACATCAACTGGATTTGTATCTGCTATTCGTAAAATCAGTTTTCCAGCATATTTTTTGCAGTATTCTGAATTTAACAACAGGACAAGGGCATGTCCTATGTGTAATGCTCCTGTGGGAGAAGGTTCGAAACGCATTATTACCTTTTCTTTCTTTGCGTGGGGAAGTTCAGCTAGCTTAGGCTCTTCGTCCTTCTTCTTTTTCTCAAGAAGTTCAGGCGCCAATTCCCTGAGCTGAGAGAGTTGCTTTTCCATAGAAATTGAATTGACTTCCTTTACAATGGCATCAACATCAAACTTAATTTCGGTAAGCTTGCTCTTAAGAGAAGGGTCTTCTGCAATTAATTTTCCAATTACTGCCCCGAGATGCGCCTTACCTTCGTGGAGAATGGCATTCTGAAGCGCATACTTCAATATAAGTTCACGAATTTGTTTCATTAAACTCTCAAAATAAGGAAACTTTTAAATTTAGTTAATATCTAATAATAAGATTTATATAATGGTAGTTACTTTAAAGTGGTGTTAATTTAGGTTATTTTAGGTTAAGGGAAAGATGATAAGTCGGGAAATAATTAAGCAAGCTACTGAAATAGATAACATGTCTATTGGGTATCCTTTGGACTTTTTTGAGGATTTGGCCGATTTTGAAGAATCGATTTTTGAATCAAACAAGGGTAAAAAAGGATCAAAAGATACAAAATCTCCAAAACAAAACGAAGAAGATCGTAGTCTTGAAGGTATAATAAATAACAGATCAGTAAATTTAGTACAACGATTACTGTCTACATTAACATCGACTTTAAATGATAGCAATAAAACTCTTTCAAATGGCTTTTCAGAAGAGGTTAGAAGGAGATCCACTAAAGCAGTGAGGACCTTGTTTGATGAACTTTTAAAAAATTATGGTATGAGGGGTGTTGTTGGTATATTAACAAGGCCGATAAAATCTATTCAATTAAATCCACTAATAATTGAGTTCGACGCTAGAGATTATAGGGGTAGCCCCATTGAAGTTTATAGAAGACATAAAAGAGTTTATGGTTTGATGAGTAGAAGTGAACTCGGTGATTATGATGAAGGACTTTATTTGGCTTTGAGGAGATATAAACAAATAGATTCAGCAATTCCTGAAAAGAGGAATGCTAGAGGCTCGCATTGGAAACGGTTAACTGAAAACCAAAAGAAAAAAATAATTGAAACTCTTAAAGCTAATAACTGGAATATCACAATGACTGCCTCACAGCTACATCATTTTCATGGAACAGTTAGAAAGTATGGAAAGAGTTCTTGGTTAGAAGAGGTTGCTAAAAACACAACCATGGTACGTGGTTGGTTAGAAGAATTAGCTCAAAAACACGGAATAAAGATAAGACTGCCAAACAGGCCTATAATATCTGTTCAACTTGAGCCTGAATTGAAAATTGTTTTTGGATATAGAAGATATAATGGTAATCCAATTTCAGTTTTTATGGAGTATCCAGAAATTTACGAAGGGATGAGTAGAACAGAGTTTAGTAAATTTGACAGCTCGCTTTACACTGCTTTATTAAAGTATGAACAGATGGATCTTGCATTTCCACCAGATAGATTAAACGAGATTGAGAGAAAGAAATTGATGGAGAGAAAAGATAAAATACAACGAAGATCAGAATCGATAAAAACCAGAAAAAAACAAAGACTTATCGAGTATGTAACTGCACATCCTAATGCTGGAAAACAAGATGTTATTAGTGCAGGATTAGAATGGGAATTGGATAGTATTTATAATTATAATATGAGCAGATTAAGAGAGGAGGCGGGACTTGTAAGAAATGGTTATGTACCACCAGCAGAAGCAAGAAGGATATTAAAAGTAAGTAAAAAAAGGACATCACAACTTGGTAAAGAGGGGACTATTGAAAATTATATGTTAGGAGGAATTCGTTACTTTTCACTTGAAGGTATTGAAAGGTATAAAAAAAGGAGATACCAATTATCTCCAGAAGAGATTAACAGAAGAAAAGAAAAGAGAGAGCAAGAGAAGAAAAGGTGTAGACAGAAGATTATTGAGTATTTCCAAGCCAACCCTAACGCAGAAAAGGAGGATAGAATAAGAGATGGTGTGTATAGTGATATAAGATCTGTATTTGGTAATAAATATAGGATAAATGAAGCTAGGAGACTTGCAGGAATTATTGATGGTGATGATATAAGCACCGCTGAAACAACGGCTATATTAGGACTGAGTAAGACACATATCCACTATTTACGTAGAAATGGGGAGTTAAAGGGACGAAAAGTAGGAAGAGACTATTTCTATGATTCGGAGGATGTTAAAAGATTTAAGGAAGAAAGGGCAGCAAGAAAAGCTCAAGTTGTCGCTGCTTGATCCCCAATAACCCAAACACACAAATCGAAAGATTTAAATACCATATATTACTACATAGTAGTAATAGATAGACCAAAGCCGAAAGGCCAAGGAGGACAAAATGAAATTTAAATTGTGGAAAAAGCTTAAGGGAGCATTCAAAAGAAAGAGATAAGCTAGCTTTTGCTAGGTATCTTGAAAGAGGTTAAAATGGCACAAGGAAGAACACTTTTGGAACAGGCAGCTGGGTTAGGTATAGCTTTGGTTTTAGGAGCACTTACTATAGGTGGATGCAGGGCTTATAATTACTACAAAGGAATGCCTGACAGAAGCCCATATAGAATGGCAGGTAATACTAACATAGATCTCGACAGAGCCGATATAAAATTAAGAGATGGTAAACTCACTATTGAAGCATCTACAGATGATGGAAATTTAGTTGGATACGACCAAAATGGAGACGGTGAACTAGACAGATTAGTTTACAACCTTAACGGTAGATGGGAAACAGTAAGAAGAAATGAAGACCCAGATACTTATAGGCGGTTAGAGGAAAAGCTGGAAAGTGGTATAGAGGCAGGAAAAGCAGAAGGAAAGTTCGAGAGATTTAAGGGTTTTAGGTAATTACCTTCTTCTAAAAATCAAAATCAGGGCCACAAAAATAATCAGAAGTGGCATTATTCTCGATAACAAGACTAAAAATGAACTTTCATAAGCTCTGAAAAAGTCCAAAGCGAAGCGCTCAAGGCCCATTAAAAATGCCACGAGCAAGAAATAGAATCCTTCCTTTCTTATCCTTAATTTCTTTTTATCACTCTTTTCGAGACCAAGAATTATAAAGAATATTACCAAGTTCGCAAGTGAATTATAAAGTGCAGTTGGGTGCCTTAAAGATCCCTCGTGAAATATTGCCCAAGGTACTTCAGTTACTGTTCCGGGATTTACACCAGAGAGGAATGCCCCAAACCTTCCTATGGCCATTGCCAATGCAAATGCCGGCGCGAAAGTGTCAGCAACTTTCCAAAAATCCAGTTTCTTTATTCTAATATAAGTATAAGAGGAAATTAATGCGAGAGCAAAGCCACCATAAAAACTAAGCCCGCCTTGCCAGAGTGCAACTACATCATAAAAGGTTCTGTAATATTGTAAATTCGTTAGAATGTATGCTATTCTAGCTCCTATAATAGCTGCCACTAAAAGAATTATATTTAAATTATAGACATCATCAACAGAAATCTCTTTTCTCCTTCTTAGAGAAATCCAAAGGGATACAAAGAAAGCAATCAAAACAAAAACACCATAAGTAAATACATTTAGTTTTCCTATACTGAAAAGGACTTCATATGGGTAGGGCATTTTATTCTGAAGATGAAAGTCTGGGATTTACTTTTCTTACTGTAACTCGCTGAATAATGTAGGTTATGTCATGTTCTTCAGAACGCCTTTCAATTTCATTATCCATGAATTGTGCAAATTCTTCTGGGTCACCTAGCTCTATTATCATACTTAATGTAGGTTTATTACTATCAAGATTTAATTCTGATCCATTATTCCTATGATTATCTTGCAATATTCTCTGATAAACTGCTCTAAGTTTATCCAAAGGAATCCCTCTTTCCATTAAATAAACTTCTGCCAATCTCCTATTTTCTTGATGACTGAAAAACAGAGGGATTTTATATGACGTTTCAGCATAAGCTTCCGATTTCATTTTAATTTACTACAGGTATGGTAACTTTACTTTTAGCGATGCTCTCGGCATTCTGGCAAGGAGGATATCGTACACTGTTCCTGTCCTCGACTTTATAAATTATTAATTCATTCACCTTCACTTCTCCATCATAGTAGAAACCCCCAGGTATAGGTTTAATAGATCTAGGTACTTCATAATACGAAGGTTGTAGTACTACTACAATATTTTCAGACTTATAAGGACCTAAATTCACAAATTCAGAATTACTGTAAGGTGGCTCGAAAAATGGAAAAACACTAGGATCATAAACTCCTGGTGAGATTGATTTGCCCTGATAAGTGTAATAATACAACTCGCTGCCATCAGCGCAGACTATTAATTGAGGTAATTCATAAGCTTGGGGCATGAAAAAATTATTTTCTATCTTTATTGTTTGCAACACAACACTCTTTCTTAAGTCCTGAGTTTGATTAGAAAAAATGTCTTCGTACTTAACAGAGTCTATAGTATCCTCCTCAACCTTGAGACCTATTCCACTTCCTCCAAGTATAACTAGTACTATTACAAGAATAAAGGCAATTGCAGCGATAATTAATCTGTATGACATTTTGACACTTTACCTGCCCTTGTACTTCTTAGACGAACCCCTAAGATACATCCCTATAAGAATCATTAAAATTCCTGAGAATATAAGTAAGATTAAAATCCAAGTCTTGCTTAGATGGAAGCGGTCTATAGTAAAACTGATGCCATAAGCATAAAGGGCTGCTGATGCAGTGTAAAGCAAAGGGAAGATTTTTCTTTTTGTGAAAAGTAAAATAAGGCCTACTATAATGCTTACTACCAAAAGCCCATATCCTAATGATGTTGAAAATCCATATACATGTGACATTTTAAATCTCCCTCGATCTGAAGTACTCTCCAACAAGGAATGTGATTATTGATAGCAAAAATAAAATTATTACTTTGATAGAATCTGCAAGAGCAAATTCCCTTATTAGAAAGCCTATTGCAATAGCTATAAATAGAGTACCGAACACGAAAAAGATATTCTGCCCTGTCAGAGAAACTCTATGCTCCATATGAAATAAATTTTTAAGTACTTTATAAATCTATTTAAGATGGCAACAAAAAGCACAAAGAACGAAAGTAGAAAAACTCGGAGTATTGAAGGAAAAATAGATGAACAATTGATAAATGAAACTAAAAAGTGGCTATCTCGCCTCGAGGATGAAATACCTAAAGTAAAAGAGAACGAGCAGAATAAGGAATTCTTGAAGAATATTAATGCATACATCTCTGATGCCAAGTTTTACCTCAAGGAAGGAAAGCTTGTTTATGCTTTCGAAGCAGTGGTGTGGGCTTGGGCATGGCTCTCTATCTTGCGTGATCTGAAGATAGTTGAGTAAGTTAAGTTGGCTAGAAAAATATATAAGTGTGGTGTGATTAAATCAAGTATGTCTGAAAAGTTTAATGTTATAGTTGAACAAGGAGAAGATGGATACTTGATTTCCGACGTAGTGGAACTTCCAGGGTGTCATACGCAAGCAAAAACTTATGACGAGTTACTCAAAAGAACAAAAGAGGCAATTCAATTGTATCTGAATACAAAAAAACCACTTGAAATTAAAACTAAATTCTTGGGACTACAACAAATAGAGGTTTAAATGGCAAAGTTGCCTCTTCTGACGGCAAAAGAAGTAGCTAAAGTTCTTAATAAGTTGGGATTTGAATTTAAAAGACAACAAGGAAGCCATATGTTTTTCGAGCATCCAGACGGAAGAACAACAGTTATACCGAATCATCCTGGAGAAGACATTGATAGGGGTTTACTTAATAAGATTATAAAACATGATTTGCAAATAACTAGAGAAG
The DNA here is from genome assembly GCA_964361585.1 of Candidatus Woesearchaeota archaeon. Lineage (GTDB taxonomy): Archaea > Nanobdellota > Nanobdellia > Pacearchaeales > UBA12030 > CAYIBB01. The sequence continues at coordinate 10,582 of CAYIBB010000004.1, read as the reverse complement.
AATTCATGAAATATATTTAGTTGTAATAACTTTACATATCAGTCAACATTCAACTTTCTCTCGATTCTAGCAATTCTCTCACTTATGCCTTCAAGTTTGTCACTTAAGGAAGCTAGTATGATCTTAAACTCTTCCATATTTAACTGTGAGGATGCCTCTGAAATTTGTGCTATCTCATCCTTCTCCTTTGCCGACTTGGCAAGATCGGAAAGAAACTCCATTCCTACTTCCCCCTGATCCTGAGGCTTTGGAGGGATATTAGTTGCAAATTCAATGTAATCTATTTCATCATCTGCTTGTGCTGCTCGAACTTTTTTTATTGATGTTGATTTAGTATCCTTTCTTGATGTCTTGCTCGATTCAGTCCCTGATAATGAACTAGACAATACTCTGTCCTCATCCTTCTCATCTTTCCCCTCTGGCTTTTTCTTTTTAAGGCCTACGCCCTTAAATTTCCTTATATCTATATACTCTTTTGGCATGCTATTCTCGGGGAATCGCAGAATAAAAAGATTACTATTCTGCAATATACTTAATATGTTTGATGTCGTCTATTCGTTTTTCTGCTGTTGATGGACTAAGCAAAAATTTATTAATTTTTACTAATATATCAAGCAGATTTGGAAGATGGAATTAGAAAATTTGGTTGAGGAAATCGGAGATTTGAGAATGCATTCTGATGGAAATTTTTTCCATGACATTATGGAAAAGATGCTCTTAGCGTTGGATTTTTCTTTTCTTGAAGCTTGGTATGAGATGCATACATTTCTAGGACCTATTCAAGTCACTAGCATAGAAGAACTCGAAAGGGTTAAGGCGAGTGATTACTCAAGAAGAAGAAGAAAGTATATGAGAGAAAAAGATTTCGTAGTCGTAACAACCCACTATAAGGGCTTTGATGCCCTAAAAGAAGAGAGGATTATTGCGAGAACTATTATGTCAAACTCTACCTTTGGTATGGATAGACCAATTTTAAGTGCAAGTAGTTTATCACAAATTAAAGGCGCTGTTGACATTGTTACGGAAAGGGATCCTTTAGCATTAGCTTTTGAGAGGAATTATATTGTTGAAGATAAAGGGTTGTATTTTTTACATCCAAGATATATTTATGAGCTTGTTAAAAGAAATCTTAAGGGATAATTACCTAACCCAACTTCACAATACTCTTTATGTCCTTAATTCGCTTATCTGCTGATACGCCCGTCCTGAAAAAGTTCCAGAAAACTTTCTGAAGCCATTCCACCCACTCGCGGTCATAGATCTCGTAAAAAATGAAAATTTTCTTTTTAAGACCATCTTTCCTTCCTTCAGTATCTCGTGTCTCCTTGAACCTTGCTATTGTGTTATCAATGATGTATGCGCGCAGAGGCTGCTTTGCGTGCCTTACCTCAAAAACTTCCTTTCCTAACTTGTGATTTACCTCAAGCACCTTATTAAGATTAGAGGTACTTGCAAAGTCTATATCAGCAAGAATTTTTATGGAAACTTTTTTCCTTGCAAGTCTCTCTAGCACATCGAGAAATTCCTGACTTGATTTAGTTTTGAGATTTGCCCATGAAAGATTTCCCGAGAATATTAGGAGTTGCTTATTTGCCTTACTTACAACATCCACTAGACGTTGAACTACTACATCTGTATGTTCTTTTCTCTCCTCAACAAAGGCTTTTCTCTTTTTTGCATCAGCATACTGGTAGATATCTAAAGGTGAGAAGTCATATTTAGTTCTGCCCACCTCAATCTGCTTAAGAAGTTTTTCCTGAAATACACTAGAATGAGCTTGATCGAGAGGATTCCAATATGCTACCTTTAAAGCACCTCTTGTTCCCTCCCGAAAAGTGCGAATTGCAATGCTTCCCTCCTTTACAGCAATTTTCTGTAAGTAACGATCCGCAGTTCGCCAGTTCCTTCCTATTAGTTTTGCAATTTCATCTATAGAACGAGGCTTTTCGCTTACTGCCTTCAAGATCTTAGTGGCAACGTTATCGTCTAACATTTCCCCTCTTTTGCTTTAGATTATTAAAAAAAGTTTTTGATTAATAAATCTTTCTAAAAAGTACAACTCTCTGCACAGAATTTTGTAAGTAAAGTATATGAAAAATACAAGTCTAATTCTGAATAAAAGGAGAGGAAAATGCCAGATACTGTTTATGAGGAACTTGAAATGCTGGAATATGAATCCAGCGATGTAGATAGAGAAGCAAATGAGGTTCTGGCCTTGATACTATTTTACGCCTCTGGTAGTAAAGGTTACACTTTCCTTGGTGGCGATTCATTTAAGAATGCACTCAAAAGAGCAACTACAAGCCTAGTAAAATTAGAGCCTAGAATAGAATCAAGTCTCTCTAAGATAATTTGTACTAGTGATTTTGACCAAGATGAAGGCATTGGAATTGAAGAAACTTTTCAGCTTGATGAGAGCTCATTTCACAGGATAGAGAAAATTGCAACTCATTACTCCGATAGTGAATTGCATGACTGCAAGGAAATTGCTTTGCTTTTTAGGCGTTACATGAATGAGGTAAAGGCAAGAGTTTTGAATTAGATTTTGAATTGATAGTGTTTAAAGAATTAAAAAACTCTATATTAAAATGGAATACGAAGCAACTTATGGAATAAATGGCGGTGTCTCGCATGGCTTCGGAACAAAGCATTCTGATTACTATCATACAATAGATAAGATTAGTGCAGATTCTCCAGAAGCTGTATTCTCGGAAGCTGCAGAATTAGGAAGAAAGCATGCAGAAGATCACTTGTCTGATCCTGAATCAGGGCTGACAATTGTAAGGTTATTAAGATTACAAGATTCTGAAGGAAAGGTATTTTCACAAAAACCATTAAACTCTGACCCTGGAGTAGAATTTGAGGGGGACTTAGCAATATTCAAGTGCTCAATGCTAGAGCATTTATTGCTAGGATTGCGAGTCCTTGGAGAAAGGGAATAATAGAAAGATTAAAAAACTCCTTCTATTCAATTCTCTGAAGAAAGAATATAAAGAAAGAACAAACGAGAACGGGAAAAGAGGAAAATGGATATAGATGAGCTCATCTCCCGAGCAAAGGGAGTTAAGAAAAAGGATCTGCAGGACAAAGATCTACTCTTTGAGCTTCATTTGAATTATGATAGTGTTGCTGAGACCCTAGAGCCAGTGTACTTCTGGATTCTTGATTTTATGCAAGATAAAGCTGCAGGGGTTGGCATGGAAGTTGAGAAGCTTGTGGATAACTTCACAGCCTCTCCCGGAAGTGGGTACTTTGCTGACATTGGCATTCGCGCTACACGCATGCAGGAACAAGGCATGAAGATTCTGGCCACAATTAATACTGTCATGCGCTCTGTACTTAATTTGATTTATGACCTTAAGGAGTTTGAGATAAGACTTAAGCATTATGAAAATTACAAGAGCAAGGATAAGAAGCTTCAGCAGGCAGGAATTCTTGCACTAAAACAGGTATGGATGGACCGCGTTGATATAAGGCGGGGGGCAGGAAGCCTTAATCTGCTTACTCAGCAACTTGACTTTGTAACTTTGAGAGATGCCTTCATGTACGTGAATAGGCCGGAAGATGTGGACAAGCTTGATGTTAATGAACGTGTAAAGAGGATTCTAAAGCCTCGCATTGCAGAATTCCTTGATTGGGTGACTCGCTCAGAGAAGGAAATCAAGAATAGGTATGAGATAGAAAAGACTTACTTGACAAGCCAGATTAATGCCATCAAGCTCTATACTAGGTGGGTAAGGCCCTACCTCAGGGCTGCGGAAGAGCTAACAATGAAACAGCGTGACTTGAAAAGGGCAGAACTTGTTACTGCTTTTAACACGGTGGTTATGGAGCTTTCAATTTTTGGCAAGGCTAGAGTTGACACTGAAAGAGTGAGAACAGCAGCAATGACCAATGAGCTACCTCGCAAATTCGACCGTGTAAAGCTAAAGAGAAATTTCTATGCCTGCGTTTTCGTGGACTTCGTGTTCAGAGGAATTCCTAGGACAGCTGCCAGAGGGGAAGGAGTACACTACGTGCATAGTGGCAGAACTAATGTAACTTTCAAAGCCTTTGTGCTTAATGAAGATGAGCTCAAGGAACTTTACAAGGAACTCGATAAGGATGATATTTATGAGGGCCTCAGACTTGTTGAGGGAGTAACTCTTGACACTCTAGGGCCTATTCAGGAAGAGCTTCAAAAATACCTCGAGACTGAATCATATAAATCAGAGAAGGAAAAGAAGCCTCGAAAAACTTTCATAGAAGTACTTTTCGGGCTCAAGCCTAGTGCAAAGAAAGCAGAAAAGGCAAGGAAGAAAGCTGCTCGGAAGGAGAATTTTGTGGAAAGGCAAGTCCGTTACTATACTGAAGCAATCGCCAGAGCAAGGTGCTGGCGCATCTATGATATCTACAAGAAAGCTCATGGTATGGGAAGCCCTCCATTCCCATTCACGTTCAGGACAAGACTGCCTAGCCAGTTTGTGATTAAGTAATAAAGTAGAAAAGTTCTGGGTTTCTTAAAGTAACTGTCATAATTCGTAGCTCCAAGTTGCTGAGTTATAGTTCTAACTAAATGCTGATACTAAAAAGAAAGATAGAAAAAATAAATGGGGGATACTATACAAAATAATAAAACAAACAAATTACTCTAGCTTACTACTCCCTCTCTTACTTAGTAGCTAAAAGCCAGATTCCCCCTATAATGACCAATATTCCCAGGATTACATTCCAGGCTGTACTTGCTGCAACACCTACAAGTGGATAACCACCGGTAATCACTCCTAGTACTATCATTGCCCATCCTAGAAATGTCTTTGTTCCGCCTGCCATTTTACCTCCACCCCTACAAGCTCTTGGGGGTTTTTAAATCTATCGTTCTCGCATTTTGTACTTTTCAGAGGTAATTAAAGTAAAAGTTTATATTGTAAGGTAATTTAGTAAGACAATGGCGAAAGATGATGAAGAAGAGGAAGAGAATTTAGAGGAGGAGTTAGAGGAACTCGAGGAGGAGTTTGGCGAGGGTGAGGATGGTGAGAGCGAATTTGAAGGGCCTATTCTCGGCCCCAGTCCAGTGTCAGAACTGGAAGAGAGCATTGAGGAGATTTTAGGTATCTCACTTCCAAGGTCAGGAGGGAGAGGTAGTGAGGAAACTGAAGTTGCAAGAGGAGAGGAAGAAAAAGCAATGTATGCTGGCCAAGAAGTAGATGCAAAGTACGCGAATCAAGGTGAAGTTCTTTATGGTATTTCTGGCAATGTTCAATACTCAGAGGGGGAAAGCTATAGCCACGATTACACTCCTGGACAAAGTCAAGGAAGAGCTCCTGAATTTGTGTCTCCAGTAGAGCAAGAGCTAAGGACCATAAACCCCAGCCTTCATGAAGAGGAAATTGCTAAGGAGATTGCAAGGCACAATGAGATGCAGTATGCTAATAGACAGCAAGACTTTACTCATGTTAGAAAGCCTCTCGAGTTCGAGGCGGCCGGAATTCAGCCTGCTGAATTTTACATGGGCACTTCTCAATTCGAGCGGGAGAAGAAAAAGTCTACAAGATGATTTAAACTCTAGATAAATTTATAAATAATTTCATTTCTTATAAATTTAAAAAAATAAAAGAGAAAGAAGAAAGAGAATGGCAGAAATTTTCAAGTTATTTGATAAATCAGAGAAGGAAAAGCCAGTAAATTATGAGAATTTTTATTCTGGAGCTTACACTCCATTACAGGCTGAGTTCGGCGAGTACTTTACAGGCTATCGCATTCCTAGTGCAGAGATAGGAGCTCCCACAAGTCCTCAAACTGCTGACCAAATCAGGCAGGCATCTCGACTTTTGAATACAGGACTTAAAGTGGTGGAAGCAGGAACTATAGATCCTTCGATCTTCGAAACTATTCCGCAGCAGCATTTTCAGGAAATGAATCGCCTTTCCAAGTTGACAGGAACTAACATCACAATTCATGGTCCAATCATAGACCCTGCAGGATTTACTCAGCAAGGATGGAGAGAGGAAGAAAGGCTAAAAACAGAAAGGGAGATGAAGAAAGTCATTGAACAAAGTCAAAAAGTTGATCCGAAGGGAAGTGTTCCAGTAACTTTTCATGCGGGAGCTATGCCTATTCAAACTTGGGTGTATGATGAAACTCATCCTGAAAAGAGGCGTCAAGAGTACCTCGTTGCAGTAGAGCCTGAATCAGGGCAAATGCAGGCCTTGAGATATGAGGAAAAAGTTTGGCCTGATAATCCTAAGATGCAGCTTAATCCTAAAAGAAGAATTGATGTTATGAATTTCTCGCAGTGGGAACAAAATAAGCAACAGCTTTTCATTAACGAGGAGCAGAAAGCGAGACTCGCGAGGCTTGCTCCTCCTGAGGATTATGTTCGATACAGACCAGTAATATCTGATATAAGAACTGGAAGAGCAGATCCAAATGAAGTTGCGAGACTTTCCCAAGAGGATAAGGAAAGATTAAGAAAGGTACAAGATGTTGTGAATGGTCTTGATGAAGCGAACTTCTCTCAATACTCACTTCTCCGAGAGATGTACAATGATATGGTTAAAACCGGTTTTGATTCGAGAAATCCCGAAGAAGAAAGAATTAAAAATGATTTTATGAAAAGAGTACAAAATGTTTATTCTGAATATGGACCTGGATCACAAATAGCAAGAAATCAGGGAGTTAGATATAATGATAAATTAGTTTCGGAAATAAGAAGTGAGATTCTTCGTGTAGAACAAGAAGTTGAGAGAAGAAGAGAGGATCTTTACAGAAGAGGCCAAATAAAAGGGGAGGATGTTGGTGTGTATCCAAGAAAGTGGCGACCGGCAGATGATTTCGGCCGCGAAAAGGCTGCACAAACCGTTGGCAAAGTGATGTTTGATGCATGGAAAAAGTTCGGAAATAATGCTCCTACAATGGCACTTGAAAATTATCCGGGAACTATTGCAACTTTTGGAGATGAGCTTAAAGATCTTATAGGGCAGGCAAGGAAGAAGTTTGTTGAAGAAGCAAGAAAAGAGGGCAAAAGTGAAGGTGCAGCAAAGGTAGCTGCTGAAAAGCTCATAGGCGCTACCTGGGATTACGGGCACATAAATATGCTAAGGCAGTTTGGCTTTCCTAGAGAGATAGGTCCAAAGGAGCTTGCTAAAGTCGCAAAGGATGTGAAGAAAGCACACATTGCAGACAACTTCGGATTTCATGATGCGCACTTGCCTCCTGGAATGGGTGATGTTCCTCTCAAAGAAAGTTTTAAGGTTCTAGAGAAGGCAGGAGTAAAAGTACCGCAAATTACTGAGGCAGGCGCTTTCGTTGCTCAGTTCAGAACATCTCCTCATCCATATGTGCTCGAGGCTTTAGGCTCTCCAATGTACACTTACATGCTTGAACCATTCTGGAATCAAACAAGGCAGACTTACGGCTCTTATTTTGCAGGCTACGGCGAATTCTTGCCTGACTTCCATTTCAGAACTTACGGTGCCCCATCTTTCTCTGCCCTTCCTTCAGAGCTAGGAGGAGAAATGCCAGGAGAAGCTCGACAAAGATTTGGCCCGCAACAGATGGAGTGATGTAAGAAGTAAAGCCTTAAAGTAATATTTTTTAATTCCTAAATTACTAAAACTAATAAAAAAATTTAAAAGCGAAAAATCTCTCTATGGATAATGAAAAAAAGAGGAAGAGTGAAAGCGAGAGGTAAGGTCAAAGTAGTTAATAGGACTAAGAACAAGACTCATTTGATCAATGAAAGACTTGAAAAGTCAGGAATTGTAGTGACAAGAAAGCACTTCAAAAGCAAGGAAGAAAAGATTGCCTATGATATAGGTTATGATTTTGCAATCAAGGTGTACCAGAAATTTCAAAATGTTGTTAAGTCTATAGTGCTTTTTGGCTCGCAAGTTAAAGGAAGTGCTAAACACAAAAGCGACATTGACTTAATAATTATTATAGACGATTGCACAGTTGCATGGGACGAAGAGCTTATTGCATGGTATCGCGAGGAGTTAGCAAAGATTATTGTGACGCAGAAATACAAGAAAAAGATTCATGTAAATACAATAAGGCTTTCAACTTGGTGGGATGAACTTATGAGAGGTGAGCCAGTAGTCATGAATGTCATTCGTTATGGCGTTCCACTTATTGACTTCGGAGGATTTTTCACTCCACTTAAGATCTTACTGGAGAAGGGGAAGATAAGGCCTACTGCTGAGGCCATTTACGTGGCCCTGCGAAGAAGTCCTGTACATTTGGCAAGGACAAAGTCCAGCATGCTTGCTGCGATAGAAGGACTTTATTGGGCATGTGTTGATAGTGCACATGCAGCATTAATGGCCGCTGGAAGAAGTCCGCCAAGTCCTGAACATGTACCTTTCCTTCTGCACACAACTTTTGTAAAGGAAAAGAAACTAAATGCACATTATGTTGACTTTTACCGTGAACTTTACAATTTAATGCACAATATACTACATGGCGAAATAAAGAAAATAGAAGGAAAGCTCATTGACAATTACACTGCAAGAGTTGACGACTTTGTTGGAGAAATGGCTCGACTTGTGAAAGAGTATGAGAAGTAATTTTCACTTTAATAATTCTAATAGTTCTTCTAGATTTATGTGAGCTTGTCGCATTATGCTCCTTAATGTTCCTTTCTTAACATCTTTTGGATGAATAGGTACTACAACTATTTTCCTTGTTTCTGGATGGCGCATTATCAAGTGACTTCCACTTTGCCTTGATTCTTAAAATCCTTTCCTTTTAAGCACAGTGATAATTTCTCTTGGTTTAACTATTGGAAGTTTCATTATGCATTTACAACTACTTCAGAAATAACAACTCCTTCTGGCTCTACTGGGATCTCTTCCTTATGTTCTTTTAATGTTTCTAAGTATAATTCTATAGCTTCCTTGGCCATACTAATAGCTTCCTCAAAATTCTCGCCTTGAGTTGCACAACCAGGAAGATATGGAACTGTAACCACGTATCCACCTTCTTCTGCTGGTTCAAGAACTATAGTGTATCTATGGATCGTTAATTTATGTTTTTCCATATTACAAAATTGGGATTTTAATTTAAATAATTTACGTTCACTTGTTAAAGCGTATGAGAAGTAGAAAAAATTAAAACAAAAAAGTTAAAACTATTTAGAGCCACCACGTCTGGCTCTTGCAATCATTGCTTTCAATTCAGCTTCTTCACTTGCTCTAATTTGCTTCCCTAATTCTCCAGTTACAGCTTCTGTTGCTAGTGGGACATAGAAATCTCCTCTAACTTCTTCTTCTGTTCTAGGAAGAGCTGCTCCTGCGTAAGATCTCTCATTACCCAACAAAACCTGCATAAACCTCCCTCTTCTAGTTTTTACAACACCTTCATAAAACTGTAGTATGAAATTAGGAGATGCACCATAAGCATATGCAAGAGCGTCTCCAAATGGTTCAACACTCAAGAATTCACTAAACTCACTTTGAATAGCTCTTAAGGCTCTTGCCCTTTCAGAACCCCTTCCCTCATTGGCATTCCTTAAATTTTCAAGGGAATTTTTGTAGCTAGCATGGAGTTTTGAAATGCGTTCATAAACACCTTTTACAGGATCTAAACCATCAGCAACTAATTCTCTTAAAGCTCCTGGATAAATTTCATTCAAGACTGAACCTAGATTTCTATCAACATGTCCAGTAAGTATCTTCTTACTATAGCTATGGCCGCTGTCCAAAAATTTTCTTATAACATCCTTACCTTCACTGGCTAAATTTACATTTTGCAATCCACCAGCCATTTCCTGAAGTTTCTCATCTTCTGGATTTTCTCTAGCAAGCCTTCCTATATATCCTTTAACATAAGCACCGATATTTGTCCTTGTTTCTGGATTATCTGGATCTCTAAGAAAATTACCTCTAAGTGAATCTGTTGCATTACGATCATTTACTAATTCCTCTAATCTTCTTTTATCTACCATTTTCCTCTTACTCCTCCTTTAAAAGTTCCTCGAGTTCTGATTCCTGTCCTTTTGGGACTATTAAGTAAACAACATCTGAGGGCACTAGCCCTTTGTTACCATTAACTTCTCCAAGTTCTTCTCTTAGAGCGTCAAAATCCTTTCCAGGCCAAAAATCATCAATTTTTCTAGTTAATCCAATATAACCATGCTGATGAACTCCATGAGGAGGTATTTGGTATGCTACTTTAGTATAGTCTTTTATAGTTCTGTTAGCCTTATTCTCTTCTAATTTTGAATTGACAGCAACACCTAAGAACCCAAGTGCAAATATGGCTAGAGCTGGACCTAATTTTATGCCCTTTTCTTTTTGGCTTCTTCCTATTGGTTCATATTTTGAGTACATCTTAATTTCCATTTCCCTCTATTGCTCGCAAAGCTCTTTCACGCCTTGTAGTAAGCTCTGCTAATTGCCTTTCGTAGCTTTCATTAACTTCACCAACAATTCGGTCTTTCAAATTTTGCGCGGTGGCTTCGCCGCCCTCTTGCACTACAACTACCCGACCGAAAGAACCGGAGTTAGCCAAGTCAACACCGCCGGAATACAAGCCCAAGCCCCTGACGAGGTAGAGCCTAGACAGGCCTGAATTTCCTGAATATAAATTTCTAGGACCTTTA
>CAYIBB010000003.1:0-40816 GCA_964361585.1 Candidatus Woesearchaeota archaeon | reverse complement strand
TATCCTCAAGAGGTAGAAGTATTCTATGTAATTCCAACTATTAGGAAAGAACTTGCTAGAGTAATGCTCAAGGAAGGGTTGGAACAGAAAGAAATAGCCAAACTTTTAGGGGTTACAGAAGCTGCAATATCTCAATACTTAAATGAGAAAAGAGCAAATGAAATAAAATTTAATTCTTCTATTAAACAAGAAATTGCAAATTCCGTAAGGAGAATACGTAAGTCTGAAGATAGCATTATTGAAGTTCAAAAAATTCTTAAATTAATATTTGAGAGCAGATTAATTTGTAAATACCATAGGAAGTTTTCTAAAGTTCCTAGGGGATGCGCAGTCTGTTTTGAGAAATGAAGCAAAATTTTGAAATTAATCGTGGAATTCATGATGTGAGAGATCCCGAAAAATTTATTGTGAAGGCAGAACCAGGATTGAGAGAGGAAGTTGTTAAATTAATCTCAGAGGAGAAAGGAGAGCCTGAATGGATGTTCAGGAAGAGGTTGCAAGCACTAGAGCACTTCAGGAACACCAAAATTCCTGCATGGGGGCCTGATTTAAGTAAGTTAGATCTAGATAAAATCTCTTATTATCTCAGGCCAGAAGAGAGAGTTTATGCAAATTCATGGGAAAATGTTCCTGAATACATAAAGAAGACAGCTGAACGATTGGGAATTCCAGAAGCAGAGCAAAAACTTTTTGCGGGGGCAGGATTTCAGTATGAAAGCATTACTGCATATCATAACCTAAAGAAAGAATGGCAGGACAAGGGAGTAATTTTTGAGGATATGGATACTGCACTTAATAAATATCCTGAATTTGTTAAGGAATATTTCATGACAAGGTGTGTGCCTATTAATGATCATAAATTTGCAATGTTGCATGCATCTGCATGGTCAGGAGGAACTTTCATTTATGTTCCCCCTGGAGTTAAAGTGACAATGCCACTCCAAGCATACTTCAGAATGAATGCAGCAGGAGCGGGACAGTTTGAGCATACACTTATTATTGCTGATAAAGGTTCAGAGGTGCATTATCTCGAAGCTTGTTCAAATCCTCGTTATACTGTAGCAAATTTGCATGCTGGTTGTGTAGAAATTTACGTTAAAGAAGGGGCCAGAGTGAGATACAGCAGCATAGAAAATTGGGGCCGCAATACATATAATCTTAACACTAAGAGAGCAATTGTTGAGAAAAATGGAACTATTGAATGGGTTTCTGCCAATATTGGTTCTGGGACCACGATGTTGTATCCATCAAGTTTACTTCTAGGAGAGAACTCAAGAAGTTCACATCTAACAATTGCATTTGCTGGTAAAGGTCAAGTGCAGGATACAGGAACTAAAGTGTACCATATGGCTCCTAATACAACTTCTACAATCAAAAGTAAGAGCATAAGTAAAGATGGAGGAATAACGACATACCGAGGTTTATTGAAGATAAACAAAGGCGCCATAAACTCAAGAGCATCTGTAAGTTGCGATGCACTCATTCTAGATAAATATTCTTCTAGCAACACAATTCCTTACATGGATATCAAGGAAGATAAGGTAGAAGTGGCACATGAGGCAACTGTGGGCAAAATTAGCTCAGGCCAAATTTTCTATCTCATGAGCCGCGGCCTCAAGGAAGAGCAGGCAATTCAACTTATTGTTAATGGTTTCATGGAGCCAATAGTTAAGGAATTCCCTCTTGAGTATGCAATTGAGTTTAACCGTCTCCTAGAACTAGAAATGGAAGGAAGTGTTGGTTGATGAAAATACCTAAATTTATTCTAGATAAGCGAAAAAAGGCGAAAGAAGCCTTTGATAGTTTGCCATCTCCTAACTTTAGATATGGGCTCAGTATTCTAATGAATCCTCAAATAAAACTCGAGGAAGTAGAAATTAAAGATGACTTTTCAATAGACGAGAATGGCATCTCACTTGAGGAAGCAGAAAATTACTTCATGAACTCAATAAAACTTAATGATAAAATAAATGTCTTCAATGCAGCATTTTTTCAACAAGCCTTGTTTTTAAGAATTCCTAAGGGCAAAGAGATGGAATTCAAGTTCGAGCCAGCTCGGGATATTAATTATACCCTTATCATAGCAGAGCCTCAAAGTAAACTCAACTTTACTGAATTTCAGTTTACAGAAAATTATTATGGAAATACTACCGAAATCTATCTAAGAGAAGGATCTGAAATTAATTTTTTTAGTGTAAATAACTCAAAAGCTCCTCATAGCTTTGTATTGAGAAAGGCCAACCTTGCTAGGGATAGTAGAATAAATTGGTATGACCTACATTTAGGAAGTGATTTTACTCGAGCGCTTACATTAACTTCACTTAATGGGGAAGGATCAGAAGTTAGGAATTATGGCCTTGTACTTGGAAAGGAAAAACAGCAATTTGATCTCTATGCAGAAGCTGTACATAAAGCAAAATCTACAAAAAGTGATATGTTAGTGAAGGGAATTGTGAAAGATAGAGCAAAGGCTCTATACAGAGGACTTGTAAGGGTTGATAAAAATGCTAGTAACTCGAACGGATATCAGAAAGCAGAGCTCTTGATAATGAATGATGGAGCTGAGGCAAATGCTATTCCGAATTTGGAGATTGAGAATAATGAAGTAAGATGCACTCATGGAGCAACAATAGGGCAGCTCGATAAGGAGAAGCTTTTTTACCTCATGAGCCGCGGGCTTGAAGAAGAGAAGGCTAAGAAAGTTATGCTCGAGGGATTTTTATCTCCGATATTAGACAAATTAAATTTATCTCTTCAGAGAGAGATAATAAAACAAATATAAAATGCAGAAACTATTAAATGTAAATAAACTAAGAGAAGATTTTCCTATACTCTTTAGAAAGGTAAATGGCAAAAGGCTAGTCTACTTGGACAATGCAGCCACCACTCAAAAGCCAAGACAAGTCATTTCTGCCCTGAAAGAATTTTATGAGCAACATAACTCTAATGTGCATAGGGGAGTTTACCAGTTAAGTGAAGAAGCAACTCTTGCATATGAAGCTTCGAGAGGAAAAATTGCTTCATTTGTAGGAGCAAGGCCCAACGAACTTATTTTTACAAAGAATGCTACAGAGGCAATTAACTTAGTGGCCTATTCCTTGACGTGGAATCTTGAGAGTGGAGATGAGATTCTAATCTCACAGATGGAACACCATAGCAACTTCGTGCCGTGGCAACAACTTGCCAAAATTCATGGGCTAAATCTTAAGTTTGTTAAAATTACACAAGACGGAAAGTTAGATTTAGAAAACCTTGAGCGGCAAATTAATAAAAGAACTAAAATTGTAAGCCTTACGCATGTAAGTAATGCATTAGGAACTGTAAACCCCATTCATGAAATCTCTAAAATTTCGCATGATAATGGTTCTCTGTTGGTGGTGGATGCTGCCCAAAGTGTAGGTCACATGCCTGTAAATGTAAAAAAACTTGGTGCAGACTTTTTGGCATTTTCTGGACACAAGATGCTAGGTCCTACTGGAATTGGTTGCCTGTATGGCAAACAAGAATTACTTGAGAATATGAAACCTTTCCTTTACGGAGGAGATATGATAAAAGAAGTTAAATTTGATAGTACGGAATTTAATGAAGTTCCTTGGAAGTTTGAGGCTGGAACTCAACCAATTGCAGAGGCTATAGCCTTAGGAGTTGCAGTTGATTATCTCAAAGCTGTAGGAATGGAAAATATTTTAGATTATGAAAAACAAATTACTGAGTATGCTCTAGAAAAGATAAAGGAAATAGAAGGACTAAAAATTCACGGTCCTTTTGAGGCGCCAATTATCTCTTTCAATATAGGGAAAGTGCATTCGCACGATGTTTCAGCCATTCTTGATAGTGAGGGTGTGGCAATAAGGGGAGGGCATCATTGTTGCATGCCCCTCATGCAAGTTCTTGGGATTAGTGGGACTGCTAGAGCTTCTTTTTACCTCTATAACTCGAGGGAAGATGTTGATTCTCTGATCGAGGGACTGGAAAAGGTCAGGAAGGTTTTTAGTTAAAATGTTAGATATGTACAAGGAGAATATACTCGAACATTGGAAAAATCCTAGAAATTTCGGTAAACTGCAGAATGCAGATTCTGTTGCCAAAGAAGTTAACACTTTATGTGGAGATGAAATCCAAATTGAGATAAGATTCAATTCTTCTCATGTTAAGGAAATTGCATTTTCAGGACAGGGATGTGCTATTTCTCAGGCAACTGCCAGTATACTTACTGAATTTGTTAAAAATAAGAGCGTAGAGGAAATAAAAGAAATTAGAAGAGAGGACATATTAGAAATGTTAGGCATACCAATTTCTCCTATAAGGCTAAAGTGTGCTCTTATCTCACTAGATGCATTAAAAAGTGCAGCTTCTAAGTATGAAAATGGAAAATAATAAACTCGAAGTTAAAAATCTTCATGTGAATGTAAATGGGACTAAAATTCTGAATGGCGTTAGCCTTGAAGTTGGAAAGGGAGAGGTAGTTGCACTCATGGGGCCCAATGGATCTGGCAAGAGCACTTTAGCCTTCACCTTAATGGGACATCCTAACTATAGTGTTGAGAATGGAAAAATTATTCTGAAGGGTCAGGATATTACAGGAGCAAAAGTTCATGAAAGAGCGAAGCAAGGACTCTTTTTATCCTTTCAGTATCCTTATGAAGTTTCTGGGGTGAGCATGTTTAATTTTCTTAGGTTAGCATTAAATGAAAAACTAAATGTAAAAAAACTATCACCTTTCGAATTCAGAAAGCTGTTGAATGAAAAGCTTGATATGTTAAAAATGCCCCAGAATTTTGCTGATCGTTACCTTAACGAGGGTTTTTCAGGAGGAGAAAAGAAGAAGGCAGAAATACTTCAGCTGGCGGTTCTTCAGCCAGAGATTGCAATCCTTGATGAAACTGATTCTGGGTTAGATATTGATGCGCTCAAGATAGTGGCAGAAGGAATAAATAAACTTCGTAGCAAGGAGTTAGGAATCTTACTGATTACACATTATCAAAGAATACTTGGTTACATCAAGCCGGATAAGGTGTATGTAATGATTGGTGGTCGAATTGTAAAGTCCGGAAGCAAGGAACTTGCGCAAGAGCTTGAAGAGAAGGGGTATGAAACTTTAGAGTTAAAATGAAATTTAAATGTTAAGTATGTGAAAACAAAAAATATAAATAAATTTCTATACTAGAGAAAGAATGCCAGAACTACATAAACTTCCGAAATTGCCTTATACTTATAGTGCACTAGAGCCTTACATAGATGCACGGACAATGGAAATTCACTATAACAAACATCATCAAACCTATGTTGATAAGCTGAATGCTGCATTGCTGGGAACTAATTTGGTTGGAAAGCCTGTTGAGCAATTATTAAGGAATATAAATAGTGTGCCAGAAAAAATTAGGAATGCAGTAAGAAATCATGGAGGCGGTCATGCAAATCATTCTTTTTGGTGGCCAATGCTCAAGAAGGAAAGTAATCCTAAAGGTGAAGTATTGAAAGCTATTAATAAGAAATTCTCAAGCCTCGAAAAATTCAAGGAAGAATTTTCTAATGCTGCTATCAATTTATTCGGAAGTGGATGGGCATGGCTTGTTATTGATAAGGGAAATTTTGAGATATTACAAACTTCAAATCAAGACTCACCATTAATGCAAGGAAAAATTCCTGTTCTTGGAATTGATGTATGGGAGCATGCATACTATCTAAAATATCAGAACAGAAGAGCTGAATACATGGCAGCATTCTTTAATGTAATCAATTGGGATCAAGTGAACGAAAATTTTCTTAATGCAATTAAGTGATTAATTATATTTAAGATGAATAAGTATGTACACCCAGAAATAGCAAGAGAAAATGCATTAAGAGTAATTGTGTTTAATGAGCTTGAAAGAATATTGCGAGAAGGTGATTCACAGAAAGTTGTTGTGCATGTTCCACGCTTTGAGCCTTCTTTCTTGTTTATTCCAATTGAGTATGATGTTAGAATCTATATTGAAAGAGAAAGGAACTGATATAGAGTCAGAAGATTTTCAGTTTTCGGAAGTGATAGTTACATTGCAACTATTGAAGCATTAAAAAGAGTTGAAAATATTAGAGGTGAGAACATTGAGATCTCAATTGAAAGACAGGGAAATCTTTTAGTTCGGTTGTATTATAACATGGTAGGAGGAATATTTATTAAAAATAAAAATAATATCAGAATCAGAAATTAAAATGACGAAACAAGAAAGTGGTGGCATAACAAAGGACATGGCTATAGCTGAAATTGTTGAGAAATATCCGGAGGTTATTGAAACTCTGCTCTCGACAGGAGTTCACTGTATAGGCTGTCATGTAAGTCACTTCGAGACACTGGAGCAAGGCCTTAAAGGCCATGGTCATAATGATGAATTTGTGACTGAGTTAGTGAGTGAATTGAATAATATTATCTATAAAAAGTAGAATTAAAATAAAGAAAATTTATCTCCTTCTTCTTGGTCTTGTCTTCGCTTCCATACCCGTTCCCTTCCAGTCAGCCTTCCACTTCATTTCACAATGCGGACAGTATGGCATAAACATCTTCATTAATCCCAAGAGGACTAAAATAACACCAATAAAAACAACCCAACTCACTGCATCAAAAACAGCATTCAATAGTATCAATATCCCTATGATCACTGTCATCCCTCCCTTACATTGATGACACAAATACTTTCCAAACATTTTACCTCTTTTATTTATATTTAATCCGACTTTAAAGTTTTTAAATCTTTGCTTCCTTTGCCTCTAAAAACTCGGTAAGTCTTGACTGCTTTTTGCTTTGCTTCCTTGTAAGTCTTTCTGCCATATCTGTAAGAATGCCATGCATTTTTCTTTCTTTATAGAATGCTGCATAGTGGTAAGCCTCATCTCTAGTCTTTCTAGTTATTAGCACAATTAGTTTGCCGGACTTCAGCCTTGCAGTTCTTCCTGCCCTCTGGATTTTTCTAATCGCACTTGGAACAGGCTCGTAGAAAATTACAAGATTGACTTCCGGGATATCGAGGCCTTCTTCACCTATGCTTGTGGATACCAATGCATTAATTTTACCATCTGAAAATTCTCTAATAATTGCCTGTTGTTCTTTCTGCGAAAGCCCTTTCATTTCTCTCGAGGCTTGACCTATGAAGACTTTGCTTTTTATACCAATCCCTTCCAATTCATCGTGGATCTTCTTTACAGTAGCTCTATATTGCGCAAAAATCATAATCCTCTGCCTCTGCATTTTTCTTACTATCTTTTTTAGCATCTCTAGTTTAGGATGCTCTTGCTTTCCATAAATGCCCTTGAGTTTTGTAATCGCAAGTTGAAAATCAGGATTCTTCACAAGGCTTTTTACTGCCTTGCTACTTCCCTTTTTGGCTTCATTCTCAAGCTCTCTGGCATAAGAGTGTGCAGCTTCAATACATTGTGTCTCAAGCAACTCATAAAGATGTTGTACTTTCATAATTTCTGCAAGTACAGAAATCCCTCTCAAAATGTTGAAGTTATTATTGCCTGCATTGATTATTCTCCTTAACCTTACTTGAAGTTCAATAATGGTTTTTTTAGTTACTCTCTGGCCTTGGAAAACAATTCCTCTATTTTTTAGTTCCTCTATTTTTTTGTTGTAAATCTTTGTTAGGTGTTCTCGAATAGTCACAAACTCGGAAGGAAGGTCCACCCTAATGAATTCTGTCTTAAGTTTCTTTACATATGGCTTAACATCTTCACTCTGTCTTGTTCTCACCTCTACTGCTTCTATGCTAAGGTTCTTGCAAATCTGCGAAATTACTGAGGCATCACTTCCAGGAGATGCTGTAAGTCCCAGAATTCTGGCATTTTCAGCCATTTCCTTGTAAACCTTTGCCACATAAACGTAATCATAATTTTTCAGGCATCTATGGCATTCATCCTCTATCAGCAAGGAAAAATTTTGCAAGCTTAGAGTTCCATTTCTTAAGTCGTTGGCAACACATTGAGGAGTTGAAAAAATGAATGAGGCACTGTTCCAGATCAACTTTCTCTTTTTTGGCCCTATCTGCCCAGTTACTAGTGAAAAGAATTCTTCATCAAGCCCTGAAATGTGTTTCTTGAAAGTCTCATAATGCTGAGCAGCAAGCGGCCTTGTCGGAGCCATGAATAATACTTGTGAAGTTGGCAGCTTGTTAATGCGTTCTATTGCAAGTAGTAATGCAACAAGGGTCTTGCCCAATCCCGTTGGTAATACCATAAGGCAGTTATTTCCCTTTGCAGTTTCAAGAATATTTCTTTGATAGGCCCTTGGCACTAGGCCCTGAATTGAAAGCATCTCTATTCTTCGGAGTTCTAATTTATATATTTATATTGGATTATAAAGCAGAATCTAGGTCTTATTATAACAATCAAGTAGTAACACTAGAAAGGTTTTTAAATGTCATAATATCTTAATTTTTAAGCTAATTGGAAAATGGGAACCCAAACTCAATCTATAACACAAAGAGAAATAGATCTAAAGAACTACATCATCCTAGAAGGAAAAAGCCATGGTTCTTACTCCTACCCAGACTTACTAGTTGCAATGGATAAAAGACATCATGACACGAGTTGGTATGCCACCCATACAGCATTACATGCAAAAGATGAATTCATGCTCCCACCAAGAGAATGGGTAGACTTCATCAAGCTCCTCAAGCCAGGAAAAGCTTATGATGGAAATGGAAAGCGAGTAGATACTGCAAGATTAACAAATATCCTTAATGAAATCTGGGAAATAAGAAGTCCATGGAGAGTTGAACATCTAGATGCATATTTCGAAGACAAGAATGGAGTACTATACATAAACTCCAAGCACAGAACAGTAAATGGAGAACTCAAACCTCAATACACAGCGCCCCTAGAAGAGTGCTTAATGGAAGGTAGAGTTCCAGGAATAGACTTAGATTACTGGCTCAATAATGCCACAAAGCAAGGAATGCCCCCAAGCAATATTCCTGAAGGTGAATTATATTACATGCATCCAAGAGCAACCTATGTCGCTAGGTTCGGTGCCGGTTCCGGCGGGGCTAGCCTCGACTGCAATTGGGTTCCTGTGGTCTCGGGTCCCGCCCTTGGGGTACGCGTTGTGCGTGAGAGAGAAAGCGCCGAAGGCGTGCGAATTTCTGCACCAAGTTTAGAACAAGTTCTTGGAATTGCAAAGCAACATCTTGAGCCTGAGGCACTTGAAGCATATCGAAAAGATCTTAAAGAGCTCTACGGTCAAAAGCAAAAATAAATTCTTTCTTAATAGAATAAGCTAAGTAAAATGGAAAAAATACTAGGACTTATGGATCTTGCTGCAGTGATTTTCCTAGTCCTCTTTGTGCTCAATTTGATTTCTTCTACTGTTTTACTGTATGTTGCCTTTATACTTATCATCAAGGCATGGACATTCACTTTAATTGACTTTGACCTAAAGTCCAAGGTTGATTTAGTTGTAAGTGTTCTCTTCGCGCTGCTTGTTTACATAGCCATTCCTTCTATAATTATGGTTGTAGCTTCCCTATGGTTGATTAAGAATTTTATTCTGGCTTATATCTGAGGATCAAGTTGTGGTATTGAGTATCGTAGCAATGGTATTCTAAAATCCCCACCTCCAGTTCTCTTAACACTTTAATAATCAAGGCCTTACTATATGCAGAGTTTCTCGCCTTAATGCTGGCTGAAAGGTTTCTGAAAATAGAAGCCAGACTGCTACGAGAAGAGCTAGTAATAAAGCCACAATTAGTGTTACCCACAAATTAGTTATTCTTGCAAGTACTATCATTGCCAAAGTTATTATAAAAATAAATACCCACTGAATTTTTCCGCCAAAAAAGATCTTAATGCCATCCAGATTAAATAAAGGTATTACAGAAAAGAAAGCAAACCATAAATTAAGAAGCGCAAATTCTTTCATAATTTCGAAATAAGGTACAAGTAATAGGGCGAGGAAGGCAATAACCAAATTTACTATTGGGCCAGCCATTGCGACAAAAGCATTTTCTGATTCCATTATTGTAGTCCATTTCCTTCCTAGCCTTGTCTCCTTAGTTTCGAGCTTAAAGCTCTCTATAGTGAAAATTTTTACAGCTCCCTGTGTGAGGAAAACTACAAGAGCAGGAAGAACAAGCCAAATAGGGAAAGGATGCTTGAATTCTGCGCTCTCGAAAACCCAAAAACGCTTCCATTCCAGCAGCTGAAATCTAGAATGTGCCTCATACTTGAGAGCCACAATTTTATGCGCCAGCACATGAGGAATTAAGATTATAACAACCATTACCAAAGCTATGAGGTAACTAAGTACTGTAAGCTTTGTAAAGGATATTAGGAAAGCCATTAAAAGTAATGCCAAAGCTAGCTGCCCTATTTCTTTTGTGTCAAACATTTTCCTCTTTTTCTTCTTAGTATTTTATCCCAGCCTTTTATACTTTTAAATTTAATGCCCTCACTGAGCCCTGGGCGACTTCCGACTTGTTGCTGAGTGGGTAGTAGAGAGCCTGAAATGATAAAATATATAAAGCTTACTCACAAAGTTCTTAAATATAAAAAAATAGGGATAAAATGGCACTAAAAATAAGAAAAATATCAGAGATAGTAGGAATGCAAGTATTTACTGATGCTGGCGAGGAGTTCGGAGAGGTTGAGGAAGCTACGCTGCATGACAATAAGGTGGACATGTGGCGAATCAGAATTAGTAGGAGTAGCAATCTATCAAATTTCCTGGGTTCAGCCAAAGGTGTAGTAGTTCCACATAACTTTGTGAAGGCTATCGGAGATGTTGTGATTATAAGCAAATCAGCAGTTCCGATTCGCGAAGATGTAGTTGAAGAAGAGACAACTGAAGAGTAATCTTACTTAAAAAATTCCATAGACAGAATTCCAGAAAAGACTGAAGAGAGAGGACTGAAGGAATTTAATAGTTTATGATATATCATGATATAAAAAGAGGTAAGGCAAAAAATGCCTGAAAATGCAACATTACTTGACGCCACAATTGAATTATTACAGAGAGTAGGCTTCTTTAAGATAGTTTTACCTTTCATCTTGATCTTTACAGTAGTTTTTGCAATTCTCGAAAAAGCCCAAGTATTTGGATCTGAAAAAAGGAATGTTGATGCCATAGTTGCTTTTGTTATAGCATTAATTGTTACAGGAGCTACTGCAGTTACGGGAATTATAGAAAGAATGATTCCTCTAGTTATGATTATAGTTATGATCTTTTTACTTTTCCTTATCACTTATGGCCTTGTTGGAGGAGAAGGTGCGGCGAACTTACCTTTCGCAGTTAAAATCGCTCTTGGCATTGCCTCTGGGTTAGCAATAATATTTATCTTTCTCTGGGCAGCAAATCTAACTCCCCAAATTACTGGAGAACTTTGGGCGGCTATTATCTTAGTAATCATAATTGCTGCTGTAATCGCAATTGTAGTCTCAATAAAACCATCTCAAAAATAGTTAAAATAGATTTAAAAATAAAAAATACATAGGGAAAATATACAAAAGAGGTAAATAGATATGATACAGGTACAATTTCCATTTTTTGATTTTCGTTCATTATTGTCAATTTGGGAATCTGTCGGACTTTTTGATATAGTACTTCCTTTCATTCTTATTTTTACCCTAGTATTTGCAATTCTCGAAAGAAGTGGCATCTTAGGTAGAAATAGAGGAGTGTATGCAGTAGTATCTATTGCTATCGCGTTCTTCGCAATAAATAATCCCTTTCTAGGATTTATCCTTAAGGAATTGTTTGCAAATGCTGCCATTGGCCTAATTGTTGTACTTATTGGTTTACTGTTTATAGGTTTCTTTGTTTTACGAGAAGAAGAAGGCTGGTGGAGAGTTTTAGGGGCGATTTTTGCACTCGGTGTACTCTATTGGGTGTTTAGCAGAACTGCCCGCGCAACTGGGTTTGATTTCGAATTTTCTTCATTGCTCATTACAAATCCTCTTTTTGCATCCATAATCTTATTGGGAATTCCAATTGCAATACTCGTGGCCATAGTTGTAATGTTCTCTCCAGGAAGAGAAGGCGATACTTTGCTCGAGAAGCTTACGAGAAGAAGAGGATAAATTTAAAATCTAAGTCGGAGTTTAATAGTAATAAAAATAAATAAAAACAATAATATCCAGAGAAATAATAAAAATGCCAATACGATTTTTAGTTCAAGTTGCAGGGGATCAAGTTAATGTAGGACTTCTTACTTATTTTATGCCTCTCTTTATGTTCATGTTTGCCTTTGCATTAATGTACGCCTTCTTAACAAAGACTAAAATTCTAGGAGATGCAGTTTTTACTAATGCACTAGTCTCCTTTGTAATTGCGATTATCTTCGTTACTACACCTTTAGCAGTTCAGTTCACTGGTATACTAATTCCATGGATGGTAGTATTTTTTGTTTCTGCACTCTTCATATTCTTGATTTATGTGTGGCTCGGGAACAAGGATGGTGGTTTAGGACTTATAGAAGCAACTCAGAGTACTGCAATTGCATGGGGTGTTGTAGTAGTACTGATTATAATCTTCTTGTATGCTGGAATTCAGACGTTTGGGCCTATACTAGCTCCTTTTGCGCCAGGAATGCCTGTACCTACTGAAAATTTAACTCCTTCAGAGGTCATTGGCTTTCAAATCCGCAGTGTGTTATTTAATCCTGCTGTACTTGGTGTTTCTCTACTCTTTATAATTGCGGCTCTTACTGCATGGGTTCTAGGACAGAAAAGTTAGGTTAAATTTATTTTTTGGATCTTTTATGAGTTTTGTGTGCTCTATGTACTCCAGATGATTTTTCATACCTCTCCCTAGTCTTCTTAGTCTTAAGTTCAGCAATAATTCTATCAAGCTGTTTTGCATTTGCAACCATTGGATCCAGAACTTGCGAGAGAACTTTTTCTATAGCTCTGACATCTGAGCCAAGTCCCCTGATTCCCTTACCATAATCTTCAACTTTCTCAAGAAGTGCCCTTTGTATATTGTTTATGGAATCTTCCACTTTCTCGAGCCTTTCTTCTGCTCTTTGTAAATCCTTCTCAAGTCTTTCCTTCCATCCCTTAAGATCGCCTACCCTTTCTCTGAAATCCTGCCACTTTTCTTCTATAATACTCTCAGCAATTTCCTCAATAGCTTCGTTAGACGCATATGTTTCAGGATATGGATACTCATAACCTTCAGCTCCAGACTGCTCCGCATAACCTTGGCCTTGTTCAGCATACTGCGGCACTTCCCCATACTGTTCTGTCATTACAGAAGGGGCCATTCCTGGAACTGTTCCTGGATGAGGGACAGGAATCTCCATCCCTTCAACATTTTGCTTTATCGTGGCCTGATTTATTGCATCATTAATATCTTTCTCGCTGTAGCCTTGCTCTCGTAAATTTTGAATTACCTGTGCATCTGTCATGCCAGCTCTTTGCATATCTATAATTAATTTCGGTGGAATTGGCATTCTATTCTTTCATTTTCCTCCTTTTTAATTTTTCATCTACCACTCTCTCCACGTCCTCAATTCGAGCAAACTTAACTGGCTCCCACATTTTAAAATACTTCTCCAACACTCTGAGCTCATCACTTCTCGCAAAGTTCGGCATTTCCTTAATAAGATGATCAATCTTCGAGGAACTTTCTTTCAGTTCTCTCTTCATTTCCTTAAGCTCATCCTCTATAATCTGGATCTCCTTCTTCAGCTCGCGCTCCCGTTTGATTACTGTCTGCGTAAGAACAAGAAGTCTCTCGCGCAATAGAGTATAGCGTTCTTCTAAATTCTTAATACGAGAGGAAAAATCTGTAAGAAATCCAGCAACAGTATTTACACCATTAGTCATTTTACCTCTTTTATTCCAAAACACAGATGGAAAACTATATTAATTTTAAATTTTAATAATTTATAAATATTTACTTCAAAATCGAAAAAAAGAGTTAGGAAAGCAAAATGCTATTCAAACAAACGACCGGGCTTTTTGGTTACGAAATTGTAAAAGAAGGCCGGGAAGATGTGATGTATGTTAATTGCTTACAATACAGTGTAGTGCCTTCAATAGCTTCAGATGCAATAGTCATGGCTAAAGTTATTGACAATTTGGCAGAAAATCCTCGCGTTAGCCGCATTGTGCTTTCACAGCAGAAAAATTATTCTTACAGTTACGAGGATACGCAAATTCTGGTGGAAATAGCGAATTTGTACAATTTCCTTCTGAAGCAGGAAAGATTACTCTCAATTACTGGCTTAACTCCAGGGCAATTGAATGCTTTTGGCAATAAATTCAATGCGCTTCAGTACCTCCTTCTGACACTTTTGAGATCAGATCCAATAGGATGCTATGTCATGCTTACAAGACTTTTGCGAGAGGAAAAACTCAAAGTGGAGATTTTAGAGGGGGATGCTCAAAAGGCTTCAGAGTCATACATCTCCAGACTTGAAAAATTTCAAAGTCTTTTGAATAGTACAAAGCTAATAAGAAGTATCCGAGAGAGCGTTTCAGGATTTAAGATTGGAGACAGAAACATTTACGATGAAATTTTTAGAGCTAACACAGTTCCAAACTTCACTTTTACGAGATTAATGACTGATATTCCTCTTGAGGCTGAACTTCTTGAAGAATACTCTGTTAGCGGAAGTGAAAAAAGTGACATAACCATTCTAAAAATGCCTGGAGACGTGAAGTATTTGTATCATGCGCTGCCTCCTGAATTTAGGCTCGATGAAGATTCTATAGGGCTTCTTGATCTTGCACGCCAAGTCTTGCTGGAACATCGCCCAAGAGAGGAGGAATTTTTGGATCCAGAAAGGATAAGGCAAATCTTTTTTAACATATCCAGAGATTTGTTAACAGAGCTAGCCAATGCTAAACACCTAAAGCTAAGCTACACTCAAATAAATGATCTCGCAGCAATTCTTGTTAGGCATACTATAGGCTTTGGACTTATTGAAACGCTTTTGTACGATGATAGACTTCAGGACATTGTGATTAATTCTCCCGTAGGCAGCACCCCTATTTTTGTAAGACATCAGGATTATGATGAATGTGTTACTAACATAATCCCTTCCTCAGAGGATGCTGAAAGTTGGGCTGCAAAATTCCGAGTTATTTCAGGTAGGCCTTTAGATGAAGCTCATCCAATTCTTGACACTGACCTTGTACTTAAAAATATTAGAGCAAGAGTTGCAATAATACAACAGCCTCTTTCTCCTCATGGTATAGCTTATGCAATCAGGCGCCATAGGGAACAGCCATGGACACTGCCATTGTTTATACAAAATAAAATGCTTTCTCCTTTATCTGCAGGCCTGCTAAGTTTTTTAATTGATGGTTCTCGCACAATGTTAATTTCAGGAACAAGAAGTTCAGGCAAGACTTCGCTACTTTCTGCTTTGTTATTTGAGCTACTACCAAAGTACCGCGTGATAACATTAGAGGATACACTTGAGCTTCCTATAGATGCGATGCGAGATCTAGGTTATGATACATTAAGAATGAAAGTAAGAGCTGCGTTGCTAAAGGAAAGTACAGAAGTTTCAGCTGATGAAGGAATTCGTACTTCCTTAAGATTGGGCGATTCAGTCTTAATTGTTGGAGAAGTTCGTAGTGTGGAAGCATTAGCAATGTTCGAAGCAATGAGGATAGGAGCTTTGGCAAATACAGTAGCAGGAACTATACATGGAGCATCTCCTTATGCTGTCTTCGACCGAGTTGTGAATGACCTTAAAGTACCAACAACAAGTTTTAAGGCAATCGATATTATAGCAGTTACGAATCCAGTAAAGAGTCCTGACACACTCAAAAGCTTCAAAAGACTTGTACAAATTTCCGAAGTCAGAAAGAAATGGAGCCAAGATCCATTAACTGAGAAAGGTTTTGTTGACTTGATGAAATTTAATGTGCAGAACGATTCTATAGAGCCGACAGATGAACTCAAGAATGGAGAATCAGAAATTCTTAAGGAAATTGCCTCCAATGTTAAAGAATGGGCTGGAAATTGGGATTCGATTTGGGATAATATCCTACTTCGTTCTAGAATAAAGGAAGAACTAGTAAGAGTGGCGCAAGAAACAAAAATACCCTCTTTGTTAGAAGCAGGATTTGTAGTCAAGAGCAATGTAGCCTTTCATCAAATTTCCGAAAGTGTTTTACAGGAAGTCGGTAATCTTGAGAGTAAGCGCATCTTAGCAGAATGGCAAGATTGGTTCAAGAAAGAAATTAAGAGGCAAAGAATTTAAGTATTGAAGATAGAAAATTAAAAATTATTAATACAAAGAGAAGAAAATGAAATGTGCTGAGTGTTGTTCATTAATGAAAAAAGTAAAGGTCTCTGTAGAAGGTGCTAGAAACAAAATAATGAGTTGGCAATGTCGCTGTGGAAATTTTATTTTCAATAGAAAAAGTGGTTTGAGAGTAGTTGCAGAACTAGAAAGAAAATCAGGTCCACTGAAAGTTGAGCAGAAGATTATAAAGCTACAAAAGATTAAGACAAACTATTGCGGCACTAACTCAATTTTATAATATTCCTTATAGAGAAGAAGTTCCATATCTCTTACATTAAAACTTATTTTTATCTCATCTAACAGTTTTAATAATTCTTTTCTATTTTCAATTTCAACATCTATTTCGAAATCTAATTCTGTTAATGTTCTGTCAATATAAATAATATTAACATGAGGCTTCGCAAAATTTAACAACTCACCATATTTTTGAAAATCGTTCAAGATAATATTAATTTTATAATACTCATAGCCAATTTTTTCAAGATTTAAATTTACTCTATAGCCCAATATTATCTTGTTCTTTTCTAATTGTTTTATCCTAAAG
This sequence comes from Candidatus Woesearchaeota archaeon, assembly GCA_964361585.1. Classification (GTDB taxonomy): domain Archaea; phylum Nanobdellota; class Nanobdellia; order Pacearchaeales; family UBA12030; genus CAYIBB01. The sequence continues at coordinate 24,034 of CAYIBB010000003.1, read as the reverse complement.
GCAACAGTTCTTTCTGGAATCTTTAATTTCTTAGACATTTCAATAACTGGCATTCTTGCATTTTTGGAAATTAACTTTAAGATGTTAAGGTCTAATGTATCGTGTTTTATTGGTTTTTCCATAGCTTTTCCGATAAATTCATACTCGCTTATTTCTTTTTGGTATTCTTGGATTTCCTTTAAAAGATACCTTCTTTTGAAATGGTATACGCTAGAAAAAACATGTACCTTCTCATTCCAAAAATACTCTCTAAATTTTTTCTTAAATTCAAGCCAGAACTCATCAAACTCATATATGTTTTTGACCAATACATGAAAGGCCAAATCATAGACGGTTTCTATTTTTCCAAGAACGCCAACTTTTTTATGATCTTTTAGCCAGTCTACGATTCTCTTTTCATCTTCTGCCTTTGTATTAAAATATTTAAGGTAAACCCTAAAACTAAAGTAGCCTAGTTTTGAGTTATCGATAACAGTATAATAGCCTAAAATCACCTTTTCTTTTTCCATTCTATTAATTCTAAAATTAACAGTATTCTTGTTAAGCCTTACCTTTTTGGCTATTTCTGAGTTGCTTTGTCTTGCATTTCTATCTAGTTCGTACAGAATTTTTCTATCTTTTAGATCTAATTTAACCATTTTAGGTTATTAATACATAAAACTATTTAAATCTTGCGTTTTAAACAAAAATTATAGGGAAATATTAATATACTATAATTACTATCTATAAGTAATAAAAACAAAACAAAATCAAATAGGAGGATAATAAAATGAAATTCGTCAAACAATATTTTGAAAGAAGATACCAAAGAAGATTGGACGCAGAACGAGAAAAACTCAGAAATGAAGAGAAATTAAGAAGCTACGATCTTGAACGAAAAACTCTAGAGTATCTAAACGCTGCAGAGAGTTACTTATTAAATGGTCCAAATAAAACTACGTATTACAATACTGTTGATGGTGTAGATGTTCTTACTAGAGAAGGAATCGAAGAGTTAGAAAAACTTGTGTGGACATTTTCACAATCCACTTTAGAAGGGATTCCATTTAATATGATTAAAGAACTAGCGAATGGCAGAGCATTTTGTGGGGCACTAATCGCTGAAAAGATGATTGGCGCAAAGGACTTGCTAAAAAATACGAAAGAGACTAAAATGGCAAAACAAGTAAAATAAATAGGAAAATAATAAAATGAGATTCACTATATTCAGAGAGAAAAAGACACCAACAAGCGTAGACACATTATTAGAGGGAACTGTACTGCCTGAAATAGTAGAGCAGTGGAGCAATGCAAATCCTGGAAATTCTCCCAGATTTATGAACCTTTACGAGGATATTGAAAACAGAAGATATAAAAAGGCTCTAAAAACAATTCAAGATTTGGTCAAAAATCCACTGGACATACACTATATTCTTCAAATGACAAGATTAGATTATTTTAACATAGCTATTCCTGACCAAACTATTCTCTATAGTGATATATGTGTAATCGGTGGCAGAATAGCAGAAGCTATAGGAAATAAAAGAAAAGCACGATCCTTTTATGATCAAGGAGTGAGAGCCTTGGACGCAAAAGCATATGCATTGGCAGTTGGTTGGATAAGTTCTGGAGGTTCAACAAGGTGGAGTGAAGAAACTACAGAGAGAATTAAAGAGCAGGTAGAAATGTATTCAACAAGACAAGAAAGTTTAAAGGATTATAAGCAAAGAATTTAATAGAAATATTTATATATTGTAGTCAAATTGATTATAATGAAATTAAATGTTGTAAAAAGCAAACATTATATTAGAAATCATGAGAGATATGTTCCTTGGGCAGCTGTTTTAAGGGTTATATTTACTGCGAAGAAAAAAAGAAAAGGCCGCGATATATTTGAATATAAATCAAAATCTTTTTATGTTCTCTGTAAGAGAGAGGGAGACACATTAAAAGTAATAAATGCTAAACGAATAAGAAAATGAAATGTAAAGAGTGTAAAAATTTAATGAGAAAGATAACAGTGCGAGTAGAAGGAGCTACGCGAAAGGCAATAGCCTACGAATGCAAATATTGTGGGAATATAGAATTCGACAAAAAAAGTGGCTTGCGTGTAGTAGCAGAATTAGAAAGAAAAGCAGGCCCTCTAAAGGTTGAGCAGAAGATAATAAAGCTGTCTCATGATAGGTTAGGAACTTACTTTAATAAAAACGTTGTTAAAAGTATTAATCTCAAGGCAGGCGAGAATGTTAAAGTAGTTATCCCAGATAAGAAGCATATTATTTTAGAAAGGGATTGAGCAAAGAATTTAAAGTCTTTTTCTTTCAAAAATAAAAAGAGAAAATGGTAAATGGTAAATGGAAATGTAGATAGCTTAAAACTTAAATCTGGATAAAGCGTTAAGGTTTTAATTCCTGACAAGAGGCATATTATCTTGGAGAGAGGATAAAATAGTTTTAGAAGCAATCAATACCCAAGCTTATCTGCTAAATCTGCAGCCTGGTTTAATAAATTCCGAGCTTTCGATAGCTCATTTTTAGCTCTTTCATATTGCACACTAGCCAATGCACTGCCTAGATTCTTTGTAGCAATTAAAAGTTCATACAGAGCATGATGCCATCTATCCTTATCTTCTCTATCACCCGTAAACTTTACCGTTCCCATAATTGTTTTAACATCTTCTAATTTTTTTGTTACGTTGTTATACAAATAATTAAAATCGACATAATTTTTATCAGATGTACGAATTATATGAAGAGCCGTATCGATTAATTTTAACACATCAGTTCGACTCACCATGCCCAATCTAAAAAAATACTATATAAACTTTATTGCGATAAAATATAAGGCCGCAACCAAACCCAGTAAACTTTTTAACTATGTTTTCTTTCAAAAATAAAAAGAGAAAAATGCCAAACCCACCCAAGCCAGAAGTTAAGGACATTCTTAGAAAGTATGAAGCTAAAATAGAAAGTATTTACTATGATTCTGACACCTCTGGCATAGAACAGCCAAGCAAGGAATATGTAAAGTTCAAGGAAGAGGCGTTCCAGGAAATCACAACTTATGAGAATTTCTGTAAGTTTTTTGGAAAGATCCTTACTATTAAACCCTCAAGGAAAGATGAAGCAAAGTATCAGGATGCGATAGAAACCGCGCATTTACAGATAACTCCGGCAGAGGCGATAAGTTTTGCAGTTAATATTATGATTCTTGGTCTCTTCCTCTCTATAGGTAGTTTTGTTGCCTACTTTGTTCTCACAGAAAGGGTTACTTTCCTTCTTCCTATGTTGGGAATAATAATTTCACTTTTCGCATTTCACTATTTTTATACACTACCTATTATTCTTGCAAAGAAATGGAGACTTAAAGCGAGCTCACAACTTGTGCCCGCACTTCTTTATATTGTTGTGTACATGAAACATACCTCGAACTTGGAGCTGGCAATAAAATTTGCCTCTGAAAATCTGCAGCCTCCATTATCTCTTGATCTCAGGAAGATTTTTTGGGATGTAGAAGTTGGAAAATACGCCACAATTAGAGACAGTCTTGATGCTTACCTCGAGACTTGGAAAAAACACAATCTGGAGTTTGTAGAAGCAATACATCTTATCGAAAGTTCGCTGTATGAGACAAATGAACACAGGAGAATCGAGATTCTCGAAAGGAGTTTACAGGTAATGCTCGATGGTGTCCATGAGAAGATGCTTTCTTACGTGCACAATATCAAGGCCCCTTTAACTAATATTTACATGCTAGGCATAGTGTTGCCTACACTTGCCCTTGCACTTCTTCCCCTCTCTTCAGCTCTTTTGGGGGGGTTAGTAAGATGGCAACATATTTTTGTTCTTTTTAACATAATAATTCCCTTCCTTGTATACTACCTCTCATATCAAATTCTCCTTTCTCGTCCAGGGGGCTACGGAGAAGCTGAAGTTCTCGAATTAAATCCAGATTATGCGCAATTCAAGAGCAAGAAGCCATTTTTTATTGCGGCAATAATCGCATTTCCATTTTTTATTATTGGACTGCTTCCCCTCTTACTATTAATTCCGGGAGTTCAAGAAGCAATTGCCTTTCAAGACTTTTCAGTTCCCTTCCTTGGAAATTTTCTTGATTACAAGGCGGCAGAGACAGGCACAGGACTTATAGGACCTTTCGGAGTTCCTGCTCTAATACTGAGTTTATTTTTTGTTTTTTCCATAGCACTTTTCTTTGCGTTAGCATACAGAATGAAGACTGAGAAACTAATTAGAACAAGAAGACAAACTAAAGAACTTGAGCTTGAGTTCAGCTCAGCTTTATTCCAGCTTGGCAATAGGCTTAATTCAGGTGTTCCCGCAGAGATGGCCTTCGGCCGAGTCTCGCAGGTGTTACATGGAACATCCACTGGGAAATTTTTTGCTCTTGTGAATAACAATATACAGAATGGGATGTCTGTAAAAGAATCAATTTTTAATAAAGTTCGAGGGGCTCTTATATACTATCCTTCATCTTTAATAAAGACGTCGATGCACATTCTTGTAGAGAGTGCAAAGAAAGGACTCTCAATAGCTGCAGCATCCATGAATAGCATTGCAACTTATGCAAAAAATATTCATACTATAGAAGAGCGCCTTAAGGACATGCTTGCTGATGTTGTGATTAGTATGAAGAGCAATATTGCATTCCTTGCACCGATTCTTGCAGGCATAGTAACAGGACTTGCGGCTATGATTACTTTAATAATCAATCGCCTTTCAGAGCAACTTGCAGGACTTCAGGGAGGGGAAGTTCCAGGAGCTGCTGGAGTAGTTTCTCTATTTAAAGTAACAGATATGATTCCGCCTTACTTTTTACAGATTGTTGTTGGCCTCTACCTTGTGGAAATTATTTTTATCCTTACTGCTACCATAGTTGTTGTGGAAAGCGGAACTGATAGACTTACAGAGAAGAATGAAATTGCTAATAATCTTCTTAAGGGAATGACTTTATATCTGATTACAGCTTTACTTTCTATACTCATCTTGGCACTTTTAGCTTCATTAGCAATTCAGCAAGTTGGGGTTACTTGAGAAAGGTAGAATGAAAGCACAAAATTACAATCCAATTAAGAGAACTAATTTTCCTAAAGCAGAATTTTTTGATGTGTTTGGAATGGCCGCTTTCGCATTCATTACAATAATTTCAATTTGGGGTATCAAAACTCAAAAATCTTTTCCAAAATGGTCATTAACCATACTGTTAATAATTGGAATACTAGGCTTTATTATTGATGCATATATTGTCTACATGACTTATTTAAGGAAATGAAAGATACTAAAGAAAGAGACAAAGGAAAGGAAAAAGCAAAGATCGCTATAGAAACAATAATTATTTTAATTATCCTGCTACTCATGATTGGATTAATTGCGCTAATATTAACAAATGTTTTGCGTAATACGCTAAAATGAAAAAGCCGGAGAAAAGAGGAGAGGTATTGCCAGAAATATTAATTACTATAACAATTTTAATAATATCTCTTGGTATTATAGGAAGCTGGATTTATGCAAAATATTTCAAGACCCCAGAAATAATTGATAGAGAGACTTGCTACCAATCTGTATTACTAAGGTCAAATTTCTTTATTAAAGAGGTTCCTGGAAAATTACCCACTTTAGCCTGTAAAACTTTAGATGTCGAAATTAAAGATTCTCGCGAAGAAGTAATAAAGAAATCAATAGCTAATGAGATGGCAGCATGCTGGCAAATGTTAGGGAGAGGTAAGCTTGACTTTATGGGTCCAGAATACTTAGATGCCCCTAATAGATGTATTATGTGTTCTGTAATTAGTTTTGATGAAAATGTCCGGAAGAAAGTGAAAGAAGTTAAGGGTCTTGAACAATATATAGCTCAAAATAATGTTCCTTCTACAATAACTCCTGCAAAGGAAATCACTTACCTTGAATATATTACTAATAGTGAAAATGCTGCTTATAAAATTGAGACTGCGGAACAGCCAATAATTAGCACTAATAAAAATTATGCAGTAATATTAGTTACATTAAAAGGAATTACATGGGAAAATGATTTAGCAACGGTTGTGGCTGGAGCAAGCGGAGCATTAAGTGGGGGTCTTATCGGACTTGTTTTTGGTGGGCTTCCAGGAGGCCTTATCGGTGCAGGTTATGGTTTATATGCTGGTGTAGGTGTTGGTACAGCTTCCTTCCTGACTGAAATTAAAAGCCAAGTTAAAGGTTGCGATGAGTCTTTTGGTGGTTGTACTACCTTACTATTAGTTCCTTACGAGGCCGATACTTTAAATGAAGTTTGTGATAATCTTGAAAGCCTACCTTAATTTTAATCTAATTAAAATCAAAAACAAAACTCAAAAATGAAAAGAGGAGCCTTTGAACTTGATCAGCTAGCATATTGGATTCTCGCACTCGTAGCCCTAGTTTTTTTAATTCTTGCAATCTATCTGATGAGAGAAAAAGGAGTCAACATTATTGATAGCATATTAAATCTTTTTAGGTTTGGACAGTAAAGTAAGATGTTAGATAAGAGAGGAGTTGAGTTACCTATAAATAAATTAATTGAAATAATTTTAGTTATAGTAGTCATAGTGTTAGTTGTAGTATTATTTATCAAGTTCAACCAACAACTTCTCAAGCCATTCTTTCCAGAAAGAGAAGAACAGAATCCAGAAAAAGTGCAATTTCAACAGCTTACAAGAAGCCTTATTAATGACGTAAGTGTAGAATGCAATGGTAATTGCAAAGTAACAGTTCAGCTTCTTGATAAGGGAACTGACCTCAAAGGCAAGGATGTTGAAGTATTTGTTAGGGCTGTGCAGGATGGTAAGACTCTAGATACAAAAAGTGATACCCTTTCAGGCTTCTTTCGAGCTTTCAGTCCGAAGTTCTGGAAAGGTGAATTTACTTTAGAACTTAAAAAGGCAAATGAGTTTATTGTAGAAGTCAAGGAAGTTAAGGATAATAATGTAATTGCTTATGACATACGCCGATTAGTTTTGGAGGGCAATAGCTTCAGAGAGAAAAATCCAGAATTGACGTGGCCTACAAATGTTCTCACAGTAAATGCCTGCTATGGCATGCTTGATAGCAGATTTTATGACGCAATTGATATTCCAGCAACTCGGGGAACTGAAGTTTTTGTCGCAGCTGATGGAGTAGTTGTGGCATTACAGAGCGAGTGTAAGGAAGGCGAACTAAAATGTGGAAATGGATATGGAAACTTCATTCTTTTAAGACACTCAACGAATCTGTTTTCGCTTTATTCTCACTTGAGCGACCTTATGAACTTTGTTGAGCCAGGGAAGGTAGTTAGTAAGGGACAACTTATTGCACGAACAGGGTATACTGGCAATACTATGGAAGAGGAAATTCCTCATCTTACATTTATGATTTACACTTCAACCTCAGCTATAGAAGCAGGAGAAAGAGGCAAAAATCCTGTATGTTATATCTCTAAGTCTATACTTGATAGAGTAAAATTCACAGGCGAAAATTGTAAGTCTCTTCAAGATCAGCTCAAAGTATGTTGATATAGAAATATTTAAAAATCACAAAGGCTGAGTTAAAGCATAAAAGAGGAAAATGAACAAAAAAGGAGTTGAGATAACATCGTCAACCTTAATAGTGATAATTCTTACATTGTTAGTTTTAGTTATATTAACCTTAACTTTTACAGGCGGGACAGCACAGCTTACGCAAAAGATAAAGGAGATATTTTACAGACCAGCAGTATCAAGTGAAGACGTTGCAGTTGAACAGTGTAGGGCCTTATGCTCAACCGAGTCAAAAATAGCTTTCTGTAAGAAAATCAAGATAATAGGAAAAGAACAAGAGCAGAATTGCCCAGATTTAGGAGTTAGTTGTCCAGGAATAACATGCTCGTAATAAAATGCAAGGAAAGAGAGGAGTTGAGCTTACTATTAACACTTTAATTATTGTAATTCTAGCTTTATTTGTACTTGTTATAATCCTTTTGTTCGTTACAGGACAATTTGGCAAGATATTTGAACAGATTTCCTTCTACGTAAAGCAAGCTCTAGGATTTGCTAATGAAACGATACCGAAGCAACCTTGAGTAAAACGAACAAATTTTAAATAAGCATCCTCTTTCTAGTGTTATGCCAAAAAGAGGGATAAAGAGAAGCAAGGGTTCAGAACATAAAGGACTAATTTTGTTAAAGACTATAATTGGTCTGATAATAGGTGCTGCTGTTTTAGTTATACTATTCACTTTTTTCTTGAATCTTTATAGTGTCTTTTTCCCTTCAGAGGATGGTAGGATTACTAAAGCGTGCTTTAGGGAGCTTACAGAAAAAATTCTCACACTGAATGAAATTTCAGATGAAGAAAAATCCGAATTGTGTTTTGTTGAGGACGGATGGTTAGTTAAAGGCTTTGATAAGGGAAAGAGTTTAGGAAGCTGTCTTGATGAAGCCTGTCTTTGTGTATGTAAAGACGATCTTTTAGGAGATAATTGTGAAGATAAAGGATTCTGTAAAATTATGCCTAAAAATGTTAGGGAGAAAGTTGTTGATAAAGAAGAACAGGTAAGAATTGAGAGCGGATTTTATGAGTTTTATATCTCCGAGAATGAAAATCTCATATTAAGCGTTGAAAAACTCGAGAAGAAATATGAATCTGTTAAGGCAGCAGAAGTTGAAGTAAAATCTAGAAGTGAATTAGAAGTTCTTAATGCATTAAATTATGCAAAAGAAAACTCTTTAGGAAATAGGAAATGTAATTGCGGAACTGAGTGCGATTCTTATGCTAAATGGATAACACAATACTCGGTGCAATATGAAATACCAGATCCATTACTTATCGTGGCATTGATGATGCAGGAATCCAGCTGTAACAAAGATGCTGATAGTGGAAGTTCATGTGGACTCATGCAAGTTAATTACAAAATTAAAGGTAGAGAAAGTTTCATTCCTTTGTGTTTTATCCCTGAGGAAAATATTAAGAAAGGTGTAGAAATATTGAAGAATAATTATGATCTGCATAAAAATGGAATAATCTTTAAGTGTGTTGGAAGGACAGTAACTTATACTGGATGGAAAGCAGCTCTCAGAGGGTATAACGGATTAGGATGTTCTCCAAACCAAGCTTATTTTGTAGAGGAAGTAATGGCAAGATATGAAAAGCTTAGTCAAAATGTTTAATCTGTTAAATAATACAAAATGATAAAAAACAAAAAAGGGGTATTTGCAGAATTGCTCTTGACTTTGACTTATTTAATATTTACTGCCTTCATTCTCCTTACACTTTATTATTATATTGGTGGAGCAGCTGAGAATAGGCTTATTTTGACGCAGATTAAAGCTAAAACTACTGCATTATGGCTAGATGCGTCTTCTGGAATTGATAAAAATTCTAATGCGCAGTTGGATTTTGAGAAGGGTGAGCATGAGGTTTTTGATATAGAGTCTATTAATAAGATGATAGTCAAGGTTGATGAAACAACTTTTGAATACTACTTAATAACTAACAAGGAAGTTAAAATTGATAAGACTGAAGAAGAAAATAAAATTATCTTTTCAATTAAAAATGAATAAAGCAAGGAATAACATAATGAACAAGAAGGGAATCTTTGAGTTAGGGGATCTTATTTTGTGGCTTTATAGAATTATCTTGTTAACGCTTTCTGCTCTTGTCATTGCTTTCATCGTTAACTCGCATTTCGGCAGAGATGTTGATGTAAGGCCTGTTGAGAGTAGTATTGTGGCAATGAGGTTACCAAACTGCTTTGCCGAAGAGGGAGTTATTGAGTTAAGTAATTTTAACAAAGAAATCCTCGAAAAATGTATAGACTCTGAAAATGTAGAACTTTCTGTTAAGTTAGACTTTTTAGATACACGAGAGGATATGGAAATTGAGTCTGAGAAATTTGATGTTCTCTCTCCTCTATGTGTGTTAGAAGGTCAAAATGTTCCATATTGTGCAGAGAACAAAGAATATGTTCTTGTGAGGGATGTTGATACTATCTATAGGGCTCAGTTGATAGAAAAAATTGTAACTAAAAAAGAGGTTTTTGAGAAAAGTTTAATTAAACTAAATAAATAAAATGATGCTCCGCAAATTAACTAATAAGAGAGGACTTTTAGGGTCACTATTTGCATTAATTATGGCTACAATAATAATTTTATTCATTCTTACAGGATTTTACTTTGTGCTAGTTCCTTTCAAGAGTAAGGAAGTTGAAATAATAAAGTTCTCCAGAAGTAATCTAGAGAATTCACAGGAATTAATTTCTTATCTTAATACGCCTTTAGAGTATGAGTCTAGTGGAGTAAAACAGCAAATCAACATGCAGAATTTGATCTCAATATCTATTTCAAACGGAGATTTTTCTATACTGAAGCAGGAAACTGACTCGACTTTAGGAAAGCTTTATGGAAAATGCTATTCACTTGAACTTAAGTATGGGGGTAAAAATGAGAAGCTTGCAGAGGCAGATCTAGAATTAAAAGAAATACTAATCTCAATAATAAAGAAGCCCGTGGCGGCTAAAATCACTCTGCCTAATTCTAAAATCACTTACGAAAATTATTATCTGACTTGCCTTCGAGAAAATTCCATCGAAGTATGTGATATAAAATGTATTTAAATCCAAATTTGAATAAAAGAGGAAAGATATTTGCTCTTGGCATAACATTAGCAGTAGTTCTTGCTGTAACTTTTTCGCTTTACTTAATTATTACTAAACCTGCAGGAAAAATTGAAAGAGAAGTTATGCAGCCTCTTGCTTTCCTCAATGTGCAATCTGAGGCTAGAGAGGCTAGACACTATCTGGAGGAATCTGCTGATTTAGCAATGCAGCAAACACTTTCTGAACTCTTGCAGGATTTTCCTAATATTGGAAATTGTGAGCATTTTAATGGCATTGTTCTTTATACCGCATGTAGGCCGGATGTTGAAAAATCTAAGGAAGTTTTTGAAAATAAATTTGAAGGAGAATTTAATTTACATCTTGATTCATATAAGAGTTCATTCTTGACACTAGATAAGGGAATCTCAGAGGAAGCTTACAGTGGAATTATTTCTAAGCAGGCCAAAGAAAATTTTGAGTATGCATTTGATGGCAAGGCTTTAGAGGCTAAATCCAAAGAAAGAGTGACTTATCTCCACTCGAGTCTTAAGTATGAGATAGACTTTTCCTTTTCTTCTGAACTAGACTTTTCTCTTGATGAAGTAGAAAATCTCTACACCTTAGGCAAAAATTCATTTGAAAAATGTAAAAGCGAGAGTGAAATTCTGAATTGCGTAGATAAAGAGCTCCAAGGAAAATCGAGTTTTTTTAACTTTAGTCTTGAAAAGAATGGCAGCATTGTGGTATATACCTTTACTACAAGGAAGAATTACTTTCATTCCAATGGCTTTTCACCTTTAGAATTCAAGTTTGCTCTGCAGTGAAAATTATATAAACATTTCTTTACTCCATTACTAGAGGCTTTAAAGGGGCAAAATGCTTAAGGCGCGCTATGATGAATTCATCAAAAGAATTGCACAAGAAGCTAGTGTTACTGAGACAGAGGTTGATAGGAAAGTAAAGGAGAAGCAAGTTATTTTGAGTGGTCTTGTTAGTCTTGAGGGAGCTGCACTTATAGTGGCCTCAGAACTTGGAGTAAAGTTTGATAAAAAAAGAGTCAAAATTTCTGAACTTCTTGTTGGCATGCGCAATATAGAGGTTGTGGGTAAGATCATTAGAATCTATCCTGTAAGGACATTTCAGCAAGGAAAAGGAGGAGAAGGGAAAGTCATGAATCTATTCATTGCTGATGATACCTCTTCTGTCCGCGTAGTATTATGGGATACAAATCATATAGCTCTTTTCGAAGAAGGTAAATTAAAGGAAAGTGACACTATAGTACTAAGAGACGTTGATGTCCGAGGCGTTGATGTTAAAGAGTTGCACTTAAGCGGTAAAAGTTCCATTGCTTTGAGCGATGAAAAACTTGAGGGTGTGAAAGTAGGCATTACACTCTCAACAAAGAAAATATCTGATTTGCAGGAAGGTGATAGAATAGCAGTGAGAGCTACAATCGTACAGATTTTTGATCCTAATTTCTTTGCTGTTTGTCCTTTATGTAATCAGAGACTTTCACCTCTAGGAGATAAATTTCTATGTAAGGAACATGAGGAAGTGTCTCCTAATTGGCTCCCTATATTAAATTCTGTTATTGATGATGGTTTTGGAAATGTAAGGGCGGTATGCTTTTCTGACTCTATCTTGAGACTTTTGAAAATTTCTGAGGATAAACTTGCTTCTCTGAAAGAGGACTTTTCTAGATTTAAGGAAGAACTTTTGGGAGAAGAAAGATTTTTTGAAGGCAGAGTAAGGAAGAATGCAGCCTTTAATAGAATGGAATTTATTGTCAGTAATGTTTTAGATGTTGACTATGAAAAGCTTATTGAAGAATTTAACAGGGAGATTTAACGAGTAAATGAAATTCCCAAATCTCCAGAATATTGTAGTATCGATTGTAAATCGTTAGCATTTATTCCTCTTTGATTTACAACCGTCATGAGACCTAGCCACCTTCTCATATAACTATGTACACCAAAATCTGTTTTTCTAACCGGTATAGTTGGTATGGGTATTTCCTGATCAGGATTCCTTTTTGCATAACTTAAAATTTCACCCAAAAGTTGGTATAGTTCTGCCGAAGCATTATACTCCACCCATTTACTATTTGGGCTACTCAAAGTCAAAATATTCATCTATGACATCATAAGTGAATTTGCAAATTTCACATTTGAACTTCATTTTTATTTTAACAATTAAAAAGGTTCCTGTTAAACTTTGTTATAACAAGAACCCAAAAGTTATAATTTTCTCTAATTTTCTGTTTTTAGTTGATACTCTATGTACTCCATAGTATCCATCACTTTTATAATTTCATTTCTTTCATTCGAAGTTAAATTTCTTGTAAAATCAATTTCTACTATATCTGGGTCGGTGCTTGAGCCGCTAATGGCTATTACGTATGTACCTTCAGGAAAGCCAAGAACAGCCAATTCCAAAGGAAGCCTATCCATAAATCTTATTTTCTCATATCTCAAAACATGTGTTTCACCTATAACCGCTGCCTGTAGCAAATATAGATTAGTAATTACTGAAATTAATAGTAATCCAATCATTACTCCTAATGCTATTTTGTATTTCTTATCCATTTTCACCTCCTTTCATTATTTATTTTTGATTGTTTATACATTATACTCAACTATTCCTGCCCAAAAAGTTTCATTTGATAAAACATTTGGAGCTGCTTCTGGGTCTATTTGTATTGAATCACCTGCCCCTAAGATAAAGTCTGCAGGCAAGTTGGTGGCTTCCTTTCTCCATCTACTTTCTTCTTCTTTTGCAAGAACTAGTGCCTCATCTAATGTCAAGGCCTTAAATTTTTCTTCTAATCCATTGTAAGACTCCCCACTCATAAAGCCTTATATCTTGCAATAGCACCATTTCGACCACCAGCAATAGAATCTATCTCACTTATGGCTCTAAGAACATATTGATTATCCATTCTAACCCTATTTAATGAACAAAGAAAATCTTATAAATTTTTACTTTTGGTAAAATCTCTTCTCAGATATAAATCTTTATAAATATTGAGTCCCTAGAAAGAACATGGCTGAAAAGGGCGAAAAGGAACCTTTGGAGTTAACTGATTTGCCTGGCATAGGAGAGGTGACTGCCAAAAAGCTAATTGAGAGTGGACATGGAGATTTAATGAGTATCGCAGTTCTTTCTCCCAGAGAATTGACACAGTTGGCTGAGGTAAGCGAGAGTGTTGCACGAAAGACAATAATTGCAGCAAGGAATGCTCTTGATTTAGGATTTGCAGATGCCAGTAAAGTTCTTGAAAGGCGGAAGGAAGTAATCAAGATAACTACTGGGAGCGTTAATTTAGATGCATTGCTAGGAGGAGGTGTAGAGACTAAAGCCATTACAGAAGCATTTGGTGCATTCGGTTCTGGGAAAACACAAGTAGGACATTCTTTAGCATGTACTGTACAGTTTCCTAAAGAAAAGGGAGGGGCAAATGGAATGGCTGTATATATTGATACTGAGGCTACATTTAGGCCAGAAAGAATTAGACAAATTTCGCAGGCCTTTGGGTTGAAAGTAGATCAAGCTCTAAAGAATGTTTTAGTTGCTAGAGCACATTCGAGTGATCACCAAATGCTTCTCGCCGAGAAAGTTTCTGATTTAATTAGAGAGGGAAATAATGTTAAGCTTATTGTGGTTGATAGTTTAATGTCTCTTTTTAGAAGTGAGTTTGTTGGTCGAGGAACACTGGCAGAAAGGCAGCAGAAGTTGAATAAACATTTACATCAGTTACAAAAGCTCGCTGATGCTCACAATCTTGCAGTTTACATTACAAATCAAGTCATGTCTAGGCCTGACATTTTATTCGGAGATCCTACTGCAGCTATTGGGGGACACATCCTCGCGCACGCTTCGACATTTAGACTATACTTTAGAAAAGGCAAGGGAGAGAGCAGAGTTGCAAAGCTCATTGACAGTCCTAACTTGCCAGAAGCAGAGGCTGTTTTCTATCTTAAGGCAGAGGGTATTAGAGATAAGTGATCTTATTCTTCCACCTTTCTTTGCCACTCATATAGGGTATTTAGTGCTTGCTTTATCAAATTCCTTGCTCGTTGCGCGTCATTTACAAATTTAGTCCCACTAAAATACTCTAAAAAAAGATAATGATTAAGGGTATCGTTAAGTATCCCCGAAGCATTTATACCATTATCATGAAGCGCAAGTGCTAAGTTGACTTTTCTTAATTGTTCAACAGTTCCCCTTACAGAGTCTCTTAATCCAGAAAGCTGTTTCCCATATAATCCAAGTTCTTCTCCTTCTTTATACGAAGAAGGCCTTTTTGTCTTTGCCGTCTTTTGTTCTTTTTCAATACTTTCCCCTAATCCAATCAAAATATTTGATGCAGAATTTAGTATCGTATACACTTCTTGTTTTACTTTTTCGTACTTTAATCTCCCCTCTCTTTGTTTCTCAACTCTATACCTATCAGCCATTTACTTAATAAAAATTAAACTTTAAATACCTTTCACTCTAATTTTAATTTCTTCAATTTAGGTCTAATTACCATGGCACAGTAAGGTGCTCTTGGATTATTTTTATAATAATCTTGGTGATACTCCTCTGCCTTATAGAAATTCTTTAGAGGCCTGATTTCTGTGACTATTCTGTCAGCGAACATTTTCTGAGCCTCTTTCTTTGATTTTTCTACAACAATCCTTTGCCTTTCATTATGATAGAAAATTACTGACTTATATTGCTCGCCAGTATCTGGACCTTGCTTGTT
Organism: Candidatus Woesearchaeota archaeon; assembly: GCA_964361585.1. Lineage (GTDB taxonomy): Archaea > Nanobdellota > Nanobdellia > Pacearchaeales > UBA12030 > CAYIBB01. The sequence continues at coordinate 8,727 of CAYIBB010000003.1, read as the reverse complement.
TAGGGTTGTGGGATCATGGCATTTCCAAAAAGTGTCAAGTAGTTTCTCGTAATTTATCTTTTTGGGATCGAAGGTAATTTGTGCTACTTCCACATATCCTATATTTCCAAAAAAGACTTCTTCATAAGTTGGATTTGGTTTAGTTCCTCCCGTATAGCCTGCAATTACTGAGCTTACTCCTTTAAGTCTTTCAAAGACAGCTTCCACACACCAAAAGCAGCCTGCACCTAAAGTCGCCTTCTCTAACTTGGATTCCTTTTCGTGTTTTGATGATTTATTTAAAGCAAGAGCACCAATTCCCATTCCTCCCACACCCAATATCGCGTAATAAGTCACCTTCAGAAATTCTCTTCTATTAATTCTCATTTTATTTATTTCTAATTTTGTAGCTTAAAAAATATGCCCCCACGAGGATTCGAACCCCGATTTCAACCTTTTTGTGATTTCTTTTGGTTGAGCTTTTTCCAAAAGGTCACCGCAAGGTCGCGTGCTTTATGGTATTTGCTTTTTCTTGGTTAAGTTGTTTTTGATTGAACTTTTTTCCAAAAAGGTTATATCCATTACACCATGGGGGCATCTAAGAAGAGAGTTTTTTTACTTATAAATTTTTAAATGAGAGTTCCTTTGGTTAAGGCAATAGGTAATTGAAAAGCTTTATAAATTTTATAGATTAGAACATTATTATTTTCTATTCAAATGGTAAGAAATTCTGAGCAAATAAAGTGCGCTTCCTGTAATAGGGAGATTGGAAAGTTAGGAGTAATCTTTAAGTGTCCATCTTGTTTAAAGAATGACTTAGCTCGCTGTGTAGCCTGCAAGAACATAGCAGCTAAATATAAATGTGAATGTGACTTTACCGGACCTTGATTGTAAAATGTTACTCCTGATTATAAAAATTATGCCTACCTCTCCTTCTGTTGATATTGCTAAAATAAAGAAGAATGCAGAAAAAGTACTTGGCTCGTATAAACAGAAAATATTGAATGAAGAGATTCAGCCTATTGCCTTCGGACTTAATGCGTTAATGCTTACGGTAAGTTGGCCTGATGATAAAAGTGCTGATGAACTTGAGGGAAGGCTTTCTAAAATTAAAGACATTAATTCAGTTCAAATAGTGGATGTTAGGAGGGCTATTGGGTAATGGCAAAAGAAAAAAAATTAACACAAGCGCAGCTAAAGAAGTTGCAAGAAGAATTTCAGAAGTTGCCTCCTGAAAAGAAGGCAGAACTTGTTGAGAAGCAGTGCCTTTTCTGTCAAATTGCCCAGGGCAAGATTGAGAGTACTAAAGTTTATGAAGATTCAGACGTAATTGCTATCTTGGATATAATACCAGCTTCTCCCGGGCACACCTTAGTAATTCCTAAAAGGCACTACCAGTTCTTTTTCCAAATTCCACCCTCTACTCTCGGCAGAATTTCAGAAGTTGCTGCTAAGATCTCAACTATTTTGATAGATACTGTAAAGGCTCATGGCCTTAATTTGCATGCAGCTAACGGTACTGTGGCAGGACAGAGAGTTCCTCACTTTCACTTGCACTTAATTCCTCGTTTTGAGGATGATGGGATCTCATTTGAATGGCAAGGTCAGAAGGTAGAAAAAAAAGATCTTGAAAAGATTGCAAAACAAGTAAGTGAAAAGCTAAAACAAGATAAGATGACTGCTCATGAGAATGAGAAGGCAGAGAAATCGAAGCAGGCTGAGGAAAGTGATGAAATGAGATTTCTGAGGAGGAAACTAGATAGGATTCCTTAGATTCTTTAACCCTTGAGCACCTAAAGCACAAGAAGTAAACTCAATATTACAGCAGCAAGAAAGGCTGGCACGAAAGGAATTCCATACTTCACAAGGACCTTTTTCTTTCTCCTTACAAGCAGGGCAATTTGCTCTTTGCTAAGTCCTTCCCATCTTGGAACGAGTTTTATTTTTCCGACCTTAATTTCTTGAGCTAGCCAATCCCCTACTGTTAGCTCCGAGGGACTTATACTCTTAATTAAAGCACCTCTTTCAACAGCTTTTATTGATGAATAGATGTAAGGAATTAAAACTATTAATGCAGCAGGAATTATGAATATGTAACTTTTAATCAAGAAAGAAACTGCCACGAATATTAGTCCCAAGAATAAGTAAGGCCAAACAACTGCGCTTTTCTTAAATTTTTTAAACTCTCTGGAAAATTCTCTTCTATTCTTATATGCTAGATATAGACTGTAAAGTAAGCCATATACGGCTCCTACAAAAAGAAGGTTTATCAGAATTAATATAGGGAAAGGTATGCTAAATATAAAGGAAAAAGAATTGAAAGGCGGAGATGCAAATACAGCACCCATAGCCATCAAGAGCTTAGAATCACCTCCTGCAAAAATCCTTGCATAGTAGAATGCATAGGCTAGGACAAGAAATATTCCGAAATAGATTAAGCCATAAAGAATGAACGACAAGTTACCTGCAGTTAGCGAATAAAGAAGCCTTGAAGCAAGAGCAATAACTATTAGTGAAAAATTAAGCCAATCTGGAACTTCTCTCTTCTTAAGATCATTTAGCGTGGCTATAATCAAGCCAATAATTCCCAGGATTACTAAAAAGTTTATTAATATTTCTGCCATCCTCTTTTTGCTCTTGTAGATTAATTAAGAATGAGTTTTTATATTTTTAGAATAATTATATTTAAGTATGTGTAAGGAAAATGAGTAAAAAAGTTACTATAATTGGAGCAGGTCCTGCAGGAAACTTTACAGCTTACTTACTAGCTAAGGCTGGCATGCAAGTTGAAATTTACGAGAATCATAATGAGGTAGGAAAGCCTGTGCAGTGCTCCGGGCTTGTTACTAAAACTATCAAGAACATTGATCCGATTTTTTCCAGTCTAGAGGGGATTACTGATAACAAGATAAAGAAAGTAAGGCTCTACTCGAAGAACGAGGAAGTTGATCTAGAACTTGAGAATCCAGATACTGTACTCAATAGAGCAAAATTTGATAAATTTCTTGCACTTAAAGCAACAGCTCAAGGTGCTGAAGTAAACCTTAATAGCAAATTTATCTTTTTCCGAAGAACTGACGGCAAAATAATTTCAAGAATACAGGAAGGAAACAGACTGAAGGATGCGAAGTCCGACATTCTAATAGGGGCAGATGGCTACTTCAGTAAAGTCTCAAAACTAATTGGTAATAAACAGGAATGTATTCCTTGCATTCAAGTAATAATCTCTGGTACTTACGCTCGAGATACTATGGACATTTACTTTTCTGAACAATACAGGGAGTTATTTGCATGGGTTGTGCCAACAAACGATACCTTTTCTGAAATTGGTTTAGGATGTAAAGACAACTTGGAGAAAAAGTATACGGATTTTAAATTGGGCTATAAGTCAAGGTATTCCTTTGATGATATTGTTGGCTATACTGGAGGGCCAATTCCTCTCTATAACTCCAAAGCTGTTATTGAGGACAAAAATGTATTTCTTGTTGGAGATGCTGCCTCTCAAGTCAAAGCTACTACATTAGGAGGCATAATCCCCTCGTTGAGAGCTGCAAAAGTACTTGCAGAATCAATAATTGAGGGCAGTAGTTACGAGCAAAAGCTTAAGGAGATCAGGAAAGAACTTGCATTACATTCAAAACTTCGGGAGATCTTAAATAAATTTAGGGATTCAGATTACGATGCACTTTTCAGACTTTTAAAGAATGAAAAAGTCAAAAAGATATTTTCAGAGTACAGCAGAGATGAATTGGCAGATAGTAAGATCCTAAGACGCCTTGTGTTTGCAGAGCCTCGATTTCTGAAATTTGCGAGATTCTTCTAGTTCTTTTTAAGGAATTTTTATGGCTAAACAAAATTTATAAATGCCTCGAACAAGGAAATATAATGAGATTTGTAAAAGAGGTAAAAGCTCAAGGTGGAACTATAGCAGTCGCAGTGTTGATTATGGTGATGCTTGTTTTTCTTATAATATACCTTATTGCCCTACCTCCTGATCAGAGGGCTAGACTTTTGAATACGACAAATGCGAGCTCACTTTCCAGTGTACTCTTCTTGTTTCTTAGAGCTAAAAGATAAGAAAAGATGGCAGAATCAAGTTTGAGAGAAGATATTCTTAGAAGTACTATTGTTGCAGCACTTATAGGCGGCCTTTTGGGATTTCTTGTCGGTTTGACTAATATTCCAGTATTTGGACTTTCTGGATTACCCGCATTGCTCATTGAGATAGTAGTAGGAATGGTCTTCGGCGCGCTAGTTGGCCTAGTTCTAGGCATAACCCCTCCTAGATATGTTGCTGTTGTCATTTCTGTTCTAGTACTTGCGGCAATTGTCGCTCTCTCAATTTTGATTTGGAGATGGTACTCCCAAGGATTGTTGCAAACAATTATAGGCCCATATGCTCCTAGTGTCTTACTCATAACTAGCAAAATTAGTCAGGCAGTAAACTGTGTTGTGAACCCAGTTGAATGTTTTTATAAGCCATTCTATGATTGGTCAGTTCCAACTATTGAAGAAGAAGAGGAAGAAGTTTCTGTGAACATAGAATTTACTGGAAAAAATGTTTTTGAATCTGGAGAAGAAATTGAGACAAGGAATACTGTAATTGTAAAAAATCCATCTGTTCCTGAATTACTAGTACAGCCCGTATGCCTTCTCGATAATCAGCAAATCAGTACAGAGTTGCCCCGTGCTGATTTCGGAAACATTTTGAGATTTAGGAAAAGTGAACTTGAACAGAGATCTCAGGTAATATGTAGAGCTCCTGGTATAAAACTTGAAGAGGGACTTGAATCCAAGTCATCTATACTGAAGATTAAAATTGAGCGAGAAGTTACAGCTCGCAGCTCATGGAATGTTTACACATTAAGGAAGGATATTCTCGAACAGAGTGAAAATCCATTCTTAAACATTAATGAGCCTAACCTCAAGGCTGAGGGTCGTATTGTTCTAAGTAGCATGGAATTTGATGCGCCGGCTTTCCTATCTATAGGAAGTGATGAAGATCAACCTTTCTATGATTCAGTGTGGCCTTTCTCTGTAAGAATAAAGAAGAGAAACGATGTTATTGGAAACTTAACTGTGATCCAGGACGTTGTACTTGAAATTCCTCAAGGAAATTTAGTAATTTTGGAGCCTTGCGACTTTTCAGGTAGCTTCTCAATATCTGGCGGTACTTTTCAGGTTAAGAAAAATATTCTTGAGAGAGCAAATAAAATTCTGGGTAAGTCTGATGAAATTGAGTTCAAGTGTAATTTCCGCACAACTTCAGAAGATCAGGATATTGCACAGAAAACTGTAATCAGGGCTATAGCAAAATATAAATTCGAGTCTGAATTCCAAAGAGGAATTATAATACTTGCAGAGTGAAAATAGGTACAAAAGAAAAAAATAAAGTAAAAAGATGAAAAGTAAATTTGTAATTTTGTTGTTAATTCCACTAATCCTATTCTTACAAGGGTGTGTGCTTAGTACAAATACAAAGGCGGAGCAAGTTGGCCTTGATTTTGCATTCCTTGCTGATGCTCCACCAACTCAACTTTCATCAGACAGCGAGTTTCAGGTTGCATTTAAAATTGAAAATTTTGGAGAAGCTACCTCTGCGAAAATGTGTTTAAGCGATACTGTTGCTGATGCTTTTGGTGGGATTTCTCAAGAATGTAAAGAATTTTCAATAAAATCCTCTTCTGGACAGGGTAAGGACTTAAGTCCAAGTACAGAATTTGTTTACTTTCCAGAATCCAGCGGTTTTTACACTTATAAGAATTTGCAGAACCAAAATGTTAATATAATCGCCAAGTTGGATTATTTTTACAGGACTAAAGCAAGCTCTGAAATTTGTGTTAAAGATCCAACTGTGCAGACTGCAGTTTTATGTCCTACCCAAGAAACCATAAGTCCTGATGTTAAAGCCCCAATAGTTATTACAAAAGTTGAAAAGCATATTTTTCGAATTAATGAGGGTCAGGTAAGACTCACTCTTGATATACATCTTAAAAATCAGGGAGATGGAATTCCTCGTCTTGTTGGTTTTTTCGGTTCAGAAGGAGACAATAAAGTTCTAGTTGAAAAGATAAGTTTTGCAACATTCCCTCTTAAATGTGATCTTGAAAATAATGTAATCGAGCTACAGAAAGATACCGAAAAGGTTATAAAATGCTCTGGAATAATCTTTGTAGATGAGGTAATAAAGCATCCTCTTGAGTTAAGCTTTGCTTACGATTACCGTGTAACAAAATTCATTAATGTTCAGATAGTGTAAAATGAAAAAAGAGGCACTTTTCACATTCATAGTACTAATTCCCTTAATTCTAATAATCTCCGGATGCAAGCAGGGCAAAGAAGAGGTTGCAAGTAATGGCATAGATGTTTCCTTTATTGAACCAGCTCCTCCTAGTGAAGTGTCGCGAGGACAGAACTTTCCAATCTACGTGAATTTAGAAAATAAAGGCGGCTATGATTTGAACCCAGGTGAGGCAAGACTTTATCTTGAGGGCTTATTTCCAACATCCTTTTCTCTTTCCTTGCAAAATTTGAAAAAGACAAATAGTGAACTTCTTCTTAAAGCTGGAGAAGAAACTCTAGGGGGTAAAGAGCGAGTTGTCTTTACAGAAAATGCACGTTATGTCGGCTCTGTAGTTCCCTTTAATCAGACCTTCATTGCAAGATCCTGTTACTTATACGAATCAAGCTTAACCACAAATCTATGCTTTGCTCTTGATAGCAGTGCAACATGCAGTCTTGATGGAGAAAAGACCAAGGATTCAATAGTTTCAGTTTCTCCTGTACAAATCACATCCTTAACAGAGGAAAGAAGTGGTAAGAATCTAATGATCAAGTTCAAGGTTGAGAATCTTGGCACAGGTAAAGTGTACTTACCTGACACGAATTGTGACTCCCCCGAACCTTGGAAGGAGAATAAAGTTGTTGCTACCTTCGGTACAGGGGAACCTGTGATTTGTAAAACTTTCAAGTCTGCCAAGAGTGGAGAAGTTGATGTAGACTCAATTGTTGCCTGCGAGCGCGATATGGAGAATACACAGGCTCACACATCTCCAGCCAACATAAATATACGCTTTGCGTACATTGAACTGGAACAAAAGAATGTAAGATTCACTGAGTGATTTTCTTCTTTACCCCTTTCTTTGTCTTTAAACTTTCTCCCCCCAAAGATTTCGAATAAATTTTATTTATAAAAATTACGAATGCTAGAGTCTGAATTGGAGTAATTACAATAATATTAATGACATCGCCTACATATGGGATTAATTGTAGTAAAGAACTGGTAATGAGGAATATGGCAACTAGAATCAGAAAAGCAAAATAGTTTTTCCTTACTAGCTTTACACTTATAAAGAATGACTCTAGAATTCTAAGACTCTTGGTAACGGCAAGATATGGGGCAAGCAAAAAGAACATTGAAAGCAGAACCACAACAACAATATCAGTTACTAAGAAAGCGCCGCTCAATAGAGATTCATTTTTAATAATTGGCTTTGAAATCTGAATTAATAGCACGGAAATTACTGCAAATATCGTTAAAATGATTAATAGCAGAATTAGGGTCGTTACAAATACTTTCCCAAAGTATTTTTTCCCTCCAGTGAAAAGTGTACTAAAGGAAGTTTTTCCCTTCTCATATACTTCGAGACACATTCCCAGAGCTCCTGCAAAGATGAAAGCGTAAATCACTACTAACAGCAAAAAGAACATTACAAATTGTATTAGAAATCTACCACTAAGTGCAGCCTCTATGTTTTCAGGACTTATACCTGACTTTACTAAGAAGAGAAAGAGCAGTGTGAATGCTATTGCCGCCACAATAATAAAAGGTACTGAGAGTACAGGATTCTTTACCCAGCCCTTTATTGCCCTCTTGAGTGTTTCTTCTACCATCCTCTCTTTTTAGCTTAGCTTTTTCATTTTGTTTTCTTTGATTAAACTTTCTTCTCAAGAAAGTTTATATGGACCCGCCGGGATTCGAACCCGGAACCTTTCCGCAGCGAACGGAATATTCTTTCACGACTTATCTCTTTTTATTTATTCTTCCTTGACCATCTCTTAAGAAAGGTCATTACCGTTGAACTACAGGCCCTTAATTAAAAAATGTTTCTGATTTTAATACTAAGTAAATTATTTAAAACTATTATTATACTTAAGATTAATGTTGCATAAAATAAGGAAAAAGTCATTTATAACCAAAGAGGAAATTATTGCTGATTTGGTCTTTTTTATTGTCGCTTTCATAATATCTATTATCCTTATTTTCTTATTTGATATACACTGGAACTTTTATCCTGAAGGACAATTGTTTCCACCTGGCAAATACGTATTTGCTGATAAGATGATATATCTCTATGGCGGACTAATTGGTGCAGTTGCTGGGTTTTTATAATTAAATTAATTATGTTAGGTATAAAAGAAGAAGAGCGTTCTTGGATGAAAAGAAGAAAATAATTTCTAGATCAAATTTCCAGATCTTTAAATTTGTTATCTAACTCTGAAATTTTAACTCGAACTTGTTTCATACTATCCCTATCTCTGAGGGTGACTGTATTATCTTTCAGCGTCTCATAATCTATTGTGACAGCAAAAGGACAGCCAATTTCATCTGCTCTTCGATAACGTCTTCCTATGCTTCCTGAATCATCATAAAATACTTTGTAATTGTCACTTAATCGCTTGTAAAGTTCTATGGCCTTTTCTGGTAATTTATCTTTGCTTACTAGGGGGAATATTGAAATTTCTACT
>CAYIBB010000002.1:0-51672 GCA_964361585.1 Candidatus Woesearchaeota archaeon | reverse complement strand
AAAAGTAATGGTAAGGCGACATTTTCCACCGCACTCAAAGTCGGGATGAGATTGAATTGTTGGAATACAAATCCAATCTTTTTGCCACGAATTTCTGCCAGCTTATTCTCATTTGCTTTCGAAATGTCCGAGTTTTCGAGAAGAACTTTTCCTTTTGTGGGTACATCTAAAGTTCCTATTATATTCATTACAGTACTTTTTCCTGATCCACTAGGACCTAAGATTGCAATAAACTCCCCCTCCTTAACATTTAAATTAAGATCTTTTAATGCCTCGAACTCGCTTTCTCCAATTCCATAAACTTTCCGGATACTTTCTAACTCTATAACATTCATTTCCCTTAGCCTAATTGTTCTGGCTTTAACATACTAGTTATTCTAGGCTTAGATATGCAAGGTAATTCCAAGTTTAAAAAGGTTTCTATAGTTACCATTTAATAGTAATTATTATTTTGAATGTTTTATCTAAAGTTAATTCTATGATTAATAAGTGAAAATTTAAAAACAAAATTCTCCTCGAAAGAACAAGCAAGGGTAGCCAAGTGGTCTAAGGCGCGCGGCTGCAGATAAACTTCTTTAGAAAAGAAGTTTAATCAAGAAAATAGGAAAGCTCCACAAAGAAAAGCGGCTACCGCGTATTTCGTGGGTTCGAATCCCACCCCTTGCTCTTTATGATGAAAGATAATAAAGCCGAAGAAGTATTGAGAAGTATTGAGAAGGCCTCTGTAACACGGTTCCTGCCAATAGTTGGGCCGAAGAAAGGCAAACTTCTTGCATCTCTTGTAAGAGAGTGTAACCCAAAGCTCATACTTGAGATAGGCACTTTAGTTGGCTACTCTGCAATATTAATGGCTCAAAATTTGAGGGGTAAGGAAGGAAATATTATTACACTAGAAATCTCCAAAAGAATTGCGGCAGTCGCAGAAAGGAACATTAAGTTAGTGGGATTTGAGAAGAAAATTAAGATCATCGTGGGAAGTGCCCTTAAGTTAATTCCAAAGCTTGAGGGGAAATTCGACCTGGTTTTTGTGGATGCTGCAAAGGAAGAATATTTTGCCTATCTCAAACTTTTAGAGAAGAAAAACCTCAAAAAAGGTAGTATTATTGTGGCAGATAATGCGAAGATCATTGCAGATGCAATGCACGACTACCTTGAGTATGTAAGAAAATCAGGAAAATACAAAAGTGAATTTCATGACTTTGAGCATGATGGTATGGAAGTGAGTGTAAGGTTATGAGCTGAGCTTTATTCTAATTACGATGCCGATATCTTAGGTCTGTGTAATGCCCTATTTCAAATGGATGAGTAGGGCAAATTTCGCCTTCCTCATCTCTTCTCAAACTTTGCATATATTCATAAACAAACAAAAGTCGTTTCCTTTCTACAAGATTAAGTTCTTTTTGTGCAATTACATGGATAATATTACTATTTGTTGCCCTTTCACTAATAAAAGTTATGACTCCTCTATACACCCTACCAATTTTCACTTCATCAAGTCCTGGAAAGAAGCGAGTTTTTGCATAACCAGTTCCTACACCAAATTCTGAAGGAATGTCAAAACCATAATCTCCCTTGTTTGATTTAAAATCCACTTTGAACATAATGAAATCCCCTTCTTCGAATAAATCATTCTCCATATCCCCCTCCCATTTAAATATAGCCTCAAGCATTTAATGTAAGAAAAAGAGATTTAAAATACCTTTCTCTAACACTCCTGGCTCTTTAGCTCCTAAGGGGTTGTGGTGTAGCTTGGTTATCATCCATGCTTAGGGAGCATGAGACCCCGGTTCAAATCCGGGCAGCCCCACTTAAACACTAGCTTAACCAATTACCTAGAACCTTTTCTTTACCCTATTTCTTGGTAAAATTGAGTTCGAAAGGTTTATAAGTGGGGCCCTGCTCTTTAGGAATAAAATGGCAAAACAAGCTGGTAGCTTGATCGGAAGTTGGGCATTCCTAATTGGAGTGATCTTGGCAGTGATACTTGGGGCATTAGGACCAGTAAACAAGGTGGTGGGAGCCATTCTTATAATACTAGGAATAATTGTAGGATTGCTTAACATTACAGAAAAGGAAGTAATGCCTTTCTTGCTAGGTTCCCTAGCATTGGTAATAGCAAGTTCGCTTGGAGCACAAGCACTAAGCATCTTTGACGTTACAAAGAACATTCTTAACGCAATAAACGTAATGTTTGTCCCAGCAACCGTGATAGTTGCATTAAAACACGTATTTAGCTTGGCAAGAGGTTAAAAACTCGAGCAGAGCTAAAGAAACCTTTTTGAATTCTTATTTCTTTTTTATTTTTTCTTTTCATTCTATAGAGTGTATGTCGAAAGGTTTATAAAGCGTAAAAAAATTACATTTAAAATAAAATTAAAAGAGGTAAAAATGGCTGTAGAATGGAAAGGGAGTTTTCCTTTGATTATGCTATTGTTTGCAGTTGCAGCTGTAAGTTTTTCTGGCCTCTCCGTGACAGGCGGATTTGTAGGATCAGTTATTACGGCAGTTGCATGGTTTCTGCTTATTCCAGTCATGAGTAGCGCCGGCGTTACAAAAGAAGCTAATCCATGGTTTGTGCGAGCTGCTGCTTTTGCACTTTTTGCGGCATCATTCGTACTCTTGCAGGGAACATTTATTGACGTGCGAGAATGGAGCGGATGGCTTGTTCAAGTCGGCTTAATACTTTCATGGCTTATGGCATTTATAGGATCCCTAGTAGCATTAAGCGGAACAAAATAAATTTTGTTTTTGTTTTTAATTTATCTTTGTATCTAGAATGAGATTTATCTTTTTCTCGGACTTGAGGAAGTTCTTTCAGAACTTACTTCTTTCCTTGACCTTCTCATAGAAATCCACACTATAAGTACTATTATAATGATAACAAGGATAATGTTAATTACTACGAAAGGCAAGTTTTCCTCAAGAATTGTTCTTCCTATTACTCCGCCTGTTCCTGAAACTCCTCCAGCAGAAGCAACTCTGGTAGTAATACTATCAGATGCTACTTCATTTCCATTAGATCTTACTGAAACCCTAGCTGTGTAAGTTCCATCATCAGTTCCTGATTTTGATGCTAAGTTCAGTGTTAAGGTTTTACTCTCTCCTGCTTTCAGTGCCACAATCTGAGAAGTGAGAGATGCCCAATTTCCACTAGGCTCAAGATTTACAGTTAATACAGTATCTGTATTAGCATTATTTCGCAATACGAGGGTAACATCAAGCCTCTGTCCTGACTCTACCTCGAAGGATTTCTTTGTTAAGGTTAATGTTACTTGTGAAGTACTTGGAGGAGTAGGTGGCTGTGTTGGCGGCCCTGAGACACAGGAGATACTTACACTCTGCTCGAAGATTCCATCATCAAAAATATCATCATCTTCATCTCTAACCTCAAATCGCAGGGTGTACTCTCCATCTGTAACATCCCTTGGAACTAAAAGTGATAATTGCACCTTCTCATCCTCTTCCTCATCGATGTCGAACTTACTACTAGTGTCAGAAATTCCTAATTCTGGAATCTTTACGGTTACAGTAACATCATCTTCATTGTCAGAACCAGTATTGACCACAGTAACGTCAACTGAATTTGTTATGCCACATACAAGAGTGTCAGGAATATTGACCTCGTCTTCATCAACTGCAACATTATGATTATCTTTCTTTATTTCTATATCTGTACTTTTTTCCTGACATTGGTTATCTTCCTCTCCATCCTCGAAAACCTTTACATAAATTGCATATCTGTTTGAACTTTCCTTTACGTCGGCAGGAATTTTTAACTCAAGATCATAATCTTCTGTATCATCCTCGTCTATTGTAGTTTCAAACTCTACACTGTCAAGTTCGTCATTATCTTCTTTGTCTACAAGGAATGCCTCAATAATAATATCAAGCTCGTCATCATCATTATTCTGTACTCTTACTGTAACTTCCACTGTTTCGAGTGGCTTGAAATCCTCGCCAGAAGAAGGGTCAACTATTCTTGTAATTTCAAGATTTCCACCTTTAGGACCCTCATCACATAGATCAGGGCGTGCTTCTACCTCCAAAGTAAATGTATCTATGGCACTTCCAGAATTTACTGAAATTGAGCCAGAATAGTCATCAATAGTTATATCATCACCAATTAATGCACTAACCACTACTGATTTAGTTTCAGCTGGCTTTATTGTAAAAGTATTAGGGCTAAAACCCAAGGTAATATTTTCAGTACCATCAGAAAAGTCTGCTCCATTAAACGAGAAACTTGAGGACACAAAGTTAAGATTGCTACTTCCTGCGTTCTTTATAGTGATTGTCCCAGAAGCTTGCTCCCCTGGTTGCTCCTTCAATGAAAGTGAGGTTTCCAACACATCAAGAGCATCCTTGGAGTTTACAGTAATAATATACTGCTTTGTGACTGTATTTGGTCCTATTGCGGTTAAAGTCCCAGAATAATCTCCCGTTAGTACGGAAGGAATGTTTATTGTAAAGAATACTAATTGTGTGGTATTAGCAGGAATAGTTGCAGGATTTATTGAAGGAGCATTGATTGTAAATCCAGAAGGGCCTGTAAGGATTGTGCTATTAAAGACAACATTTACTGAACTAGTTAAGTCTGTATTAGTAACATTCGCATTCAAAGTCAGAGTATCTCCTGGAATTCCTGCTGCAGTGCTTACTGAATTAATTTGAACTGCAGCCAAAACATTGAATGCCGTAAAAACTACAAAAACAAATGCGAGTGTCGCAAAAAATATCTTTTTCATTGTCCTTAGCCTATCTAGTGTACTAATGTACTTTAGTGTACCTCTAACATTACACTAGAACTGTTACCATTATAAAATTAAAACTATTTAAATCTTTCGATTTAAGGAAAATTTAATACTCAGATATAATTCTTCAAGATATGGAGAACAGTCCCTGCCACGACAGGAATTATGATATTATCATCAACTTCTTCTCCCTGCAACTTTACCGAAATATTTTCAGCTATCATTGCTAAAGCAGAAGCAGCTAACGCAGAAATTATATTTACGAAGAAACTTGCTACAATTGCGCCAACAACAATGCCAACAACCATTCCCTCTAGATTTTTTCTCCTCTTTAGATCAAGTTTGCTTTTATACTTCCCATATATTCCTACAAGATGTGAAAAGGAATCGCCAAAAGTTAAAATAGAGATAGACGCGAGGGCAATATCAAATGAAAACAATTTCAGAGTAAGCAAACTCCCTGCAAAAAAGAAAATTGCTCCTTTAAAAGGAAATTTTTCCCTGTACTCATCACGTTCGAAATTTTTCAGGAACCAGGAGATTATTGGAACATCTAATTTGAGAGAGATCAAAGCAAGAATGATTCCTAACATTAAAAAACTAAAGATCAACCATAGTGCAAAAGTTCGATCATAAAGTGCAAGGAGTATAATTACAAGTCCTAGCAAAATATGCACAATTTGCCTTTTAATTTCAAACTTTGAATTTAGATTCATTTCCTTACTTGTTTCTTGAATTTACTTAAGAAATTTGAGAACACTTTTTTCTCTTCCAACTTAACAAAAATTAACGAGAGGGTATAGCCTAACATTGCTCCAAAGATAACATCACTTATATGATGAACTGCAAGATAAAACCTTGAAAACCCCACTAGAACTGCAAAAATAATCCAAAACAGCTTTATCTTTCGGAACTCTTTATCAATTACAGGTAAGGCGGCAAAGGCCATAGTTGTATGTCCACTTGGAAAACTCGAGTTTGGTGAATCGCTCTCGGCAGGAATTCCTAATTCCAAGAATGGTCGAGGCCTTGATATTGAAGACTTCAGAAGATACACAATTAAAGAAGAAAGTAAAAAGCCTAGCCAAAGAGGGAGAATCCAGCGCCTCTTCCTTTCCTCGTACAAGAATAGGGTCGAAATTATAAAAAAGATAATAAGTCCTGAACCTATGTTAGTAATCCACAACATTACAGTGTCCAAGGTTGGATTTCTAATCTCTTGAATTTTAGAAACTAAATATAGGTCTGCAGATGGAAATATTATAAGTATAAGAAATAGTATAAAGAAGGTTATATAGGTTAAAAGAATCTTCTTTTCTGGTTTCATTCTGCGAGAGGGGAAAATTTATTTAAATAGTTTTTCTTACCTTATCCTATTATAGGATGAAAGATAGGATGAAAAATAAAGTGCAAAGAGCAAAAAGAGGCAGACATAGTAAGGATAAGCCAGTAATTGCATTAAAAGCTAGGAACTATTTAATAGATTTTGGTGCAAGGCTGGCAATTCTGCTGCTATTTTCAGTAAACTCTTTAGCATTATTTTATGCTGTCTTCACACCTCTAACGGTGCTATTAAGCTCATTCCTTATAAGTTTATTCTACCCAATGCTTGTGGAAGGAAACGTCTTTTACATTAACAGTTATGTAATAGAGTTAATCAATGCCTGCATTGCCGGCTCTGCCTACTATCTGCTCTTAATCCTGAATTTACTTACTAAAGGCATAAGCATTAGCGATAGAATCAAAATCTTTCTTTTCACTTCCCTCGCGTTCTTGCTAGTCAATGTATTAAGAATTATGATACTAATTGTAATTCTAGTGCAGTATGGTCTCGATCTTTTTAATAAGGTCCATATTACATTTTGGATACTAGGCTCCACAATCATAGTAGTTGGAATCTGGATTCTTACTGTAAAGATTTTTAGAGTTAAAGGAGTACCTATTTACTCTGACTTGAAAGAAGTTTTTAGGATTATTAAAAAATAAGGCTAACAATACCAAGAGTAACAAAAGTCACAAGTAGTCCAGCCACAACTACTCCAAGAGCAATAGCAGCGAATGCCTTCCACCGATTAAGATTAAGAAGCCATGCAATTAAAGTGCCAGTGTAAGCGCCAGTCAAGGGTAAAGGAATTGCCACGAAAATTGCCAATGCCGGCAAACCATAAAGATTGATTTTTTTCTGAACACTATTTTTTCTTGTTCTTATATGTTCAACGTACCTGTTAAAGAACTTTCTGTAATTAGAATTGGTAATAAGTCTTTTATGTATAAAATCTAAGAAAAGGAAGATTACGGCAGAAATTAGTATGTTTGCGATTACTGCAATTAAGAATACTGTCCATAGATCAAGTCCAAGGGCAATTCCAGTTGGAATAGCACCTCTAAGCTCTGAAATGGGCGAAATGCTTAGGAGTATTACTATAATAATTGGATTAACCATCTAAAAACTAAATTTTAGCATATAAAAAATTATTGAAAGAATTAAGCAAACAAGGCTGAAAGTCCCTCAGCTGCTTCTTCCTTCTTTTCCTCTTCTTTTTCTTTCTTTGATTCAACTTTAGCTTCCGCATGATGGGCCACAGGAGCTACAGCAACTGGCCTCGATTTCGCATCCTCAAGAACTTTTCCAATATCAACTCCATCAAGTGAAGCGATAAGAGCTTTAACTTTAGACTCATTAACTTCAATGCCAGCAGCTCTCACTACTTTTTTTATATTCTCTTCATTAACATCCTTGCCTGCTTCATGAAGAAGTAGGGCAGCGTGTACATATTCCATCTTATTATTTTATTATTTTATTATTCCCTTTATTCCCATGTGGAAAATATTTTTAAACCTTTCTTATCCTAACAATTTTGCCTCGTTATGTGCCTTAACCAACATATCTACTACACTATCCTTAGTAATAATTCCAGCTTCCTTTACTAAAGCATCAGCTTCTGCCCAGTTTCTACGCAAAATTTCTAAAATATTTTCCCTCGTAAAATAACCTATTTCTAAAGTTAATGAATAAGCCTGTATTGAGTTTTCTCTTAATAACCTCAAAGTTCCCTCAATATCAAGGACTAAAGAATCTTCTCCGTATAGAACACTATTGTCTCTCTGATATGCTACTATAGGTATAACTCCAGATTCAAATGGAAAAATATTCAATCTAGAAAGGGAATTCACAATTGCCTGCGTAATAGGGTTTCCTCGATTCACAACAAATTTCTCGCGAATAATGATTTTTCCTTTTTCAATTCCAGTCTTTAGTCCTGCCTCGCTAAGTTCAGTAATTGCTGGGCCAGCCATTAAAAATGTTGGACCTGCCTCAATAATGATGTCAGAAGGAGCTATCTGTCCAGCTTTGGCTCTTTTCTTATCCTTACCTTCAACAAACAATTTTACTATAGTAAAAACATCTTCATCTGTGAATATTACTGCAGAACTATCTTTAATCTTTGTCAATGAGTCATAAACAGGAATTCCAACTTCATTAAAGAATCTCTGAAGCACTCTCTTTTTCACTATTCTAACAATTGCCCTACCTCGTAACCTCTCTCTGAGTTTTTGAACCTGTACTGAAGAGATTCCTGAAATTGAGGAGACAAGCACTAAATTATATGAATTATAAAGCTTTGAAAGACTAGCTACCTCAGTAATTTTTTTCTGTGATATTTTCCTTTCCTCTCTGGGTTTCATGATCATAGTCTGCATTCTCATCTTATTTTTCTTTGTTTTACTTGTTTTTCTAAAATTTCATTGCTAATCTTAACAGGCTTGCTCATAGTCCTTTTGATCAAAATTGACTTAATACTTTCTTCACCTTTAGGCAATCCTCGCACAATGGCATCGTAGACTGCTTTGAGATTAGCTAAAACTTCTTCAAGCTTCATGGAACTCTTGCCTATAGAGACCTTAATAGAAAGCTCGCTCTTTGCTCTTAATCTTAAAGTCTTTCTAAGTCTTGCAACAAGATCTTTTAGAGACTTTTCATCAAGCTTCACTATTACTGCTCCTACTTGGGGAGAAGGCATCTTTCCCCTCGGGCCTAAGATTTTTCCGAATGAAGATGCAACAGAAGGCATTACAGGAGCTACAGCAATAAACACATCATAAGTCTTTGCTAAAGTTTTAGCTTTACGCTTATCAAATACTGTAAATTGGTCTTTAGTTATTATTCTATCAACAACTCCTTCTGCTTCAGCAGCTTGCTTTTCAGCAAAAAGACAGATTTTTCTCTGACTGGGAGGAACTGGAATCTCAACAAAAACGTCAAGGGTTTCCTTTTTGACATCAAAATTTTTAAGATTTATAATTAAGTCTATGCCTTCATCAAACTTCCGCTTACTCTCGAGCTTTTCTATGGTGCTTAGAATATTTTTCTCATTCATTTTACCTTGTTTACTTTAAAGAGTAAAGAATTGAACTATGAATTAAAGAGAAGTGTTATTAAAAATCTTTTGTTTTTATCTCACTAAGATAATCTTTAACTCTTTCCATAATTCCCCTAAGTAAAAATCTTTCTATCTTATCCTCAAAAATCTTGTCAAGGTCCTCAAATTCGGAAATCCTGTATTGATTATTAATTCTTTCTATAATAAGCAAGTCTTTAAGTTTACGAAGTTGCCTTCTTATATTAGATTCTGCAAGTCCTCTAATGTCTAGTCCATTTTCAAGCCTAAACTTTTCCACTTGCGTTTTAATTTCTCCCAAAGAAATAGTCTTATTTTCCCTCTTTGACCTAAGTAAAATAGTTACAATATCTACTACAACATCGCGGCCGTCGCCGGGTTGAAGCAATCCAAGGCTAAGGCAAAGTTTCTTAACTAAATCACGGCCCTCTAAAGTTGAAGGCTGTTCATACTTTCGCAAGGTTATTTCTGCTATTGGTAAATCTTTCATAAAAGAAAAAATGAAGAGAATTAATAAATCTTATCTTGTGAGCTTATTTAGTTAATTTTATTTAATTAATTTAACATGCTCCACATCTCCAGGTACAAGTCTTCCACGTTCATATCCATCGATAATCTGAACTAAGAACATTCTTCTTATTGCTTCCTCCGGTCCATATTGAGTTAAATGACCATTTACTGAGAATGAATATTCTTGACCAACTTTTCTAACATGGCCATTTTCCCTATACATAGACAAAAGTTTACTTTCGTAATGCTCCAATTCGTCTCTCAAGCTATTTCCATTAATAAGAGAATCAAAAACTGCAGCTGTTGCTTCTTTAATTGAGTGACCATCGCCCCTCAAATCAGGAGTAATTTTAAAATTTCTTCCTTGTTCTGTCACTTTCCAATCTTTTGGGGTAATTTCAACTCCAAGCAAAACATAAGGAGGAACTTGCAACCCTAGAGCCTGTAAATTTTTGGTTGTTTCCTCTAGGTGTTCAGGGTATACTCTAGAACTTGAAAGAACATAATAATTTTGAAGTTTATTATATACTAGTGTTTTTGCAACTAAATACTTTCCCAAACTCAAAACTACTTGACTTTCGCCTCTTCCTACAATTGATGGACTCCATGTTCTCAAGTAATAGAAACTTTCTTTAGAGATTGATTCTACTGCTTTTTCTGCTTTGTCAGGCGATAAAGTAGCGAGTGCTTCTTTCATGTTTGCAGAATGTTCTTCTATAGCACTAGCTAAATAGATTCTCTCACTTTCCAAAATACTTTCCAGACTACCTACTGCATGTTTAAGATGGTTCATTTTATCTTGTTAATTTTCTATATTACCAGGAAAATTTCTAACTAAAAAGGTCTATAAAAGAATATATCAAAAAGTAGTTATATTATATTTTATAAATCTTTCTAAACTCTAAACTCACGAATTAGCCTTTAATCTTAGAAACCTCAAGAAGTTCATTCTTACTGAGAAGGGAAATTCCGGCATTCTTTCCAATAATCTCCACCTGTACAATCTTATCTGGATTTTTTAAATCAACAAACTGTCTATCAATCGGATCTGTCAATTTTACTATTAGTTCTCTGCTATCTACTTCATAGTGCCTCTTATTGAGATTCATTTTCCATTTCTCTGTTTTTCCTATTTTTTCTCCAAGCTTCTTAGTGATAGTCTGCATGGTTTTTATGTTACTTGAGGCCCATGTATCTATAGGTATGTAATGGAATGTAGAGTTGAACTTTTTAGGACTCTTCTCGCACAACACTTTAAGTTTCTTAACGATCTCCTTAGGGTTTGAAGCTTTTAGTAAGAAGAGGCCTTCTTCTTGAGCGACAAATTCTGCATTCATCTTGACTTCTTTCAGTAAAGATTGAATTTCAAGCACTGCCCTCCCACTATGAGCTGGATCAAAAGTGACTAATAAATTTGAACTTGTAACATTGCCTTTCATCACCGGCATTTTTATAGATATCTTTGTATGGGCCTTTTTCATTACAGTCCTACTTTTAGCTTTAGATTTAACTTTGGGCCTTTTAGAAGTGACTCTTTTTTTATCTTTTGCCATTTTTCACGTAGGTATAGTTAGTATAAATAATTTTTGGTATTAATGGAAAGATAACTTCCGCTCAAGAAATTTTAGTTTCTTGTATGCATAAATGGAGGATGCAAGAGCTGCTAATTCGTGCTTATTCTTGATACCCTTCAGCAAGTCTTTATCATATTTGATGACTATATCCTTTTTTCTTTTGATCGTCAAATCCTTTTTAGGATTGATTATTCCAGTTCCAAGCTTTGCTGAAATTCTTAAAAGTAATTTGGGAATTCTTACAGTATCAGCTGCAATTACCTCTACACTACCATAAGAATTATAAGAATTAACTAGGGAAATGATCTTGGAAACATTAAAGTGCTTCCTAGAATCAATGATGATAATATTACCCCTATCATCAATCAACGCTAATCCAACAGTCATCCCAGGATCAAGCCCAAGTATTACGCCCATTTAAATAAAAATAGATGAATTATTTATTTCTTTTTCTTTCTCTTTTTTGCCATTTCGTCTTCCTCCTTTTTCATATTTATGCATTCTTTTATTTAAAAAGTTTTTGTTTTTGGTGGGCTTTGCACATGAATGCTTTCCTGCACATAAATAGATAGGAGTTGCACATAAACGAAAATGGAACGAGATAAGGTTTTTAAGGGAAGATGGCTTATTTGAAGGATAAAAAAGAGGGTGAAATCGCAAAGGTAAGTTCAAAGCCAAATGAGAAGAGTAACTTTGGAATTGTCGTATTAGTCTTAATTGTATTTTTCGGGGTTGTCGCTTTTTCTTTGATGAATAATCAAAAAGCTACTTCAGCATTTTCTATAGCTTCTTTAAATTGTACTTCTACTGAAGTTCGACCATGCTATGAACAGCATACTGCCAAAAAGATTATTGGACTTAGTCAGGAAAGTGGCACAAGAGCATTTGCAGCATGTCTGAATAGTGCATCACAAAGCCAACGCGGTGAATCTGTGCAGGCAACTTCTATTTGCGGTGATGAGATATACGATTACTGCAATGAAGGAAAAAGCAAGGCTGTAATTAAGAGATTCAATGGAAATTGTAAAACAGCACCACCAGTGACTGTAGTTTATCCTAATGGTGGCGAAGAATTACTCCAAGGGTACTATTACATCCTCGATGATCGGGTGCACTGGAGGGGTGAATATTATGATCTTAAGTTTTCTGGAGGGAAGGGAAAGTTCCAGGTCATGCTAGTAAAAGAGAGTGCAACCAATAACGCCGACCCAACTGATCTTATCGTAGGTTATATACTGGGCGGGACCCTTCCATTTCCAGCAGGTACAGGCTATACCGGTCCGTATCTTGGCTATGGTGGTAATTCCTTCTTTGACCCGAGTACTGGAGAAAATATTATACTAGATTCTTGGAATCCATTCGTTGTGTGCAAAGAGGTTTGGGGATCAACGTGCTATTATCTAACTCCAGGCAGATACAAGATCCTCATACTATCAGAAAATGAAAAGGACCAGCTTCTCTTCTGGGATTATGCTGCAAACAAGCCTGGAAATTGGGATATAAGTGATGAAACATTTAGCATAGTTCCTCATTCTGAAATCCAAGTTCTCTCACCAAATGGTGGAGAAACATTTGTGCCAGGCACAGAGGTGGCCATTAGCTGGAAAGCAAAGGGCATTGATAACCGCAAAGTAAGCATCGCATTATTGAATAAAGATAAAGGAATGTTGGCTTGGATTGCTACCAATGTGCCATTGAGTTCTGAAGCTGGAGATTTTACCTATACATGGAAAATTACTGATTGGATAGAATTTCAAACAGCTGATAAGTATTATATTGCGGTTCAAGAAGTTCTTGAAGGGAGTTCAGGGGCCTCGTTCTCTCCTACAGGAGAATTCATCGTCGCCACCGACTTTAACGACGCACCATTTACAATTGCCTCTCAATAATATAAAATCACTTCTTATGTTCTTATCTTTTTTCTAATTTTCATATTAATTCCAGGAGAATTTTATTTAACAGTAAAATAAATAAATTTAAGTGTCAATACATAAAATGGATATTATTGCAGATTTGCAAATACATTCTAGATTCAGCAGAGCTACTTCTCAAAACATTACAATACAGAATATTATAAAGTATGCAAAAATTAAAGGTATAAATCTTATAGGAACGGGGGATTTTACACATCCAGAATGGCTTAAAGAGATAAAACAGCACTTTGAGGAAGGAGATGGAATATTAAATTCTAGTGAAAGCGAAATTAAGTTCCTTTTTACCGGGGAAGTTTCCAATATTTATGAGCAAGATCGAAGAGTTAGGAAAGTGCATAATCTTTTATTTGCTCCTTCTGTTGAGATAGTTGAACAGATTAATGAACATCTAAGCAAAAGAGGAAATTTAGAATCAGATGGCAGGCCAATCTTCAGCAATTACACTTGCCCTGAACTTGTTGAGGATCTTAAGAGTATTAGTAATGAGATAGAAATAATTCCAGCACATGCATGGACGCCATACTTTTCAATATTTGGATCAGAAAGTGGCTTTGATTCTGTTAAGGAATGCTTTCAAGAGCAGACTAAGCATGTATATGCTATAGAAACTGGACTAAGTTCTGATCCAGCAATGAATTGGAGATTATCACAGCTTGATAAATACACACTAGTAAGTAATTCAGATGCTCATTCTTTGTGGCCTTGGAGATTAGGAAGAGAAGCTACACTCTTTCATATGAAGGAATTAGATTATAGGGGTATAATAAAGGCAATCAGAAACAAAGAGATAAAAGGAACTATAGAGGTTAAACCAGATTATGGTAAATACCACTTAGATGGCCATAGAGATTGTAATGTCTGCCTTCTTCCAGAGGAAACAAGGAAGATTAATAAAATATGCCCTAAATGTGGAGATAAAGTTACAGTGGGAGTTCTACACAGAGTTGAAGAACTTGCGGATAGGCCCTCTACTTACATCCAGAAAGATGCACCCCTATTCATAACTTTAATCCCGCTCAGCGAGTTAATTTCTGCAAGTTTAGGAAAAGCAATTTACACAAAAGCGGTCTGGAATGAGTATAATAAGTTAATTCAAGAATTTGGAAATGAATATAACATCCTGCTTAAAGCTGATAGGGAAAAGATTATCAAGATTGTAAATGAAAAACTTGCAGACGCAATAATACAGAATAGGGAAGGGAAGATTAAGATAAAGCCAGGCTACGATGGCAAGTATGGCGAGGTAGTTCTAGAGAGGGAAATTCAGAAGAAATTATTTTAAATATTTAAGAATCTCTTTAATATTAAGAGGCTTTGAATAAAGAATAAGATTTCCTTTTTTGTCCTTTGGCCACTCTTTTTCTGGTCTATCAATACTCAGTTCAATTCCATTTCCATCTGGATCACTTAGATATACAGCTATGTTAGCACCATGATCTTGTACTGTTACACTACGGCCTGCATCAATAACTCTTTTAACTACTTTCGCAAGTTCTTTCTTGTTTGGCAACAAAATTGCAAAATGGAATAGTCCAGTGTACCCAGGTGGGGGTGGACCTTTTTTCCCATACCAAATATTAAGTGCAATATGGTGATGATATCCTCCAGCTGATAAAAAAACTGCTGTCTTATCTTCCCACCAATACATAACTTCAAATCCAAGTATACCTCTATAAAAAGCTAGCGAACGTTGCAAATCAGAAACAGTTAAATGAATATGCCCTATTTTTGTCTTTGGATTAATAATAAACTTTTTCCTTTCAGACACTTTAAATCAACCAATATAATTTACTCTGTCTTCACCAAGCTTCTTTTCTGTAACAGACTTTTTAATAAGTTCATCTTCCTTTGCAAACTTTATTATCTCTCCCAACTCCTTTTTAATGTCATTAACACGGGCATTAAATTTCTTTGCATCTACATTTATTTTTGTAACCTTATTTAATAAAGTGAGAGCTGTCTTTACACTATTTGTATTGAAATACTCTTTATCAGAGGTTTCTGTGAGGAAAGCAGAAGCATCAACTCCGTATTCCTTGGCCATTCCAACTAGAACGCCAGCAACACCAACAATTGGGCCAAGATTACTGAAAGCGTATCTAACTCCATTGATTGAGGAATACTTCTTGCGTAGTTTTACATTGCTCGTAATGTAGTAAACTAAAGGTGATGCTTCAGGCTCTGACAATGATGCTCCGCCAAAGACTAATATCTCCTTTCCTTTTAATTTCTTAAATAAATTTAGAAAGTTTTTACAGAAGTGAAAACACTTTTTATCTCTAGGCTGATAATCTCCAGCCAAAAAGATAACGGAGTTACCACCAGAGGCTTTATAGTAAACCTTCAATGAGGGAAATTCAACAGCTTCCTCAGTTGGAAAGACCATGGGAGGAGTGTCAATATAAAACCTTCCTATCTCCTCGGCATTCAGCTGCTCTACCGCATAATCTACAACTATTTTACCAACATTTCCTATTCCAGGTAAGCCAACAACAAATAGAGGGTTACGAATACTTTTTGGAAAGTTTTTCCCTCTTTTGAACGCAACTTCTTCCATCTTCAAACAATTATTATTCTTTGATATATTTAAATTTTTTCCTTCAAGAAGAAAAATTTGAATTTGTAAATAGGCCTTAAAGTTTTTATTTTGCACTTCTTACATTGACTCTTTAAAGTATAATTTGTGCATTTTTGGCATTTATACAACATCTTCTAGAACTTTTTACTTCTTTTCAATTATTTTAGCTTCTCCGTACTTGCTAAATTTCTTAACTATCTTTTCAGCCGCTGACTGTAATGTAGCATTAACTTCCTTATAATCGGCTCCTTCCAGTTCTAACATATAAAAAGGGGCACTGATATACTTCACTATTATGCCGTCAGTTTTAAGCACTTCTTTTATTTTATCTATTGCATCCGGCAAATTGCTTTTAAGCTCGAGTTCAATTCTTACAGTGAATCTCTTCTCCTTTACACGTTCTTTAATTAAAGTCAATAGAGCCTTTGATTTACTTTTACTTACATTCAATTCCTCAATTTTAGATTCATCTTCCTGTAACTTCTGTAGATAATTAAACAAGGATCCATACTTAGCTCTTAATGCTTCAAGAGTATTATCACTTATTTCAACAGCTGATTTCTCAGAAAAAATCTTTATGATAGTTTCTGCGTTTTTTTCTTTCTCAAATGCATCTAATTTTTCCTTTCTCGCTCTAACAGTAACTCTTCTAAGAGAAAGTGTAATGTGCCTCTTATCGCTTTCAATTTTAAGTATCTTACAGACAATTCTCTTCTTTTCTTTTACAAAGTCGCGAATATTTCTAATCCTACCGGGAGCTATTTCACTAATTGGAATTACTCCTCGAAGATTATATCCCTCAAGGTTGACAAAAATAGAATCACGCAATATTTGCTCTACAGTACAAAGGACTATTTCATCTTCTTCTGGGAATTCTTTATTCATTTTACCCTAACACCTCAAGAATTTTTGCTTTGATATTTATTTTTCCTCCTCCTGGCTCCGAAAGTACTTTACCGCAGATCAAGCATTTAGTTATGGAAGAGGCCTTGCCAAAGATAATTTGTTCATTATTGCATTTGCATCTTACACGCAAGAATTTGCTTTTTGTTTTTCTTTTTTCTATCATTTTTAATTATTTTATGAAATCTCCCGAGAGAAAAGTTTTATTTTATCTCAATTCTTTTAACACGATGGGGAATGTTAGCTATGTGACTTTTCTTACATGTTTGACATGTTAATTGTAGTGCAATTTTCTTACTTGACTTTGTAGTCCTCTTGAAAGAGCTCACGGCTGGCTTGCT
This sequence comes from Candidatus Woesearchaeota archaeon, assembly GCA_964361585.1. Taxonomy (GTDB): domain Archaea; phylum Nanobdellota; class Nanobdellia; order Pacearchaeales; family UBA12030; genus CAYIBB01. Next base: position 34,681 of record CAYIBB010000002.1, on the reverse strand, counting down.
TCCATACTTACCTAAATTTCCGAAGCCCCTTCCTAATCCGCGTTTCTTTGCTCTTATGAGAGAACCTTTTCGCAAACTTCCTCTCTTCCCTCCACTTTTTACCTGTGATACCTTGTGTTCGGTATGCTTATTACAGAAGGGACAATACTTCCTCACAGTTGATTTTATTTTCATTTTTAATATATTGTCGGAAATTATAGAAAAATCTTAAGTAGAGAAGATTTTTAAATTTTAACTAATTCAACTTTTTTGCCCTTAAGTAAAGTTTCTGCTATTTTCTTAGGTAAATTTGCAACGTCCTTTTCATTGAAAGGCCCTAATTCATTACCATTAAGATCCACGAATTTAGGAATTGGCTCATTAAACCGTACTAATAAATTGTCGTCTTTAAGTTGCGCCTTAATATTATCCAGAGCGAGGGAAAGGCTTCTTTGATTCTCCTCGAGCTTACTCAAAATAGAGTTAAATAATTCCTTCTCATTATTCAACATATTAACTAGATCATTCTTACTGACTCCTGTTTTTGAAGCCAGTAGTGCAAGTTCCACTACTTTTCTTTCTCGGAGCATAAAAAGTTCTCTTATCATTGAACGAGCATTATCAAGCTGTTTTTTGGTCTTTTCAATAGTCTCATTAAAAATTCCTGGCCTTTCTTCCCTCTCACGTTCAAGTAACGTTTGCTTATCTATTAAATATGAAATAACTTCGGTAAGGAAGTTTTTCTCAAGGAACTGCAACTTTTCAGAATACTTCTCTCTACGAAGAAGTTCATAAATCTCCGGATAATTAACCATTTTACCCCTAAATAGTGTGGGATAGAAATTTATATAGTTTCCTAAACTTCTTCTTATAAAAATTTAAATATAAATCCAAGATTCTGTGTCTAGAGAAAAATGTTTAAATTTCTTAAAGAAAAGCTAAAAAGTGCAATATCTTCAATAGGAAAGAAGATTACTGAAATAAAGGAACAGGAAATAGAGGCAGAAGTTGAAAGCAAGCTCGAAAAGGAAGAGAGTATTTCTGAAGAGATAAGAGAAACTTTAAGAGAGGAAGGAATTCCAGAAGTAAAAGAGGGAAAGAAGGAAAAGCTGGAGGAGTTAGAAGAAAGGATTGAGGTAAAGAAAAAGGGTCTTTTTGAAAGATTGAAGGAAAGATTTACGAAAGTTGAAATAAGTGAAGGCCAATTCGAACAGATTTTCTGGGAACTTGAACAAGTGATGCTCGAGAACAACGTTGCTCTTAGTGTTATCGAAAAAGTTCGAGAAGACTTGAAAAAAGAACTTGTTGGAAAACCTCTTAAGAGAAAGGGAATTAATGAAGAAGTTAGGGAAGCCTTAAAGAACTCAATAGCTGATGTGCTTATGGAGCCCTTTGACTTAGTTGCAGAAATAAAGAAGAAAAAAGAGCCTTATATCATTGTTTTCTTTGGTATTAATGGAAGTGGGAAGACAACTACAATAGCAAAGATAGCAAGTATGTTGAAAGATAATGAAGTTTCCTCTGTTTTAGCAGCCTCTGATACTTTTAGAGCCGCAAGTATAGAACAATTACAGCATCATGCCGAGAAATTGAAAATTCCAGTAATAAAGCACAACTATGGATCAGACTCAGCGGCTGTCGCCTTCGATGCTATTAAGCATGCCAAAGCTAAAGGAATAAAGGCTGTTCTAGTAGACACAGCAGGAAGAATGCATTCCAACACAGACCTTATGAAGGAAATGGAAAAAATCTGCCGTGTCACAAAGCCCGACTTAAGAATTTTTGTTGCTGAGAGTATTACAGGAAATGATGCTGTTGAGCAGGCAAGATTATTTAATGAAAAGGTAGGAACAGATGCAATAGTCCTGACAAAGGCGGACATAGATGAGAGGGGAGGAGCTGCACTGAGTGTTAGCCATGTCACGAAGAGGCCTATACTCTTTTTAGGAGTAGGACAAAAGTATCATGATCTTGAGTACTTTGATAAGAGAAAAATTTTAAAGGGGCTTGGGTTGTGAGAGTAATGGCTAAGAGAAAAATGTTAGAGAATAAATTAAGGCTCGCATTCTTCGACATGGAAGGGACTATATTTAAGAAAACAGTTAAGGCTACTCACGGACGTACAGCTCCAAGTGCATGGACATTATTAGCTGAACATCTTGGGCCAGAAGCTGCGAGGGAGGAAAGCGAAACTAAGAGAAAATGGAATTCTGGGGAATACGCAGGATATGTAGAATGGATGGAGGATACTATAAGAGTTCATCAAAAATATGGACTTACAAGAGATTTCTTTGAAAGGGTTATGAATTCTATAATGTATCATGGAGGGACTAAAGAAACATTTCAAGAGCTCAAGAAAAGAAGTTATAGAACTGCTTTAATTTCAGGTGGCTTCAAAGCACAGGCTGATAGAGCACAAGTAGACTTGAGAATCGATCATGCTTTTGCTGCCTGTGAGTACTTCTGGGATAAAAACGGCAAGCTTCTGCATTGGAATCTTCTTCCTTGTGATTATGAAGGTAAACTAGATTTCATGCAGCTTATTATGAAAGAGCATGGGCTAAAGAAAGAGCAATGCGCATTCGTTGGAGATGGAAAGAATGATATTCATCTTGCCAAAGCAGTAGGATTAAGTATTGCCTTTAATGCTGATCTAGAATTGCAGAAAGTATGCACGTATGTGATAAATCAACCCAAGGGGGAAGAAGACTTCAGAGAAATCCTGAAATACCTTCCTTAAATTTAAAAACTTCTAATTCTTTCAGAAAATATGCTAGACAAATTTGGAAGCTCTATAAAAAATGCACTCAAAAAGGTAGCTTCCAGCATCTTTGTTGATACTAAAGTAATTGATGAGCTAGTCAAGGATTTACAGCGTGCATTGATTGAAGCGGATGTTGACCTCGAGCTTGTGTATGAACTGAGCGAGAAAATTAGAGAAAGAGCGAGACAAGATCCTAAGCCAGGAATTAGCAAAAGAGAACAGGTAATTACCATTGTCCATGAAGAACTTTCAAATTTACTAGGCGAAAAAGGGGAAATTAAGATCTCAAGGAAGCCATACAAAATTATGTTTATAGGACTTTATGGCTCTGGCAAGACAACAAGCATCTCGAAGGCCGCGCTCTATTTTTCTAAAAGAGGCTACAAGGTTTGTGTTATTGGCTTAGACACGCATAGAGCGGCCGCAATGCAACAGCTTGAGCAACTTGCTGAAAAAGCCAAGATTACTGCTTTCACAGATAGAGAAGAAAAAAACCCTAGCAGAATATGGAGTAGGTATAAAGAGAAAGCAAGCAAGTTTGACATAGTTATTGTGGATACAGCAGGAAGACATACACTAGATGCAGAACTTGTGAAGGAAATAAAAGACTTGAGGCAAGAAATTAAGCCTGATGAAATAATTCTTAGCTTGCAAGCAGAAATTGGACAGGCTGCTCGCAGACTTGTGGAAGAGTTTCACAAAAATTGTAGCATTACAGGAATTTTTATAACAAAAATGGATGGAACTGCGAAAGGTGGAGGCGCTCTTGCAGCAGCCGCAGTTACAAAAGCTCCTGTCCTATTTATTGGAACTGGAGAAAAGCTCCAAGATATAGAAACATTCGACCCTACTTCATTCATTTCACGATTACTTGGAATGGGTGATTTACAGACACTTCTAGAAAAAACTAAGCTTTCTCTGGATAAAGAGGAAGTCGAAAGTATAGAGAAAAGGCTTGAGGAGGGGAAATTTACACTTACAGACTTGTATGAGCAACTTAAAGCCATGCGTAAGATGGGGCCTCTTAGCAAGCTCACAGAAATGATCCCGGGATTTTCACAAATCAGAATTCCAGAAAATCTTTTACAAGTACAGGAAGAAAAGCTGGAAAAGTGGAAATATGCACTTGAAAGCATGACCAAGAAAGAGCTGGAGAATCCAGAGATTCTGGATTCTAGTAGAATGTCCCGCATTTCTAGAGGCAGTTTCGTGCCTATCTCCGAGATTAGAGAGATGATTAAGCAATACAGGCTAGTTAAGAAATTCTTTGGCATTACAAAGGGCAAAAAGCTTGGCAAGAGAGAACTGGAAAAGATGGCTAAGAAGTTCAGAATTGCGATCTAGTCCTTGGCTTAAACTTTTTTGAGTATTAACCAAAAAACCTAACTAGATAGAATTTAGTATTAACCCATTACTAATTAAAAAAATAAAAAGAAAATTTGGTATAAGGTATACCTTTTATATCTAACCTTCAAAGAAGATTAGTTACCTCTCTTTTATTTCTTCCTTCTTTTCTTTGCCATTTCAGTTAGAAATGTATTATTTTGTTATAAATTAAATTGCAAATTTATTTAAATATCTTTCGTTTATATGTTATATACAAAAATTTTGCTTGGTTTTTGAAATGGTGAAAGAGATTGCAAGAGGTGCTGAAGCTGTTCTTTTTCGGGATGAAAATTTATTAATTAAGAGAAGACTTCAAAAAAGTTACAGGTACAAAGATTTGGATGTTATATTAAGGAAACAGAGAACTAAAAGTGAGTATAAGATTATGGGAAAAGTCTTTCAATTAATCAATATTCCCCGTCTCGTGAAATTAGGTGACTACGAGATAGTTATGGAATTTATTGATGGAGATTTACTTAGCGAAACTCTTGAGAAGCTAAACGAGGACGGAAGAAAAACCAAGGCACAGGAGATTGGGAAGAGTATTGCGATATTACACAAGCACAATGTGATTCATGGTGATTTAACTACCTCAAATATGATTCTAAAAGATAAGAATGTGTATTTCATTGACTTCGGACTAGCGTTTATTTCTTCGAAGATTGAGGATAAGGCAGTCGATCTTCACTTGTTGAAAGAGGCTCTCAATAGCAAACATTACAAAGTAGCGGAAGGAGTTTTTAATCATGTAATAAAGGAGTATGTTAAAATTAATGGTAAGGATATTGTTAACAGACTAGAGAAAGTTGAATCTAGAGGGAGATACAAGGGAAAGAAAAAATGAATCTAAGGTAAATGGCAAAGGTACTTATCGTAGGATCTGGTGGAAGGGAGCATGCTTTGGGTTGGAAATTAGGCCAAAGCAAAGAAGTGTCTAATGTTTTGTATGCTCCAGGAAACGGAGGAACTGAAGAGGGGAAAGGAAGAAATATCCATATTGACATACGAAGAGAAAATTTCCAAGATTTAGTAGAGTTAATTAGATCAGAAAAGATCGATTTGTGTGTTGTTGGTCCAGAAGCCCCTTTAGTCGATGGAATAGTTGATTATTTCAATTCACAAGGATTAGATAGAATTTTCAGTCCAAAAAAAGCAGCAGCTAAATTGGAATCGGATAAGTTCTTTTCATATGATTTAATGAATGCATTAAATATTCTGCAGGCTGATTCTATAAAATGTTATACAATAGAAGAAGCAGTTATGGCGATAAAGGAGAGAGCAACTTCTGATGGAATTGTGATTAAATCTAGAGGACTTACAAGAGGAAAAGGAGTTTTAGTGTGTGATTCAAAAAAACAGGCTTTAGAGGAAATTACTTCTCACGTAGAGAAATATGGGCGAGAGGTATTAATTTCGGAAAGATTGTTTGGAGAAGAATTTTCAATTTTTGGAATATCTGATGGCGATAAAGTTCTTCCACTTGAGATTTCATTACAAGATCATAAAAGGTTACTCGATGGAGATAAAGGTCCAAACACGGGAGGTATGGGGGCATATGGTCCAACTTCAATAATGCCGAATTGGAGAATAAGGGAAGTTACTGAAAAGGTAATGACACCAACAGTTCAAAGGATGAAGGAGACGGGAGCTGAGTTTATAGGATTTCTCTATGCTGGTATGATAATGACACGGGAAGGTCCTAAAGTTCTTGAATTTAATTGCAGATTGGGAGACCCTGAATGGCCACCTACAGCGCCCTTAATAAAAGGTGATCTCTGTGAGGTAATTTATCTTGCTTTAGAAAGGAAGTTAGAACAGGTTAAATTAGAATACAATCAAGGTGCAGCATGTTGTGTTGTTTTAGCTTCGAGGGGATACCCAAATGAGTACGAGTACAAAAGAGGTTTGCAAATAGAGGGAATAAAAGAAGCTGAAAAAATTGAAAATGTAAAAGTATTTCACGCCGGAACAAAAATTGAAGGGAGATCAATAGTAACTGATGGTGGGAGGGTACTTGAAGTAACAGCATACTCGAAAGAGGGAATTAACACAGCACAAAAATTAGCTTATGAAGCAGCTTCGAAAATAAAAGTCTCAGGCGGATTTCATTATAGAAAGGATATCGGAAATAAAGAACTAACGCGGCTCATTAACTAATCAAAAGAAAGAGTTATAAATTAATTCTGCGAAGTTTTATAAAGCCCCGTGGTGTAGCGGTCAATTAATCTTTTTCCTAAGATTTAATTGGAAAAAAGGCAGACTAAGCACACAGGCCTTTGGAGCCTGGAACCCAGGTTCAAATCCTGGCGGGGCTATCTCAGTAAATATTTAAATTAAGAGGAAGGATTAAGAGATACTAAATATAATATGAGTATTAGAAAGAAAAATAAGAAATAATTAAGATGGCAAAGATTCCAGTTGCGCAACAAAGGCTTTTCCAGAATGTGTTTGTATGTAAGCGCTGCTCGCTAAAGAAAAGATCTGCACCAAGGCAGATTTTAGAAGGCAAAGTGAAATGCAGGAAATGTGGAGGCAAAGCTTTCAGGCCTATTAGTAGAAGAAAATAAAGAGGTAAGGAAGAGAAAGACAAATATGGTAAATTATGATCTTGTGTTTATGTTTGTATTTATTGCGCTCTTACTAGTTCTTTATGTGAGGAATCGCAAGAATATTCAATTTCAAGGATTAATGGCACTTTACAGAACTAAGCTTGGCATAAATTTCTCGAAAAAAGCGGCTGGAAGATTTCCGAGATTTTTTCGCTATTTCGGTTATCTTAGCATAATTTTAGGTTTTGTCGGAATGATCATAATCTCTTATGTCCTAGTTACTGGCGGTATCAATCTTTTGACTAAGCCAAATGCACAACCAGTAGTGGCTCCTGTTTTACCCTTTGTACATATTCCAGGATTGCCCACTTTGCTGTTCACTTATTGGATTATAGGTATTTTTGTTGTGGCTGTAATTCATGAGTTATCGCATGCTTTCCTTTCCTCACTTTATGGAGTAAAAGTTAAGAGCAGCGGCTTCGCCTTCCTTGGACCTATACCTGCAGCATTCGTAGAGCCTGATGAAAAACAACTTGCGAAAAAGAAAAAACCTGAGCAATTGGCAGTGCTCGCGGCTGGTAGTACATCAAATATTGTAACAGGTTTAGTATTCCTTATAGTTTTACTTTTCATTTTAACGCCAGCGGTACTTTCAGTTTCCACATTTGATATAAGAATTACGGAAGTTGTGAATAATACGCCAGCAGATTTTGCAGGGCTTGGAAAAGGCATGCTCATTAAGGAAATTGGTGGAATGCCAGCTGAGAATATCTCGCGAATTTTCGAAACACTAAAGCCTAATCAAAAACTCAATATTATTACCGACAAAGGTAATTTCAATCTCGTAACGGCGGAAAATCCTGAAAATAAGACTAAGGGTTATATTGGAATAAGTATAGAAGTTGAGGCTAAGCCAAAGTCAGAAAACTCCAAGACATCTTTTGCAATACTTATATGGGTTCAGAGACTTTTCTTGTGGCTCTTCGTTCTAAGTCTAGGAATTGCTCTAGTCAATTTACTACCTTTAGGCCCCATAGATGGTGGAAGAATGTTCCATGTTGTTCTCGGTTATATTACGGAGGATGAAAAGAAAAAGAATTTCATCTTCAAATCTGTGACACTAATAAGCTTATTTTTTATTATCCTGAACTTGTCACCTTATATAATAAGATTTTTTAATTGGCTTATTGGTCTCGGTGCCTGAAATTCCTGTGCATTCTTAACATCCGTAAGATTTTAATTAACATCTGATTATCTAAGTATAGGGCTCGTAGTTCAACGGTAAACTTTTTGAAAAAAGCGTGAAAAGTTTGTTAAAGAATGCTCCCTTGGCTGGGGAGAGATTCCGGGTTCGAATCCCGGCGAGTCCATATGAACTTTTAGAAAAAGTTCAATCAAAATAATTTGGTGGAAGTTTCGTCAAAAGAAAAATGTCAGACTGCAGATTCTGTAAGATTGTAGATAAAGGGATCCCTTCAAATATTGTTTATGAAGATAATAAAGTAATCGCCTTTTAGATATAGCTCCAGTGAATAAAGGTCATGTTTTAGTTACTCCAAAGACTCATTATGTAACCTTACAAGAAATTCCTGACTCAACTCTCGAGGAGATTACAAAGGTAATTAAGAAAGTAAGCACTGCAGTTTTGAAAGCCACAGGATTTAAGGAATTTAATATAGTGCAGAACAATGGAATCAATGCTGGACAAGTTGTTATGCATACTCCTTTATATAATTCCAAGGTATAGGGGAGACGAACTAACACTTAGCAGGCGCACAAGAGAAGATTATGTTTATGGAGAACGTGAGGCAAAGGAACTAATAAAAGCGATAAGGCAGTCAATGCAGTAAAATTTTATAAGGTTCTATTTTTCTTTCTACTTACGCCTCGGTAGCTCAGTTGGTAGAGCGCTGCTCTCATGAATTTTTTGAGTAAGGCAGAAGTCGGGGGTTCGAATCCCCCCCGAGGCATGCGGAAAATTTATATATCTCTTGGCTATGTATTTACATACTTCTTTTATAATTTAAAATGGAAAGGGTGTTGAATATAATAACATTGTTAGCAAGAAGGAAAGAAGAGTATAGAGATATCTCTAAAGATGGTATAATAAGTTACTTAGCAAGAAAGAAAAATATAAATGTGGAGGGGAAAAATGGATATGGAGATATAATGGTTTTAATTAGAGGTGAAAAGATGGGATATATAAATGTTAGTGATACTTTTCCTCATGTTGTGACAACTCCTGTTTATCCATTAAATGCCCCAATAAAGGAAGATCCTACACAACTTCAAGTTCTTGCTGAAAGATGTGGTGTAGAGGTTATTACTGAAACTCGGACTTTGGGGGATGAGGTCCAAATAGTTAGACTATTACGAAAGAGAATTTATGGGTGGGGTGATCTTGAAGATTACTGTAGATTGATTTTGCCATTGAAAGAGGTCGAGGCTAGAGCTAAAGCATATAACAGCCAAGAATATTTAGATAAAGGACTTGAAGCACTAATTAAAGAAGCAAGAAATTAAAATAAAAAACAAAAATAAAACTTTGCTTATTTTTTCTCTAATGTAATTTCGATTGTACTCACTTTAACTCGCTTTCCATCTTTGTCTTCAAATTCTTCGCTGTCTATAGCTATGTTCTTTATATCTATACTGTCCTTAAGGAAGCGCTTGCGTGCAACTTCTGCCACATCTACTGCTCTCGCAATGAACTTGCCCCTTGCCTTGACAACGACTTCTTTGGCACTCTGCGTGGTAAATTGCATTACCACCCCAGTCACGTAGTTCATAAAGGGCTTACTGCCAATAAAAATTGTGTGGTCATTTCCTTTTTCTGCGCTACTTGTTCTTTCTGCCATTTTCACCTCCTGAAATTTTTAGTAATTAATGCACTAGGCATTAGCATGTTTTCTTACAAGTCTTGTAATATAGCCTGCAACTGAGTTTCTTATTTTCTTAGACGTATAAAGTAACTTCGTGACAAGGACTTTATTTTTTTCAAAATCGCTTGTAAATACTTTAGGGTACTCATCAAGCAACTTACGAGCTTCACGCTTAATCTGCAATGATTTTACTCTACCCATCTTAACTTTTTAAATTTTTCCTTCTGAAATTAGTTTTTCTTCCCTCATTAATGCTCACTTGTTTAATCATTATTTTCCTTATTGTACTCATTACCTCGTCATTGGAAACCTTGTACCATTTCCAAAATAATCTCTCAGAGTCAGAAGATCTAACCTTTAATGGAACAACAAAATCCTTTAGATTCCTAAGAGCATATCTAATTTCCACCCTCTCAGAGTCATCAAGTATGAGTTTCTTAACGCTCAAGAGCTTATAAGCCTTTTGCTGCTCTTCTGTAAGATAACCCACAAAGTTTTCTAATTTAGTTTCTTGCCCCTCAACATAATATAAAGGGCTCTCGCCAGCCTTGATGCAACTTACTTTAAGCTTTTTCTCATTTACTAATTCAGAAAATAGAGCAGAAGCAAACAATGAGGGAATGCCGAGCTTTATAGCTAGGGCAGAGGAAAAATTCGGACCATTTATTGTGATTTCCTCGTAAATTTTATTTTTAATTGCAACAAAATCTGTCTTCTGCATCTTATCTTTTTAATGAAACTCTCAAGGAGGGATTTCTTAGAGTTTCAAGGCCTCATCCATCTAATTTCCCAGTAAGTAACATCTCCCTCATCATCTACAACACCCATAAGGAGTCTCTTTCTTGTTGAATGTGCAACTCTATTCTTAGCGGCAAATTCATGCCATGTCAAATGTGAGCCCTCATAGACTGGATAGAGAATCCATCGCGCATGTTCCTGACCCGGCTTTATTCCACGGTCATAGACACGAAAGTCAGCTCCGAATTTGAGTGCAGTCTTAATTATGTATCCTTTATTTCTCATATCTCTAAATACTCTAAAGCGGGTATAAAAGTTAGGTTCTAATGTGCTGGCTTTCTTGAGTAAAACATCAAAATTCAGTGCCTTTCTACAATCATAGATTTTAATTTTCTTCTTCTCTAAAAGGTAGAGAGATTCAACAAGCGAATAGTACACCTTATCCTCAGCAATTTCGCCAAAATTACTCATATCATAAAGTCTCTTGGCTTCCTTATCCACACTCACAATGCGTTCCCCTACAATTGTTGCCTTGAAAGGCTTTATCTTTTCCTTTACATGATGCTCTTGTCTTTCCTTTTCAGGTTTCTGTTTAATCTCTACTTGCTTGATCTTTCCTTTCATTTTATTTGGAGTATTACTTAATTACCAAAAAGCATTATTTAAATTTCACTATTAAAAAAATTTAAAAGGTAAATTTCTTCTTAAATGTATGAGAATTACATTTCTAGGAACAGGGAGTGCAGTTCCAACTTTAGAGAGAAGCCATACTTCGATTTTGCTTAGTTATAAGAATGAGAACATCCTTATAGACTGTGGAGAAGGAACACAGAGGCAGTTCAAGGTAGCAAGGCTGAATCCTTTTAAGTTAACAAGAATTCTGATTACACATTGGCATGGCGATCATGTTTTAGGAATCCCAGGACTTCTGCAGACTTTGGCTTTTGGTAACTACGGCAGAGAGTTGCAGATTTATGGCCCAAATGGAAGTAAAAAATTCATGAACAATATGATAAAAGCTTTTATGTTATCAGGAAAAATTAACTTCAAGGTTCATGAGGTAAGGCAAGGCAAATTCGTGGATGAGAAAGATTTTACTATAAGTGCATTAAAACTAAAGCATTACAACTGCCTCGGCTATAGGTTTGAAGAAAAGGATTTTAGAAAAGTAAATTTCGAGAAAATAAAAAAATTTAATCTTCCCGGGCCTTTAATAGGGAAGCTCCAAAGAGGGCAAGATGTTGTGGATAATGGAAAGAAAATCAAATCGAGGGATGTGACTTTTGTAAGGAAAGGAAAGAGTGCGGCATTCATTTTTGATTCTGCTTACTGCAGCGAGGCAGTAAAGCTTGCAAAGAATGCTGATTTAGTTGTAAGTGAGGCCACATTTTCACATGAATTGGAGGATAAAGCCAAGAAATATAGTCACATGACTGCAAGGCAAGCAGGAGAAATTGCGAAGAAGGCAAGAGCGAAGAAACTCGTAATTACGCATATGAGTGACCGCTATAAGGAAAGTGAAAAACCTTTACTTCTGAAAGAGGTAAAGAAGCTATTCCCTAACACGCTGATGGCAAAGGATTTTTTGAGTTTGGATGTTAAGTGAAAGCTCAATTAGCCTTGAATTTCACTGGCAACTTCTGGATCAAGAGGCACGTAAACTTTTCCACTGGGAGATTTAAAGATTTTCCCTTGCTGAATTGCGTTAAGAATATTATTAAATCCAACCAAATTTTGCGCGGTGGCTTCGCCGCCCTCTTGCACCACAACTACCCGACCATCCGAACTCGAGTTCGCCAAGTTGCCCCAATCGGAGTCCACATCCAAGTACCTGTTGAGACCCAACCCGGAAAGGCCATGTTGAATTGTATGTAGAGTTCTATCTCCCATGCCAAGTTTTGTTGGTAGTCCTGTTCCTGGATCTATATCTTCAGAAGAGAATCTTCCTTGTTTGTTTAGTATAGGAGCATAGATTATTTCTGCATCATCTCTTAACTTAAATGAAAGGGCATAATCTGAATTTTGATCATTTACTAGTTCTAGTCCATATAAAGGAGTCATTACTGGCATTTTTATTTTAGGGTTTCTTTCTTTTACTTGAGCTGTTAAGTATTCTGCTAGATATTTGTTTGATTCTTTATCATTTCTTAGGACTAGGGCTGTATCTTCATAATGTCCCTTTAGAGGAAGGGCATTTAATCTTAGTGCTTCTTCAAGGTCTGCTTGATCTGCTGTTCTTAGTCCTTCTTGCCTTAGAATTTGATTTAGTAGTACTACTGCGAATGGGTTTGAGCCTTTTGCAAGTTTGTCTTCGTAGGAAAGGATATCTAAAGCTTTGGCTGAATTGTAGTCTGCTTTTGCTCTTTCTTGGAATTCTTTAAGAACTTCTTTTCCTTGCTCGCCTCCGAAAAATCCTACTATTGGAACTACTGGATCTACTAGTGGTCTTGCCTCATATACTGGAAGTCCAGTCTTGCCTTCAATCTTTACTTTTGTTTGTGTTTGAGTTACAGTTTGACTTTTCATTTTCCCTAGCCTTAAGGTCACTTCAATTCCGTTTCTTTCTCTTTGACCTTATCAGTCAAGTCAAGCTTCTCTAAAAGCTCCTTGTAGCGATTGCGTATTGTTACTTCAGTAATGCCAGCAACATCTGCCACTTCCCTCTGCGTCTTCTTCTCATTATTAAGAAGAGCTGCTACATAAAGAGCAGCCGCAGCAATTCCCGCTGGGCCTCTACCACTTGTAAGTTCACCCCTCTCAGCTCTTCTTAAAATCTTGAGAGCATCATTCTGTGTCTTAGGTGATAAATGCAGAATGCTTGCAAATCTAGAAATATAATCCTTGGGAGATGAAGGATTTATCTTTACTGCAAGATGCCTTACAATGAATCTGTATGTTCTTCCTATCTCCTTTCGCTCAATGTCGGAAGCAGATGCAAGCTCATCAAGAGTTCTTGGAATGCCATAAGTTCTGCAGGATGCGTAGATGCAGGCGGCAATCACAGATTCCATTCCTCTTCCTCGTACGAGGCCTCTCTGCAAGACAAGATTATAGACTCGAGAGGCTTCTTCCTTTACATGATTAGGCAAATGTAAGTAAGTAGAAATTCTTCTAAGCTCTGCCAATGCAAGTCTTAGATTCCTTTCAATTGAAGTAGAAACTCGTTCTTGCCATTTCTTTAATCTAAAATATTTCTTTCGGCTTTTTTCGCCTGCAAGCTGATAAATATCAGAGCCTTCGCCAATATTAGTAGTTAAGCCTTTATCAAACTTCTGAAGTGTTAAAGGAGCTCCTCCCCTACCTCGAATTTTTCCTTCCTCAAACTGTCGCCACTCGCGACCAAGATCAAGCATCTTTTCCTCTATAACGAGACCACAATCTTTACAAATAATCTCTCCTCTTTCACCCTCGTATATGAGGTTTATGCTACTGCACTCTGGGCACTTTTTGATAAATACCATTTTCCCCTCTCAACCCAAAACCCATGTAACTAGAAAGTTACGTTAGTTTTCGAGAAGATTTATAATATTTACACGCTAGAACTTTATAAATGTTTCCTTTTAGTAGAAAGATTTAAAAAGGTTTTGTTAAAGGTTTGAGAATGCCAAGGTTTACTCCATCAAAACAGCCTGCACACTTCCTTCCTGTCCAGGTCTGTTCGTGACTTTTGCTTTGCCCTTTTCAGTATTGATTACTGTGCCTCTTGTGATTATGTTTCTTCTTGCCCAGAATCTATTTGCAGGAGTTTCGAGAACATTCTTAATCTGAATGGTCTGAGACTTTTTCGTTTTGGGATCTATGATATTTACTTTATCGGTTGCTAACAATACCGTTTTAAGATTTCCACCTATTGTTTTGAGAGCTTTTTTCTTTTCCTTTCCAAGTCTAACAAGTCGGGGCTTTCCCTGTCTCTCGTAGAGTCTACTCTTTCTATACTTTTTGTATCTTCCACCAGATGTTTTTTTTCCTTTTCTCATTTTAACTTTTACAATTAATCATTTAAATTACTCATTAAATTGCTTCACTAGTTAGCAAGAATGCCAAAGACTTTAAAAAATAGATGTGATAAATTTAAATATCTTTCTAACACATATGATAGAATACAGAAAGGTTTATAAGAATAAATATTGAGGAAGAGCTATGAATAGTTTTGAGCGTCCTTTAGATCTTCTTAATAAGACTAAGGGTAAAGAAGTTATTGTGCAGCTTAAGAATGAAAAGCAATTAGTTGGGAAACTCCTAGCTTTTGATATCCATATAAACATAATTCTTGATAATACCAAGGAGATGATCAATGGAGAGTTGCGCAAGAATTTAGGTCTTACATTTGTTAGAGGAGATACAATAATATTTATTAGCCCTGCTTCTGTTGATTAGAAACTTTCTTGGAAAGAAAGTTTCATCAAAGAAAAATATGTTTTATAAAAAGATATTTAGGAAAGGTTTTATGAAAAAGAACTTGTGGAAATCTCTCGAGGGATAATTTGAAAAATGACGAAAGGAACACCAACATTAGGAAAGCGAGGAAGAGCAAAACTGCATCTTAAGTGCAGACGCTGTGGGAAAGTTGCATTTCACAAAAAGAAGCGAATTTGCTCATCATGCGGCTTTGGTAAAAGTTCTAGACTTCGTACTTATAGGTGGAATTGGAAGAAGAAAGATAAGAAGTGAAATTGCTATTTAGCTTTTTCTATACTCGTGAGGAACTCTATAACATCACTCCTTAATTCTTTAGTAATTGAATTAAATACGATTCTATCATCTATCTTTCCATATTCATGGGCTATGATGTTCCTCATTCCTTTGGCATCTTTTAATTTTGTAGCCAGCTTACTTGAGATTAATCCTTCGTTGGCTAAAATGTCAAAAGCCTCTTCTTATCTCTAATCCTCATTTTTTGTAGATAATTTTCCCTTTAATGTCAATTTCTTTCTTGATTTTTTGGGGTAAATAATTATAAACTTCTACATTGACTCTCTGACTTACTCTTCCAGAAATTGTTTTTTTGAATAAAGTAGCCTCTTTTAAATTTATATTGTCAAATTGAACTGCTATATCTATATCCGATCTGAAAGTTAATTTATTCTCAACAACTGAACCGTATAGAATGATTTTTTGGATTTTCTTAAACAAAGTGTTGGATAAGATAATTTCCCTCGTTTCTTCTATAATTCTCTTAATTTCTGCTCCCTTTTTTAATTCAAATTCATTTTCAAATCTTGAAACTTTATTAATAAACTCAAACTTCTTTCTTATATCCCTTGAAAGCCTATTCTTTTCTGATTGTGTTAAGTTAACTCCCATTAACTGCTTCTCAATAATTCTTAGTTCTCTTCTGCCAAATATTTTTCTGGCTCCTACATTTTCTTTTAAAAATCTGTGTAAGTTCATTTTACATATAAAATAACCTTAATTTAGGTTATAATAACTATAATGATGGTTATATTTATATTTTTCTAGTGGGGGAGGTAGTTTTTTATATATGTTGCAATTCTCAACGAATGCGGGGATGCCGGAGTGGTCAAATAATCTAAAATCGTAAAAAAAAGGATTAGACTATACGGGCTAGGCTTAGGACCTAGTGGCTTAGTGCCTGCGCAGGTTCGAATCCTGTTCCCCGCATTAACAAAAAGTTTAAATATATTACATTTTATATATTTTGTAATATTAAAAGAAAAATGAAAGGGAAGTTGATGACCTTTAGGTTACCTTTAGAAGTTGATATGGAAATAAAAAAACTCTCAGAAGTTGAGGGTAAAGACAAGTCTAAGATTATGAGAGAACTATTGGTTTTAGGTATAAAAGAAAAAAAGATTGAAGAAGCAATTAAGCTCTATAAAGAGGGAAAAACCACATTATGGAAGGCTGCAAGACTTGCTGGTATATCCCTTTGGAAGATGATGGAAATTATAAGAGAGAGAAAAGTGCCTGCACAATATGGCCAAAAGGAGTTAAAAGAGGATTTGAAGGCCTTAGCATGATATGATAATCTCAAATGCAAGTCCTTTAATTTATTTATCTAAACTCGGTAGACTAGGACTATTAAAGAAACTTTTCACTTCTATTCTTATTCCAGAAGAGGTTTGTAAAGAAATTTTAAAAGGGAAAGAAGAAAAATTTGCTGATGCTCTTGTTATTGAAGAAGCAATAAAGAAAGGTTGGATTAAAATAAAATCTGTTGAAAAAGACAAAGAATTAGAAAAATTTGTTCCTGAATTAGATTTAGGAGAAGTAGCTTTAATAAGTTTAGCAAAAAAACTAAAGCCCTCCCTTGTTCTTGTTGATGATGCTTCTGCTAGAGCAATTGCTGAAAGTTTTGGTTTTAATGTTAAAGGTACACTTTATGTGATTTTGATAGCATATAGAAAAAGTTTAATAAATAAAAAAGAAGCATTAGAATTAATAAATAAATTACTCCTCTTTGGCTTTAGAATTTCTCAAGAACTTTATATACAGCTTATTGAAGAACTAGAAAGGGCTTAAGATTCTCTGCTCCCTGCATTATTTTACTATTACTTTAGATCTATAGTGGCTTCAATAGAATTCTCATTCAGATTAACTTTGATGTCCTCAAAGGATATTTCGCTACAAAATGCTTGATCAATCCCATCAAAATTAGGAATTGATCCTTGCCATATAGTATCTCCAAAATATGTTGAAGAAGTTGGAACAGCTGATACTACAACATTTCTTTCAATGCCTTGGCCTTTCCAGCAATCAAGATATTGAATTCCTGCAGTAGTTCCTCTTCTTAATTCGAGCATAGCAACACCAACATCTCGTCCTAAATCAGGATGTCTCTTATTATCAAATCCTTTGAATTTGATTATAAAGTATTTACTACCCATTCTTACAGTAAATTCTTCATCTGTATCACTATCAAATTTAATTTTGCTACCACTAGATATTTCATTTTCCTTAGAAATTTTAACTGTTACGACTGCAGTAGCAATTGCAAATTGGGTATTTCTAACATCTTTGAAACTTATGTCTTTACATTCTGGATCTATATTTTTATTTAACCCATAATCTATAGTACCATCACTTTTAAGCCTTAATGCACCAAACTGAGGAATTGGTGTATCGTAACATCTTAATAATTCTCCATTAAATTCCACTTCTAAAACAGCAGCAAATTCATTGGTGGCTAAATTATCCTTTACCTCTTGTTCCATTCTTATTAATTTAAAGTCAAATTGTCCTACCTTAAAAGTATCTCCCGCCCGCACATTTCCTATCTGCTTTTCCACAATTTCTTCACTTGGTGTTGGTTGAGTTGGAGTTGGTGTAGTCGGTGTGGCGGGGATCGAAGGAGTTGTTGTTGGTTGAGGGGGAGTTGTCTGTGTGGATTGGCTTGCAGCTTCCTGCTCTACTCTTTCTCTTAACTTTTGTTTGTAAGCAATAATCTGCTCCTGAAGCACAATTCTTGCTATGCCTGCATTTGCATCTGCTACTGTCAGCTTAGCTTCAGCCTTTGCCTCTGGATTTAAAGTCTTCTCGAAAAGAACTTGTGAAGCTCCTAAAACTTCTCGGTAACTTTCCTGTGCAGAACTTGGCTTGAATTCTCCCTTGAGAACTGCATTCTCATTTCTTTTAGCATTCTGCAATAAGCCTCTCAAATTCTCAATCTCGCTTTCAGTTTTTTCAGGAGTGAAAAATCCCTCTTCCTCTAGGAACTTCGTGTTGAATTGTTGTGCATCTTGCAATACTGCAGTTTCAAACTTGAGATCTGTGATGGCTCCCTTTACAGATGAGGTATCAAGCCAACATGTAAGTTCTTTATTCTGGACCTTTCCACAACTCCCCGCTTGAGCCCATCTTTCAGGGTTTGTTCCCTTACCGGGATTTTCCTCGCTGCACACACGAGTAATACCTCTTCGCAACACACCTCCTTCGATGCTCTCTGTAGCTCCTGCACTCAATCCAAAATTAGTTCCTGGAATCAAAGGAAGTAGGCTGCTTGATCCAGAAATGCATTCCTGCGCACTAGTCACTTTCTTACTAAGCTGTTCATTCAAGTACTTGTCATTAAGAAAGTTCACAAGGAAATCAGAAGTTGTTTGCTTAAAGCCACAGTAAGGAACTCCATCAATTTCTACACAGAGCTGTCTGTATCCTGAAGTTGCGAGGAAATCGAGAGTTTCGTCTTTAAACTGATTTGCAGGAATAAAGCCCTGCGTCTCAGGACGAGGAATTATTAATATAGGCGCTGTAAAGAATCCTGGAACAGGCACAGGATCTGTTAAGTAAACTCGGTAGAAGACTCCTTTATTTTCCCCTGCGAAAATGTGAAAGAATACCTTATACTGAGATTGAGGTGCTGACAAAGTAGATACTCCAAGAGTGCTTACACTTGAATGTTGAATTTCCTCGAAGAAGCCATAAAACTGAGGAGGGCTTTCTGGCTTACTTAGGTCTTCAAACACTCCACTTATTCCTGGAAGTCTGCCGAAGAATGCAGCCTTGCAAATGAAACTTCCAACTTCTTCCCCGCTTCTTGCTCTGAATGCTTGGAAGGCAGTTGCAGCATATTGGGAAGTAAAGAATTTCACACTTTCTCCCACTCTGTCAAAGTTTTCTTTGAATGCAAGATACTCGCCGCCTCCTTTTTGGGCTCCGAATAAGGTTCTTGAAAGTATATCGAAAAGTCCTCCTTCTGCATTTGCAATTGCCATTCCCTCTCGCCATATAAACTCGCAGGTATAAATGGAGCGGATTTGATCACAAATTCCTGTGGTTTTTCCTGAGGTACGAGATTCATCAAGGCACTGGGCATACGCATCTAAAATGCTCGCATAATTAAGAAGCCCTGCCCTAACCCCTGGTAAACATACAGGAAGTACTGGATGTGGGAAGTTTGGAGCACATAATGCGATACTGCCTATAACTCCTGTCTGCACAACATCTGAAACCTGCCATCTTCCTCCAAAGTTACATCTTGAACTAGGACACATTACAGGATCGCATACTTGAAAAAGAATTTCGCAGTCGCTTATAGACATGAAATCCTCACATTGAGCAGAAGGAGCTTCCACAATCTGCCTTCCTATGGGATATGCCTTGCCAAAGATGAAAGCCTTTCTTCCTGCTTCTTTCATCTGAACAAGAGTAGCAATTCTTACTGCCTCAAGTCCTTTATCTATGGAGTTCTTCCATACAGAAGGAATATCTTGACCTGCTCTGTAAAAAATGTTCTGACAATCTCCTGCTATAGGAACATGCAATAAAGTCTCGAGAGGCTTCCCGCTGCTATCATACTTGTTAACTTTAATGTACCCTTCTCCACTTTCAATGGGAAATGGAACTACTGCAGGCAATCCACTATTACTTCCTGAACCATAATACTGAATCTGATATCCTTCTTTTTGATCAACACACGAGGTTTTAATTGGAATTGTAATTTTTTCCTTCTTTTCATCTTTTTCTATCGTATAAGTTAATGTATTACCTTCTCGCTCTGCCTCTTTCCATTCTTTAGTTTGATACACGTAGACGTAAGTTTTTCCTCCTGATGTTATAGCTTGAGGAGCATAAAGTGTTCCTTGCTGCTGCCTAATCTCAAGGAAATAATTGAGTAGCTCTGGATCAGACATGTCTGGACTTATGCTCTGATCTTTAAGTTTCTGTTTAAATTCTTCGTACTCTGCAAGTACTTTAGTAAATTCCTCTGCATTTTCATTATAGAAATTAACCTTATTATCAGTCCTTACTTTGTAATCTTCTCGCAACACACTTCCATCTTTCTCATCAGAAAATTCCTTATTTGCAGAAAGTGTAAATACCAATTCCTTAACTTCACTTGGCAACAAGATTTCATGGCCTGCTTTTTCCTCATACCTTGAAATAGTGTTTATTTGTTCATCAATATCAACATTCGGGAATTCTCTCTTTAGAACTTCTTTCAATTTATTAGGATCAACTTCAGTGATGTCTTCTTTCTTTACAGTCACTTCCTTCAACAATGCATCAGTCTTATCAATAGCCTTTTGCATATCTCCAACTGCACGCTCAATCTCATTTTCCTGCGCAAGGAAGCATTCATGATAATTATTATACTGTTTGTTAAATCCTACTTTGTCTTTGCATTCATCTTTGAATGAATCCATAACTCGCTTTCTTGCAACAGCTTCTCCCTTATAGCTCTGTACAAAGTTTTTTAGAAGAAGGGCAGAATAAGTTGCAAAGCATGCTTGTTTTCCAGTCTCAATAGAATTGCCTAAACTGTCAGTGATTTTCTTTATCTGCGCTGAAATTTCTCTAGTTTTGTTTGCCTGTTCTGCCGCAGCCTTAGGTCCTATTTTAATAAGCCTTTTCTCGACAGCAACATGTAGATCGAATGAAACTGTAGAACGGCCTCCAATAGTGTATGGAACCACACTTAAGCTTACTTCACGGGGAATATTCAAATTAAGTACAGTAATATCAAGAGATGGAGGAAATGCAACTTTGTTGATTCCCTTGCGCAAGAACTTAGTGGATTGTTCCTTTTTCAAAATCACAGTGTCAGGATTAATGCTATCCACTTTCCAGCCAAGAAAGTAATCATTTTCCTTTAGTTTTGCGCGTGAATTTGAGATTGAAATCTCAAGTTTTGCTTTTCTGACTTTTGAGGTAGTTCTTTCTCCTTCTGTCGTTGTTATTTCTTCGGTCTCTGGCGTATCAATTAACTTGAATGTAATTCCCCCGAAAGTTTCTTGCTGGCCGATTCCTAAAGTTTTAGGAGCACTTCCTATGTTGAAGGTAACTTGATTAGCTGAAATGTCAGAAATTTCTACACTACTCAAGGCTCCTAACTCAGAACCTTCAAAAAGCTTACCTACTGAAAATATATCCCCAGAGTAAGTACCATCAAGAGAGAATTCAGTAAATTTATTTTTTGGGAAATTAATTTTCTGTAATGATACCACTATAGTATTGGAATCTTCAAGCAAAGAATCTGTGGCCTTACTCACATCATAATTAAAGAGTCTATTAAGTTCCTGCTCATCTTCTCTTGTAAATTGTTCCGCATAATTTTCCTTCAAGTAAGTAAGAGCCCTTATCTTTTCATCCTTAGCCCTTTGTACATTCAAGCTTTGCTGTATAAAGTGATCGCTTAAGCTTACGATTCCTCGAAGTGCTTTTACTGCCCAAAATTGATGGGTGGCCTTGTCCTGCTCATCCTCTATCTCTAGGAATGGAAAAGTATTCACAACTTCCCAATATGCTGAGACTGCTTCATTATAAGCCTCCTGCGCAGTTGCCGGAATCTCCACTCTCTCAGCCCCTCTTATCTTCAATGCCTCATTAATTGCATCATTTATTGTGTAAGTGTTAGAGAATACGGAGTCGTATGAAATGCTGATTGGCTTCCTGCCTTCCTCTCTGCCTACTACATCAAACAACACAAGTTGGGTATAACCTTCAGTTTTACTGCCAACAAGAGTTACGCTTCCAGAAAATCCTTCCTTCCTTAAAATTACCTTAAAGGACTTGCCAACAGAAAAATCCTCAGATTTGTAAATGTAAGTTTTAATTTCACTTTCTTCTTGAGAGATGAAAGCCCTGTAATAATTTATTCCATCAAATGTTGTCTTTTCAAGTGAAAATCCCTGAGGCCATGATTCTGGCTTTTGCTTAAGTGAATCTTGCACTTCACTCCCTGGAGCATCAACAAGAATTGCAGCTGTTGCTATTGGTGGTAATGGTAATGCGGTTGAGGGGGAGGGGGAATTTGTGTTTGGTTGTGAACTTTGACTCTGATACTTCTCAGCTCCAGGAACTCGAAAGCAGCCTTTGAATTTATTTTCGGATATTGCGCCTTCTATTACTCCGGGTCTTTCACTAACAGGCCTTTGGGTTGAAGAGGCATCAATTACCCAATGATTCCCATTCCGAAATCCACTGTAAATTGCAGCATGATCTATTTTGCCATCTTTTCCCCAATCAAAAAAGCAAACATCTCCTGATTTCCATTTACTTGAGTCAAGTCCAGGACCATTAGGTTTAAACAAATTGTAATAAGCATGTGCAGTTAGCCTATCTTTAATTAATCCTAATTCGTTATAAATAGCATAAACTAAACCGCTGCAGTCAAAGCCTCCTTCTTCTAGAGCTTCACCACCCCATATGTAAGGCTTACCCATGTATTTACTTTCATCTCTTGCTAAAGCTATTATCTTATTAGTCGCAATTTCAATCGGAGCTGCAAGTTTCTTTGCTTCCTCTTTCTTCTCCTCCTCTAGACTACTCAATTCCAAAGTTACACTTTCAGGAGTACCTTTCTTCCTCAAGACTACTGAGCCAGTTCCTCTAATCTCATCTATAATGAAAATGTCCTCAACAAACCATTGTGAGCCTTCATAAATAGCTGCGCCTTTTGCAACTTCTCTAACTTGTTCATGACCATTAACATTTACTAGCAGCTTTGCTCTTGTCTGAGGGAACTCAATATTATTAAGTTGTACTACTGCAAATCCAGTTGCAGCATGTGTTGTGAATGCAGTCCTTGTGGCTTTAAAGGGAGCACTCTGAGGTCGCTGTAAGGTCAAGTCGAAACTGCCAATCACATTACGGAGGCCATCATAAACTTGAACACGAGCAGAACTCTCCCTTACTTCCATTACTCGAATATAGCCTGCTCTATTCCAAAAGGAATGCTCTAACTGCAATGCCTCGAAGTCATCATCACTTAAAGGAACAAGCACAAAGTCTTCGCGCCTTACTCCTGGAGTGAATTGATAATCATAAATAATGTCAGCCTGTGCCTTTATGTCTAATTTGTCGGGAATTTCCTTCTCTGGAAGCCCTCCTCGCAAGAAAATGATAGCATAACCAACATTATCAGTAGTAAATTTTCTTCCGGGTGGATCCAAATGTCCTACTCCAGCAACAAAATTGTTGAATTCAGTTTGCCTTACATTCACATCTCTTATTATTGGTTCGATAAGAGGATTTGAATTCAAAAGCCTGAGTTTCGCATAAACTGGAACTGACTGTTCCTCCAAAAGGTCACTACGAACAACTTTCGGCTCGTAATCGTCCACAAAGACTAGAAAGTCTTGCGAGGCATTAATGAACTGAGCCGGAATAAAGTCAGTAGTTATTACAGGTCCTGAAGGAGTTGCGGTAACTACTGTAGTTGTAGGAAATTCTGTAGGGACATTATTAACATTCTGCGTTTGCTGCTGCGCAGTTGATGAAGGGATATATATTATAGAAGATGTTACTAAAAGTAAAATTAAGAAGATTGCAATAAACTTCTCTACAATTTTAATTCCTCTTTTATTCATCTTTTCGTTTAGATATTAAAATTTCCTAGCTAAATTCTGGCTGCTTAAATACATCGTATTGCGAATTAACTTCAAGTTCAAGATAAATTTTACTTAGATCATCCACCAATCCAGGAACATCATACTCAATAGCGTAGAGGGTGACTCTGTTTGCATTCTCAATATCACTTTTCTGAACAAACCAATTAAAGGAAGTTCCACCGAAAAGCATCTGAGTAACTTCCTGAGCTGGAATTTCTACTGTATTGCACTGCTCTTCTTTTGCTCCAAAGATCCCTAAAATTCCACTTGCTGGAACTTTTATACAATTTTCGATTTTCTGTGGCTCAAAGGTTGTTACTTGATCCTTAAAGAGCTGAATCTTAACCTCATAAAGTCCTCCTGTGAGTTCAATTTCACTATCCTCAGGATAAACCAAACTTTGCTGAAACTCTCGATCTTCTTCAACTATAGATACTAGAGCAAATTCATTACTGCCAAGGCTTCTTTCATTTCCATTTAGATCAATAATTCTTAGATTAACATCCAACTTATTGAGTTTATTAAGCACAAGTTGTGTTTCTAAACTATCAACATTGGTAGAAATCTGTTGTTTTGTTCTTGCGTAGCCATCCTTTTCAGCTATGATAAAGCCATTCACGCATTGAGGAAGCGTATTTTCAAGCACTGCATCTGTGCCCTGCAATTCAGTCTGACCAATATGACACATAGAGTTAATACACTTGTAGCTTACATCAACACCCTCAAGGGGGACTAAATTTTCATCTTGAGCTTCGTAAGTTGATATTTTTCCGAAGGCAAGTTTATGTCCACAAAGAGGCACATCTACCTGCCCAAAATCCTCAGCCAAAAGATTCTTGCGAGGCTGATTGTTATCCACTACAGCAGTAAAAGGAAACTGAAATACAAAATTATTGTCATCGTGTAGCACAACTAGAACAGGATACGAAACATCATACACAAAATCGTAAGAGGAAAGGCACAAAAAGCTGCGAAGGAATTGAGGAGCTAGTTCAGTGATGCTCTCACCCTCAAGATTTTCAGGAGTTATTTCTAACTTGAATGGCTGCTCTATAAATAAAAAGTTAACATTTACATCTCTAGCTGATACACTATCAACGGGAATTTCAAAGTAGTTATCAGACTTTGCATAATTTGTACCTTTTATCTTTAAAAACTGAATATTATTTGCTATAACATTCTTAAGTGCACCTTGAACTTTACTATACTGCCACCTTTGAGGATTACACTCTAAAGTGACCTTAGTTGAAGGTAACTCATTATAAAGAGATAGTAAGTCAATAGTGCGCTGTTCCACAAACATGTCTGAATTTTCTGTCTCCATGATTTTCTTAGCTATTTCATATAGCCTTCCTAAGCTAACTAAAAGTTTAACATTATGGGAATTAATCCTCGTCTTCGTATCTCCTAAAGTGAGAGTTATTGGATAATTCACAGAAACAGAAATTTCCTCATCCTTGACATTAACATCTGCCACTGCGTTCCTTGCTGTAATTATCTCGAAGCCCTGTTCCTCAAAATTTGACACAACAGAGTTGCATTTGCCAATATTTTCCTCAACATAACTTTCAAGTTCAGAATTCATAAAGCCAATCGATGGAATTTTGGAAACTTCAAGATTATTAGCACTTACATAATACCAGTACGGAATCTCTCTGCCTAGAAAGTTAAGATTATTTCCAAAAGGCATAAATTCACTTCCTGGCTCGGTAGCTGGAACATTTACATATCCTGCCTGCTGACCAAGAGTCTTAGCTCCATCCATAATCAAGTTCTCGAGACAGGAAAGATATGACTCCTCAAAGGGTCGGAACTTTGTGGGAATCTGTTCAATGCTTACAGGGCCGAAATAGAAAGTAAGGAATAGAGCTGATGCTACAATAATTATTACGAGGGCTATAATTACAAATAGGCTTAATTGTCCTCTTTTCATGTGGTTGAAAGAAAAACGAAAAGTAGCTTATAAATTTTGCTTTGAAAGGGGCTGATCTATGTCTTTATGGGCTATTAAGTTAAGTAAACTCTTTTCAATTCAGTCCAAGCTCACGAAAACTTTTTCGCCTACAACTTTGGTTTTGTAAGACTTTAGCTTAAGTCCCTCAAATGTAAGACAATTTCCACTCTTAACATCATACTGCCATCCATGCCAAGGACAAGTTACTGTGCTATCATCCACACTGCCTTCTCCAATAGGGCCACCTTCATGCAGGCAAGTATTGCTTAAAGCAAAGAATTTTCCATCTAGATTAAATAGTGCGATTGAAACTCCTTCTACCTCGAGGGGCCTTCCTTCTCCATTTGGAATATCCTTCTTAAATGCAACAAAATGCTCCTTAATTTGTACTTTGATTTTATCTGGCATTTTCCTCTTTTTTCTATTGAACTATAAGCTTAGGATACAACTAAAATTTTCAACAATATTTATATAATTTTCTCATATTTAAATGTCATGGACATTTGGCTGGATACTGCAAAAAAGAGTGAAGTACTGAAAGCTGAAGGGCTTATTATTAAGCCTAAAGGATTTACAACTAACCCTACATTATGGCTCGAGGGCTACAATGAAAGAATTTCTTCTGGGGAGGATATTTCCTTCATTGAGAGCGTCATAGATTTTGTTACTTATGCGGCTCCTCGGCTTGTAAGTTTACAAATCGCAACAAAAGATAGAGAAGATGCAGTAAGGAAAGGACTTGCAGCTTATGAAAATTTTATCCAATTCGGAAATCCTCTAATAAAGGTTCCAATAATTCTGAATCCATTTGAGCCGGATATTGAAGATTCTCTTTATGCGATTGAGAAACTCAAGGAAAATGGAATTCCAATAAATGTAACGAATATACAAGACCCAGAACAGGCATTACTTGCGGCAAAGGCTGGAGCTGATTATGCAAGCTTCTTTGTGGGCAGAATTGATGATTTACTTTCTGACCTTGCAGGTATAGAAAAGAAAAAAGAAGATTATTTTATTGTATCTGGACCAACTGTGAGCGGAGAATTTTCTCGTGCGCAAGAAAGACTTGAAAAAATTGCTGGGACTTATGAAGGACTCAAATACGTGGATGGCAGACTAGAACTCTTTGGAATTGTTAGCGGATCTCATGGAATGAAAGCTATTGATGATTTATTCAGGGGTGATAAAATTTTTAAAACAAAGAAACTGGCCGCAAGTATTAGAAACTTAGCGCAGTTAGAAGAAGTTGAAAGATATTCAGATGTTGCAACAGTTCCTTTGTATGTTTTGGAAGCGTGGAACAAAAAGCATGCAAATGATGATGAACTTCTTCCAAAAACAATCTTCAGAGGATACAAACATGATAATAGAGAAATAAGACTCGTGCATCCTAAAACTATAGAAGGAGTAAGGAAATTTCTCGATGATGCCGAGAAAGTTCCGCAATATCAGGAAATTTTTGAGCCTTTCGAAGCTAAAGTTCGAGTTCAAGTATAAATTTAATTTTCTTTTTAATATTTCTTTGTAACCCCAACTTTAGGGCATACTTTATTGAAAGGACATTTACTGCAGAAAGGAGTTGGAGCCTTGCAAATTGCTCTGCCATGTAGAATTATGCGGAAGCTTGTATCAGCCCATTCTTTTCTTGGAATTTGCTTCATTAAATCTTGTTCAATCTTGTTAGGATCTGTATTCTTCGTAAGCCCAAGACGGAAGGACACGCGTCTTACATGCGTATCAACTGCAATTCCATCAATAATTCCATAGCCAGCACTAAGCACAATATTTGCAGTCTTGCGTGCAACTCCAGGAAGTTGAATAAGCTCCACCATTGTATGAGGAACTTTTCCTCCATACTTCCCGTGAATAATTTTACATGCAGCCTTAATGTTCTTAGCCTTATTTCTGTAAAATCCTGTTGACCTTATTAAGCTCTCAAGCTCTTTTATATCAGCCTCTGCAAAGTCCTTCGCACTCTTATATTTCCTAAAAAGTTCAGGTGTAACTTTATTCACCCTTTCATCCGTACACTGCGCAGAAAGTATTGTTGCCACAAGTAACTCGAGTGGATTTTCATTCCTCAAGGTGGTTTTTGCTGCTAGATAATTCTTCTTCAATATGTTAAGAATCTCATTCACTCTTTTTTGTTCTTGCATCTTTGTTGAATATCTTGAAATTTAAAAAAGTTAGTATGGGCCCGCTCGGACTCGAACCGAGGATCTCTTCGACGTCAACGAAGCGTCATTTGTGGAGTTTTTAGTTTTTCTATTTATTCTTTTTGGTTAAGCTTTTTTCCAAAAAGGTTAAACCACTAGACCACGGGCCCTTAACTAATGCAGGGAGAAAGGTTTTTAAAATACTTTCTGGATGTATTTTTAGGCTAGGTATTGGAAAAATGACGTATGAAAGGAGATATTCAGGAGAATACAATCTATGTGTTGATAGGGGTAGAATTTTTTTGCCGACAAAGTGGAGAAGTTTAGAATTGATTGTTGTAGCTAGCGATCTAATTCCTGGAATGACCGTGCCATTCAGATTTTTAGGATGTATTCCTACAACAAATTACGAAAAAGTTGTAGGCGAAAAACCCCGCAAAAATCCAATTTCTGTCGATAACGAAGGTAGGATTCAATTGACATCTTCAGAATTATCAAAAATCGGTATTTCTAATGGTTCTACAGTAAAGGCTATAGGTTGTTTCGGTCATTTTCAAGTATGGAACCCCAAAGAGTGGGATGAGTATATTAAAGAGTATCTTATAGAAGAGGAAGTCATCGAGAAATTAAAAGAGATTAGTATTGGGCACTAGTTAAAATTAAGCCTCGGGAGGGATTTTCATTTTATATTGAACCCTCAACCTCCGGTTTACAAAACCGATGCTCTACCTTTGAGCTACCGAGGCACAAGTAAAAGAAAAAGTCTTGATTAAAAAATCTTTCTTAGAATTAAGAAATAGTTGATGCTAGACATAGTGTATAAAAGGATCTCTTATTCCTTGCAACATCATTCTATACTTGACAGGTATACGCCAGAGAGGTTATTCAAAAAGTTTTGACCTTTTATTAAATCTTTCTCTGGTACGATCTCTCCTTTGATTAAGTGTTCAAATACGCTAGCAATTTGTTCAGCATCTTTTGTAAGTTGGTCCAATGACTCGTAACCAGTTACTTGTAAATTTCCTCTTAATATCTTATTAACTTCTAAAAGTAATAAACTCCTTCCTAAAGCTCTCCACCTCTGATGTTTTTTAAGGTTTATTTTAGTTGCATGATACACGATTGAAGTTGCCATAAGACCTTGCATATATAATCTCTGCGAATAACCAGGATCTCTAGAAGCTATGCCTCTTAACACCATCTCTAAACCAAGTGCAGCCACATTGGCATCAGTAGTTAAATTTGATAAAAAGAAAGGATTATCGGTATCAAAAGCTGAATCTCTATAGGGATATGAGCCTTTTGGGTCTGGCAGCTTTCTCCTTGGCAATACCATTTTTTCTTATTTTCTATTAATGAGATAAAAGTATTTATTTCTTCCCCTCATACCTCGCCTCTCGAATCTCGCAAAACGAAAGAGGGTAAACCTTCTTGAGCTTCTGGCTCAGTTTCTTTTGTAAATCCCCTCCGATTATTTCATTAAATACAAGTTCTGGATTAGAATCAGCAAGGCTTTTTGCAAGGAAATCTCTTGTTTCTCTTCGCAAAGCTTTTTGCACCTTGCCTTTAACCCTCTTTCGTGTCATCAAAGTAGGCTTCATCCTTAACTTTTCTTTTCCAACAGAGACCACGAAACTGTCCTCAATCTTTGAGATTCCCCTGCGCACAAAACGCCTTATATGAGAAGGGAAAAACTTAATGCCTATAATACTGCCATCAATTCTGCTTCCATTAGAACTAACAAGCTTTATTTTTATACTCCCATTTTTGCCTTTGGTAAAGCTTGTGATATCTATATTAGTAATTCGACCAATTACTGCCTTAGGATCCGATACTAGAACATTTCCAACTTCTGCTTTCAGTTCCGGGACGTAAATCTCATAGAGACTTTTTTTCATTTTCTTTCTTAAATTTTATTGATTTATATTCTAAATTAATATTCGAATGTCTTTCGCAGTTACCTTAACTCATTAAGCAATCGATTAATAAATATATCTTCCTGCTCCCTTTCCAGCAAGCAGCCCGCCGCCCTTTCATGTCCTCCATACTCACATCCAAGATCATGACAGACTCTTTCTAAAAGCTCCCTTGAGTTTATTTCTGAACTTCTTAATGAAACTTTAATTTTATTATCATCGGAATAAGCTAAACCCACTAAAACCTTTTTCTCATACAGAGGATTAATCATCGACAAAGTTACCCCGATGAGAGTATCCCGAATGTTATTTCTGGCATTTATTATCAATGCTCCATTATAATCATGTATGTAGGAAGAGTTCATTTTTATATTTTTCTCAATCCATCTTAATGAACTCAATAGTTCCTTTCTATAGCGCGTGTAATTCTTTTCAGCGCTATCAATTTTTCCATAACAAGCTTCTATACCCTCTTCATATCTGCCGACTCTTCCACAGGAATTTACTATGGCACCAATTTCCCTCATGCTATATAGAGTTCCTTTAATATTAATCAGGTATATTTCTCCTATCAGTTCTTCAAAGGTTACGGGAGTTCTTATAGCAATAAGAGTTACTAACCTAAGAATTTCCTCATCTGTAAGATCAATAAAAGTTCTATAAATCCTTCCTTCCTTGAGTGGAATATTAGCCTGTCTAAGAAGTTCTCTAGATCCTTTCTGTGAGTTACTTACATCAGGAATATAAAAATCACTGTACTCAAGAGCCTTTTGGAGTGGCAACCTAGATCTCAGAATTTGTATTCCTTTTCTCACAATGATTTTTCTAGTTTCTACTGCATCCTCAAGGATTTCGCGACAGAAAGAAGGAATTTTTTGTAAGTCTCCAAGAATGCCAATAAGAGCAATGTAGGCTAAATCTTTATTCTCCCTCGAGATAACTTTACAGAAAAGGTAAGCTAATCCAGCAGTTGAAATTTCATCTTTACTATAAATTCTCTGATTCACTAAACTTATGCGCTTGTATTTTCCTTCTCTTAAGAGTCTTGAAGCTTCATAAGGAATGATGTGATGGTCTAGTATAAAGACATTCTTTCCAAGCTCATTAAGTGAATCTAGCTTCACCTTATCAAGGCCGAAGTCTAAGATAATAAGGGTGTTCCACTTATCCTCTTTTGCCTCTTCAAGTATCTTTTCTAATTCTTCAGCATCGAATCTTTTAAGATTAGTAATCCAATATCTCAAGTTGAGCCTTTTGAGGCATTTTGCAAGAATGGCCACAGAGGTAATTCCATCTGTATCAATATGAGAAATGATCCTTATTGGTTTTTCCTCTTCCTTAATAATTTCGCAAAAATCTTTAGAAGCTCGAGAAATAAAATCCATTCTTCAAGGTCATAGTTTTATTTCCTCATATTTCCACTTCGGACGTAATACCCCTTTTTGTTTATAATATCTAGCAAGTCTATTAATTTTTGCCTCTGTAAGTTGCAGTCCTCTTTTTGCAACCTTATCATGTTTATTCTTCTCTAAATGTTTTTTGATTTTTACAGCATTTATTATCAAATTCAACAGATGCGAGGGCAGCTCAGGAGGAAGTTTATGAGATTTCATTATCTGTTCTATGCTCTTTCCATTCATCTGTTTAACTGAAGGGATTCCATATGTGTCTCTAAGTTGAAGTCCAATCTTCTCGGAAGGAACTCCCTGCTTTGCTAACTTTACTATGAGAGCTTCTACTTCTTCTTTACTGTATTTTACCCAGATTGGCTTTGTTGTTAAGTGAGGCTTCTTACTTCCACTCTTCCCTCGTCCTCGACCATGCATTGTTGCCATTTTCTTTTCTTACTTTTGGTTTTCTTGTTTTATTTAATTTTTCTTTATGATGTTCTTATTTTTGTTTTTTGATTTTAATAATTAAAGTAACCTTTTTATAATAATCTTATCTTCAATCTTCCAATACTCAACTGTCTTTCCTTCAGTAATCTGCTCCTTGACCTCATCATCTGCCTTGATACTGAGTGTCTCGAAGGTTTCAAGGTCCATTACGGTAACAAGATCATTAACACTAAGCACTTGAGCTTTTCTCTTGTCTATAATGGGAACAGTGATATTCTCGTGTCCTGGCTTTACAATAATTCTTTTCTGTCCATCTATTATTCCTACTGCCTCAACTCTTGCTTTACTTGCTCCGTGTTTCCCGGTCTTACTAATATCAATGTTTTTAACTACGCAAGGTTCATTGTCGATCATAATGTACGACCCCTTCTTGAGAGAAGTTACTGTTGTTAAAGGCATCTTTCTTCTCGTGAATAGATTTTATAAAGTTTTTTAATTAAATTTATATAACTTTCTTTCTCATGTAGAAAATGTCAGAACATAAAGATAAAGAAAATCTTAGAGTAATGGAAATGGAAAAAGTGAAGGGAAAAGACTTTATTGAGATGGATTTTACTGCCTTAACTTCTGAAGGCAGAGTCTTCGACACAACTAGAAAAGAAGATGCGAAGAGTGCAGGGATTTATAATGAGAATTTTAAGTATGAAAGTACCATAGTATGTATAGGAGAAGAACAAGTTCTGAAAGGGCTGGACGAGGCCCTTGTGGGGAAAGAGGTGGGGAAAGAGTATGAAATCAAACTTGCTCCTGAAAATGCATTTGGAAAGAGAAATGCAAAACTCATTAAGATTTTGCCGGCATCTGCTTTCCGAGGGAAGGAGATTGAACCTCATGCAGGGGAACTTGTTAGTATAGATAATATGCTTGCACAAATCAAAGCCGTTACTGGCGGTCGTGTTGTTGTTGATTTTAATAATCCACTTGCAGGAAAGGAAATAATTTATAGGGTAAAATTAAAACGCAAAGTTGAGGATGAAAAGGAAAAAATTTCTTCCTTAGCGAAATACTATCTGAAGTATTTTGATATGGAAGGAGAAATTGTGAAAGTTGA
Organism: Candidatus Woesearchaeota archaeon; assembly: GCA_964361585.1. Taxonomy (GTDB): domain Archaea; phylum Nanobdellota; class Nanobdellia; order Pacearchaeales; family UBA12030; genus CAYIBB01. The sequence goes on along the minus strand of CAYIBB010000002.1, from coordinate 2,116 downwards.
GGGTATCGATAACAACGCTGTAAAAAGTTTCAAGGAAAAAGTTAAGGATATTTTAGGGAAAGCTATTGAAGTGGAGAACAAAAAAATTTAAATATTCCACATATATAAAATTCAAAGCTAAAAGGGGAGTAATTCCTTTGCCGCGAGATATACTACAAAATAATCTACTAAATTAAAGATAAAGATGGATAAGCTCGAACTAGTTATTGAGGAACAAGAGCAGGAACTGAAAAATAATCTTGATGAAGTTGACCGAGAGCTTGAGAAGTATATCGCCCTGCAGAAGGCTCGAGTCAGAGTCTTTGGAGCAGGGGGAGGGGGAAATAATACTATAGCAAGAATGCGGGAAATAGGAATTAAGGGTTGTGAGCTTGTTGCTGTCAATACTGATGCTCAGGATTTGTTGTACACTAATGCTGATTCTAAAATTCTCATAGGCAAGGAGCTAACACTCGGACTGGGAGCTGGTAGCGATCCGAAGATTGGAGAAGATGCTGCGCGAGAAAATGAACAGGATATTAGGAAAAAGATGGCAGGTTCTAATCTTGTATTTGTAACTTGCGGCCTGGGAGGCGGAACAGGAACAGGGAGTGCACCTGTAATTGCTGAAGTTGCCAAAAAATCAGGAGCTCTGACTATAGCCATAGTTACACTACCTTTTACAATTGAAGGGCAGAGGAGATACCAAAATGCAATGCAGGGCATCGAAAGACTTGAGAAAAACGTTGATACACTCATTGTAATTCCAAATGATAAGCTCCTAGAACTTGCTCCTGATTTGCCATTGCAAACTGCATTCAAGGTTGCTGATGAAATCTTGACTAATGCTGTCAAGGGGATTACTGAACTTATTACAAAACCCGGGCTAGTGAACTTGGACTTTGCAGATGTGAAGGCAATAATGGGTAAAGGAGGAGTAGCAATGATTGGAGTTGGCGAAAGTGATGGTAAAGACAGATCAAGAGATGCTGTTGAAAAAGCACTTAATAATCCACTCTTAGATGTGGAAATAGAGGGTGCTACAGGTGGACTTGTTAATATTGTAGGCGGCAAAGACATGAGTCTTGAAGAAGCCAAAACTGTAATTGACATAGTGAATGAAAAGATGGGCGATAATGCAAACTTGATATGGGGAGCTTCTGTAAGCGAAGAGATGGAAAAACTGCTTCGAGTAATGGTGATTATGACTGGTTTAAAGAGCCCTCAAATTCTTGGTCCTGAGGAGAAAAAGCTTGAGAAGGATAAGTTAAAGATTAGGGAAGAGCTTGGAATTGAGTTCTTTAAGTGAACTGATACTAAACTTTTTAAATGAATTTTCCCTGCAAAAAGAATGATATCTAGATGGTGGCAGGCTTTCCGAAGCTTCCTGCTTCAAAGCAAGAGAGTATGGCAAGTTACTAGGAAGCCTACTGGCGAGGAGTTCAGGATAGTTGCGAAAGTATCTGCTCTAGGCATTGCAATTATTGGCCTTTTGGGATTCGTAATATTTTTAATCTGGCATCCTATAGGATTTAAATAAGGTGATAAGGTAATTAATTGGTTATAGCTTTGAGCTGATCTATTTTGGCCACGGCCAAAACACAAGAATATTAAACTGATTATTAGCACTTAAAAAATGTTATTCATTTTAAAGGTTACAACAAATAAGGAAGATCAGGTAATGGATTGGATAGCTGACAGAGCGAAGCAGTTAGAGAGTAGCGTGTTGAGTGTAGTAAGGCCCCATGGATTACGAGGCTACGTAATCCTAGAGGCAACATCGAGAAAGAATGCTGAAGAAATTTTTAAGAACTTGCCCTATGTTAAAGGAATTCTCAAAAAGGAAGTAACCTTCGAGGAAATAAAGCACATGATTGAAGTAAAGGTTCAGACTGTGAATATAGAGAAAGGTGACATAGTGGAAATTATAGGAGGAACTTTTAAGAGGGATAAGGCTAAAGTCATTAGAATAAATAAGGCTAAGGAAGAAGTTGTTGTCGAGTTACTTGAGGCTGCTGTTCCCATCCCCCTCACATTAAAGATTGATGATGTAAAAGTCATAAGGCGAGAAGGAGGAGAAGAGGAAATTAAGGAGGAGTAAATAACGGCAAGCAGAAAAAAATAAAAATGGTAACTA
>CAYIBB010000001.1:36115-77454 GCA_964361585.1 Candidatus Woesearchaeota archaeon | reverse complement strand
CAAGTTCTTTCCTAATAGTTGGAATTACATAGAATACTTCTACCTCTTGAGGATATAGAATCTGGTTAACCATAGTTAATTTAGAAAGAGAAAATATATAAGAGTTTTGGTTGGAGTTATCACCCCCGCCAAACTTTCACTCTATCAGCGTATATAACTAAAATTAGCTTGAGATCTAATATCTCTGTAACCTTCGTCTAAACCATCTAAATACTCTTTCCTTTAAGCTTGGTTTAAGGGCTTCTAAAGAGGATAAAAGCCTTACCCTTTCACTTAGCTCTGTAGATTCTGCTTTATAATATTCTGCTACGCATGCCACAACTTCGCTTGACCTAGGATCTAAATATGAGTGACCCAAAATTATTAGTAAAGTTCCTCGAGCGGTTGCTAATTCAGAACTTTTAATAGAATCCAATCTCAATTCGTCTACTGAAGTTGTATTTCCATTAGGACTAAAATGGTTATCCAAGGATTCATGAAGTCTTTGATAACCATCTATTAATTCTTTGCGATCCGGATATTCTTCTTTTAACCGGGCATAGAAATCATATCTCTTATTCCCAATTGATTCATTGTACACTCCTTCGGCCATCTAACTATCATGATTAAAAAATATTTAAAATTAACTATTCTCACATTTTGATGAATAAACTTCTTTTCGGAACTGCGGGAATTCCTGTTTCTGCTAAGGGTACTAGCACAGAAAGGGGAATTGAGTGGGTAAGAAAACTCGGCCTCGATTGTATGGAGCTAGAATTTGTTAGGGCCATTAACATTAAAAAAGAAAGGGCTCCCGAAGTCAAAAGAGTAGCTGAACAAAACAGTATAACATTAACATGCCATGCTCCTTACTTCATAAATCTCAACTCAGAGGAAAAGAAAACTTATCACGCCTCTGTATCTTACATTGTAAATTCTGCTAGAATTTCCTTTTTGTGTGGTGCGCAAAGCGTAGCATTCCATGCAGGCTATTACATGAAAAAGGGTAAAGAACAAACATATGAGAAAATTAAAATTGGTGTTAAAGAAATTATAAGAACTCTAAAGGATGAGGACATAAAGATTTGGATAAGGCCCGAAATTTCCGGACGAGTTTCGCAGTTCGGTGATCTTAATGAGCTCATAAAGCTAAGTCAAGAAGTAGATCAAGTGATGCCATGCATAGACTTCGCTCATTTACATGCAAGGGCCATTGGAGATTATAATAAGTATGATGAATTTGTGAATATTTTTGAACAGCTAGAGAAAGGACTTGGGAAGGAAGCCCTTAAAAGTATGCACATTCATATTACAGGAATAGCCTACAGTGATAAAGGAGAGAAACATCACCTTAACTTAAAGGAAAGCGACTTCAATTACAAGGACTTATGTAAAGTGTGGAAAGATTTTAAAATTGAAGGAATTGTAATAAGTGAGAGCCCCAATATCGAAGAGGATGCTTTGCTTGTGAAAAAAGAGTATGAGAGAAGATGAAAATAAAAATTGAGGATGTAAATTTTAGAAGAATAGAGTCAGATATACTCGCTCTGGGGATTTTTGAGGATTACGAAAGTAAAGGTAGTAATGAATCAGATCTTGTGTTGAAAGGAATAATTAAAAATTTGAAGAAAAAAGGAGAATTTAAGGGCTTCTTTGGACAAACGAGGATCTTGGCGAGTGAAAAAATAAATGCAAAGAATGTACTTCTTATTGGCTTAGGGAAGAAAAATGACTTTGATATTGAAAAGTTAAGGAAGGGTTGCGCATTAGCAGCAAAATTAGCTAAAGGTTATTTGGCTGAAAAACTTACTTTATTATTGAATAAGGAAGAAATAAAAAACACTAGCGAAGTGGAAAAGATCTTCGCATCCACTGAATCTGTGATACTTGCGCTTTATGATTTTAATAAGTATAAAACAGTTGATAGAGAAAAAACTCGAGGAGTTGATGAGATTATATTGGCAGCTAAGAATAACTCAGAGAACCTAAAAGCAATGAAAGAGGCAGAAATTGGTGCTAATGCAGTCTGCTATGTTCGAGATTTTGTTAATATGCCTTCAGAGGATATGACTCCTGCAAATCTTGCTGATGAAGCTAAAAGATTAGGGAAGAAAAATAAATTTAAGGTTACAGTCTTTGGTAAAGGGGAGATAAAAAGGCTAGGCATGAACGGGATTCTTTCGGTCTCTAAGGGATCTTCCCTCGAACCTCGATTTGTTGTGCTCGAGTATAAAAAAGGATTTGGAGCTCCTCTGTGCCTTGTAGGGAAAGGAATCACTTTTGATTCTGGCGGACTCGATCTAAAGCCCTTTGAAGGAATGCTTGATATGAAAATGGATAAGGCTGGAGCTTGTACAGTTCTAGGAATTTTCAAGGCTGTCTCTGAGCTCAAGCTGAAGGTTAATTTAATAGGACTCTGCCCTATCTGTGAGAATATGCCAAGTGGAACTGCATTTAGGCCGGGAGATATTGTGAGATACATGAATAAAAAAACTGCCGAAATAATAACTACGGATGCAGAAGGTCGCGTAGTACTCGCTGATGCTCTAGCATATTCTGCGAGATTCAAACCAAGTGCAATAATTGACTTCGCAACATTGACAGGAGCTTGCATAATTGCTCTTGGCTATGAAGCTTCTGGGTTAGTAGGAAATAATAAAGAACTTACGCAAAAACTCGCAAAAGCAGGAAATTACACCTACGAGCGTGTATGGGAACTTCCTTTCTATGATGAATATAAGGAACTCATTAAGGGTGATGTAGCTGACATTCGAAATCTAGGCAGAGGTAAGGGAGGAGAGGCAGGAGTAATTACTGGTGCTGCATACTTGGCAAATTTCATTCCAGAAAAAACAGCATGGGCGCACTTGGACATAGCTGGAACTGCATGGAGAAATAATGAAAGGCCGGCATCTTACCAAAGAAAAGGAGCAACAGGTTACGGAGTAAGGCTCATTCTAAAACTTTTAAGGGAGTGGAGATAGGTAGAAAAGATAAAAATAAAAGTTTATTCATTCTATTCTTTATATGACACGTTACAAAATTATTTACGATAGAGAAGGGTGTATAGGAGCTGCTGCGTGTGCAGCTGTAAGCCCGAAATATTGGAAGATGGTTGAGGATGGAAAAGCTAATCTTATAGGCTCAGAAAAAGTTGAAGGCAAAGAGGAGTATATTTTAGAGATTGATGATACAGACTTCGAGGAAATGTTTGAAGCTGCACAAAGCTGTCCTGTAATTGTAATTCATATAATTAATTTAGACACTGGAGAAAAAATCATTTAAAGAAAAATTTTAAATAGAACTCATAGTACTTTAGTAATAAAAGAGGAAAATGAGAACACTAATTTTTGATGAGTTTGGTCCTGAAAAGATATTCGAGGTGTATGATCATAAATCAGGTATGCATGGTTTTGTTGTAGTTGACAATTCTGCGCTGGGAGTTGGAAAGGGAGGAATAAGAATGACTCCAACAGTTACTATAGATGAAGTTGCAAGCCTCGCTCGTACAATGACATGGAAAAATGCTCTTGCTGACTTGCCTTTTGGAGGAGCTAAGGCAGGCATAGTGGCAGACGATCGCAATATCTCTGAGGAAAAGAAGAAGGGAATTGTAGAATCTTTCTCGAGAGCAATTAAGCCAATTTGCCCTAGCTATTATGTGGCAGGTCCTGACATGAATACAGGAGAACAAGAAATGAGATGGTTTGCTGATGCGAATGGGGATTGGCATTCTTGCACTGGAAAGCCATCTAGTATGTGTATGAGGCTTTTCGGTAAGAAAGGAGAAAAATGTGGCATTCCTCACGAATTTGGAAGTACAGGCTTTGGTGTGTATCATGCTACAAAAATTGCTGCCCCTTTTGCTGGCCTCGATCTAAGAAAGGCAAGTGTAGCAATAGAAGGTTTCGGAAATGTAGGAACTTTCGCAATGGAGTATTTAAGTAAGGAGACTAAAGTGGTTGCGGTTTCTGATTCTAAAGGTATTATTTATAATGATAAGGGACTAGAGTATAAAAGATTAATGAAAGTTAAGAAAGAGAAAGGAACTGTAACTGCCTATGGGTCTGGCAGGGTAATAAAGGAAAGTAAAGACATTATTCCGCTTGATGTGGATATTTTAGTAACTGCTGCAATTCCTGACCTCATAAAGAGGGAAGATGTTAAAAAAATTAAAGCAAAGCTTATAGTGGAAGGCTCTAATATTCCAACAACTCCAGAAATTGAGGGAATGCTTCACAAAAAAGGAATCTTAGTAGTTCCTGACTTCGTGGCAAATGCCGGCGGTGTAATTTCTTCTTACGCTGAATATCTTGGAAAGAATCCAAAAGATATGTTTTCTCTGGTCGAGGAAAAGGTTACTAAAAATGTAAGAATTGTCTTAAAAGAAGCAGAAAAAGATAGAATAAAACCCCGGGATGCGGCAATGAAAATTGCAGTTAAAAGAGTAAAGGAAGCTATGAAGAAAAAAGGAATGACTAAAGATGCCAAAAGAAGGTAAAAAATCTACATTAGGAGAATTGCTTGGATTTTATGGGACTGAGTGTGTTCATTGTAAAAGTATGGAGCCTCTGATTGTAAGACTAGAAAGAGAAACTAAACTTAAAGTGAGGGGAATTGAGGTGTGGCATAATGCAGCCAATGCAAAATTGATGCAACAATATGATAAAGGCTACTGCGGAGGCGTGCCATTTTTCTTCAACACAAAAACAAAGAAATGGATTTGTGGAGCTGTTCCTTATGAAGAATTCAAGAGGTGGGCTTTAGGTAAATAGGAAAGTTTTTTATTCTTAAATTATTTGTCTTAATTAGTACTTATAAAAGAGGAAAATGGGTTCTAAATCAAAAAATGAGAAAAGCGAAACTAAACTTAAAGGAACAAGAGTTATAGCAAAATATGAAATTCTGTATTTGCAGATTTTGGATGAGAATGGAAAATTAAAAGGTAAATTACCAAAAATCTCTTCTCAGGATATAAAGAAATTTTACGAATATATGATGCTTACAAAGCTCTTTGACGAGGCTGCGCTGAAACTCCAGAGAGAAGGTAGACTAGGAACTTATGCTTCAGTTAGAGGGCAAGAAGCTGCGCAAGTCGGAAGTGCTTTTGCATTGAGAAAAGATGATTGGATTTTCCCAGCATTTAGAGAGCACGCCGCCTACATAGTAAAAGGAATGCCGATGCACATGATTCTGCAATATTGGGGTGGTGATGAACGCGGCGAAAGTATTCCTAAGAATGTAAATGCATTCACAGTCAGTATTCCAGTAGGCACGCAGATTCCATATGCTGTAGGATTTGCATGGGCCGCAAAAATGAAAAAGAAAAATGTTATTTCTTTAGTTTATTTTGGTGATGGTGCCACAAGTAAAGGAGATTTCCATGAGGCACTAAATTTTGCAGGCGTCTTTAAAATTCCTTGTATCTTTCTTTGTCAAAATAATCAATATGCTATAAGTGTGCCTAGAGAAAGGCAAAGTGCCTCAAAAACTTTGGCACAGAAAGCCATAGCTTACGAGATTGAAGGAATTCAGGTTGATGGTAATGATGTTTTTGCAGTTTACGCAGCATCTAAGTACGCGGTAGAAAAAGCAAGAGGAGGAGAAGGTCCTACACTTATTGAGGCTTACACTTACAGATTAGGTGATCATACAACTGCGGATGATGCATCTCGTTACCGATCTAAAAAGGAATTAGAAGAATGGAAGAAAAAAGATCCCATAACAAGGCTGCAGAAGTATATGAAGGGTAAAAAGCTCTGGAGCGAAGCATACGAAAAGAAAGTCTTAAGTGAGGCACAAAAGAAGGTTGATGATGCCGTGAAGAAATATCTTGCTACTCCTCCTGAAAGTTACGAGGATATTTTCAAATTCACTTTTGAGAAGCTGCCTTGGAATTTGCAAGAGCAGCTTGCTGAACTAAAGGAAGTTTTGAGTTCAAGAGAAGAATCTAAAAAATCAAAGTAAAAATGACAACAATGAATATTGTGCAGGCAATTAATCTTGCACTTAAGCAAGAAATGCAGAAAGATTCTCGAGTAGTGCTTCTAGGGGAAGATATAGGAAAGGATGGAGGTGTCTTCAGAGTTACTGAAGGACTTTATGAAAAGTTTCCTTCACGTGTTATTGATACCCCACTTGCAGAGGTTGCAATTGTTGGGACTGCTATAGGCATGGCTGTTTATGGACTTCGTCCTGTGGTAGAACTTCAATTTGAGGGTTTCATGCCTCCTGCTTTCGATCAACTTATTAGTCATGCTGCTCGAATTAGAACAAGATCAAGAGGACGTTTTAGCGTGCCTTTAGTTGTACGATTTCCTTACTCAGGTGGAATTCATGCTCCTGAACATCATTCTGAGAGTACTGAAGCATTACTATGTCATACACCTGGGTTAAAGGTAGTAGTTCCCTCATCTCCATACGATGCAAAGGGGTTACTCATTTCGGCAATTCGAGATCCTGATCCTGTAATTTTTATGGAACCTAAAAAAATCTACCGTGCAATTAAAGAAGATGTTCCTGAAAAAGAATACACTATTTCGCTTGAGAAGGCAAGAGTATGGAAAAAAGGCAATGATCTCACTATATTTTGTTGGGGTGCCATGAGACCCTTATGTGAACAAGCTGTGCAACAAACAAAAGTTGATGCTGAAATTGTTGACTTAAGAACTCTTTCACCACTAGACTTGAGAACGATTCTCGATAGCGTGAAAAAAACCGGGAGGGCATTGATAGTTCATGAGGCTCCTAAGACTTGTGGACTTGGAGCAGAACTTGCTGCATTACTTTCTGACAGGGACATTCTCTACCTTGAAGCCCCACTTGTCAGGGTTACTGGATTCGACACGATTATGCCTCTTTACAAGCTCGAGGATTACTATCTTCCTAATGTTCAAAGGATTGTTTGGGGAATAAAAAAAGTTATGAGTTACTAAAATGAAAAGTTTCATGAAAAAAATTTCAAATTTTGGGAAGAAAGGAGGCACCAATGAGAATATTAGGAAAAAGGTTCTGAGTTGGCCTGGTGTTAAGGAAAAGTACAGCAATTACAGCTACATAAAGGCATTCTTTGTAAGTAAAGAAGAATTTGCACATTTTCACAATCCTAACGAACTTGATTTTAGATTGCCTTATAAGAGATATAACAAAATAAAAGGCGGAGCAAAAATCCTTATTCTTCAGAATGGTTGATCTACAACCTTCATACAAGTGCAGAAGTGAGAGTTGCATTAAAGCTTCTAAAAGAAGCTTATGAAAGAGCTAAGAGTTAATTAGAAGTGCTAATTAATGGTTATGCCCAAAAGAGTAATTAATACTTAAAAGAATCCGCCATATAACCTTTTAATTTCAGGCGCTAAAATTCTAGACCAAGTTTCCATAGTGGGTATATAGCTGCCAATTTCATCTAGGGTTATTAATTTAAACTTTTTTTGGTGCGCTTCAACTGTTTTAACATCTGGGCTTACTTTAAGCAAATAAACTAAACCAAAATGAACATAACCTATCGGAACTCCCACGCCTTCGACCCTCCCAGAATTACCCTCTTCACTATCACCGTAAATGAAATTTTCTTCAGTAATTGGCTGTGTATCATCATTAAGAAAACCTAAAAAGGAGAAATCTCCATATTTACTAGCGGTAATCTCTTCCTTTATTTCTCTTTCTATGGATTCTTTTAATTTTCTCTCTAAATATTCTGGTCTAAGATTTATCGAGTCTTGAGACTCTATATGACCACCTATACCAATGGATGTTTTTCCCCATAATCTTGAATCTCCACTGCCTTTTTCTCTAGGGTATAATAATATTTTTAACGCGTCATTGTCATTAGTAATAATAACACCATAGGGGATTATTTGCTTATAAGTAAAATCATGTTCTATTTTTGAGTCCCCATCATAAAGTCTTTCCTTCCACTCACCATGACTTCTTATTACTACTTCTAATTTATCTAATTCAGAGCTATTAGCTGCTTTAAACCCATGAAAGTGAGGTATTGATTCAAATAAAGCTACTGTCGGCACTACTAAAATTTTATTTGCTCCCATCTTAACCTAAAGGATAAATGACAAAAAGATTTAAATATTTATTTAATGAAAGCCCGGTTTATTTTAAATAACTTTTAAGAGTTAATATTGATATCATTTTAATATTACCACATAAAATTTAAATTAGCTCGATACGATGAATGAAGTAAGATAGTTTTAAATTCATATAAAAGAGGAAAATGCCAGAATTCAGATTTCCAGATGTCGGAGAAGGTATTACTGAAGGTGAGATAATAAAGTGGCGTGTTAAGGAGGGAGATGTTGTAAAGGAGCATGATATTATTTGTGATGTTGAGACTGACAAGGCGATTGTTGAGCTACCCTCACCCTACTCTGGTAAGGTCTTGAGAATACATCATAAGGAAGGGGATACCATTAAGGTTGGAGAAGTTCTTGTTACTATAGGAGAGAAGGGGGAAGTTGTTAAGGAACCTAAGGAGAGCAGAAGAGAGGGAACCAGGAAAGACACTCTTAAAGAGAAAAGGATTTCTACAGGAGTTGTGGGAGAAATTCCTGAAACTCTGGAAGTTGAATCTGAGATGGAAATTACTCCACAGATAAAGGTAGAAAGGATAGAAGGAAAAGTTCTTGCAACTCCTGCAACAAGAAGACTTGCAAAGGAGTTAGGAGTGGATATTACCAAGATTCAAGGGACAGGAGTAGGTGGGAGAATTACAGAGGCTGATGTAAGAAATGCTGCAAAGCAAGTTCCTCGAGAGAAGGTTGCTGAGATAAAGATTCAGAGAAAGTATGATATGTATGGTTACATTGAAAGAGTTCCTCTTAAGGGTATAAGGAAAGTCACTGCGCAGAACATGCGAGCATCGTTGAACAGAGCTGCACATGTCACTCATATGGAAGAAGTTGATATTACTGAACTTGTAAAGCTAAGAGAGAAAGAAAAAGCCGCTGCCGAAAAGAAGAAAGTGCATCTAACCTTCCTGCCATTCATTGTAAAGGCAGTTATTGCTGCTCTAAAGGAATTTCCGTTGTTGAATGCAACACTTGACGATGAACATGAGGAAATTATCGTTAAAAAGTATTACAATATAGGAATTGCGGTAGATGTTAACGATGGACTTATTGTGCTAGTGATAAAAGAAGCGGACAAAAAGAGCATTCTAGAAATTGCGAGAGAAATTGAGACTCTTGCAGATTCCGCTCGAGAGAGAAAAATTGATCTCGCTGACTTGCGAGGTGGTAGCTTAACAATAACAAATTATGGTAGCGTAGGTGGAATTTTCGGGACACCAATAATAAACTATCCAGAAGTTGCCATTCTCGGAGTGGGGAGAATTCAAGAGAAACCTGTAGTGATAAACAGACAAATAGATATTAGGAAAATCCTCCCTCTCTCGCTGTCATTCGACCATCGTGTAGTGGACGGAGCTTATGTTGCCCGTTTTGTTAATGAAGTGAAGAGACAGCTTGAGGATCCTGAATTGTTGCTTATGGAATAGTTTATGGAATAATCACTTTCGGAAATTCCATTCTCTTGTGGAGTATTTTGTTTTTTCAAGAAATTTTGCTCTATCCATTTCCTCTTGGTTTAAATCCCCGAAAGAAAATTCTTTGCCTTTAGTTAAAGCTCTAATCAGGGTTTCATAAACTTTCTGTTTACTTACCTTAGTGTGCTCCTTAATACAGGTAACGCTTTCTAGTGAATTTTTATAACCTTTCTTTTTCATCTTTTCCTTATCAACTTTCAAAACTCGAAACATTTTTTCCAAGTCCAGATCATAAAGTATTGTCCCGCCGACTACAACAACATTCTTCCTATTTATTTGTATATTTCCAGAAATCTTCTTTCCCTTAACTACTATATCATTTGGCTTTCTGAAACTTGCCTCTATTCCCAAGTCCATGAGACCATCAATTACTGCCCCACACACTAAAGAATAACTTTTTGAGATACTCCGAGGCAAATCACGAGAGATTACACCATAAGTAAAGCAATCTTCCTCATCAAGGTAAACTGCACCACCTCCACTAGGCCTTCTTACTATATCTATTCCTAGATTTTTGCACTCATCAACATTAACCACTTCATGCACTCTTTCATTAAATCCAAAAGCCACAGTACTTGGCTTCCACTCATAAAATCTTATTGTAGAAGGAGATTTTCCCTGTCCAACAAACTCGGTAAGGGTCTCAACTAAAGCTTGGCTCAGATATGCAGAATAAGCCCTTGGTTTAATTACACGCCACATTCTAATAAAGTTCTTTAAATTCTTTAAATACTCCTGCATCCCTACCTTTATTATAACCACACAAACCTAGTCTTAATCCACCTTCTTTCCATAAAGGAGTCTTATATTTTTCAGTTTCTAATACCTTTGTAGTTTCAGGACAGTTTATGAGCTGATTTCCACCTTTAGACAAGAATTCTTGAAAAGAAAGTACCACTTCATCTATACTAAAATGAATATCCATTCTTTCAAGAGAAGCCGTTTTTTGCATGTATATACCAACATCCAATCCATCATAACTTTTCATACTTCCAACTACTAATTCAGCTTCTGTACGTGTCATCTCTTTCAATCTTAAGCAAGTTTGGGATATATTGGTACTTGGTCCTGTTTGGTTAGATGGAGGTACTATGACTCCAGCCATTGTACCAATGGTTTCTTTATTTTCATTAATGATATAAAACCCACTTTTTCTCTTTACTGTGCCGTTATCGTTAAGAGAATAAAAACCCATTGCAAGACTTACATCAGCACCAATAAAACGCAAATAATCAACAACTTTTTGGCCATTTCTAGTTAGATACCCTGGTCCAATTTCATTTTTATTTTCATTAAAAAAAGCTATACACATTGTCCCTCCACTTTTGTGAGCATAAGCTGCCCCGCCAGTAATTCTTCGTGTAAAAACAAGACCATCTCTGGAGTCCCAATTTTCTACTAAATCCTCTATTGACTGATTAACCCCTAAAACTAATGAGTCTTGAGAGAATGATATAACAAAAATGGAATCGTTTTTTAGATTCTCAGCAGTAGAAAGCAGGAGAGGTGCCATTTCTTCTGGTTTTATTTCTAAAGGTCCAGTAAAAATATATTTATTATTCATTTTTGCTTCATGCTGGGATAATTATTAATTAGAAATATTTAAATCTAATTAAATTCTCATACTAGTAAAAGAGGAAAATATGGCCGACCTGATAGTAGTAATCTTGATTGTGTTAGTAGCAGCCTATATAGGGGGAGAGGTATTCAAACATTTTAAAATTCCTAGGGGCATAGGCCAGATTGCTGCGGGATTACTTCTTGGAATCCCTCTCATCAAAGATCATTTATTTCCTGATGGAGGCCCTGAAACGCTCTTATTTCTAGGTAATTTGGGTATGATTCTCTTATTCTTTTTCGTAGGACTTGAAACTAATCTGAAAGCTACAAGGAAATTGATAAAGGAAACGACTTTGATTTCAGTATTTAATACAGTTATTCCTTTAATTTTAGGGTTTTTAGTTTCCTATTTTGCATTCAAATTAAATTTTGTTGTGAGTACAATTATAGGCATGAGCCTTGCGGTAAGCTCTCAAGCTATTTCCTTCGATATATTGGAAGAACTTAAGTTACTTAAAAGCGGTGTTGGGAAATTGATTATCGCGTCTGGAGCGGTTGATGACATCTTCGAGCTGTTCTTACTTAGCATTATTTTAACCTTGATAAACGTCTCAACATTTAATATAGGTTTATGGACCTTGATACTTCATACAATAATATTCATTCTCATTATATTAATTTTTAGGAGGTTAATAATTAAGTTTGTTCTAACTAGATTTGAAAAGGAAGGTTCGTTAACAAGTTTGTTTATGGGTGCACTAATAATGGTATTGCTAGTTTCAGCCCTTTCAGAAATTTTTGGGTTTGGGGCTTTGGTTGGGGCTTTAGTTGCTGGAGTTTCTATAAGACATTTTTTATTTACTGGGAGACATAAAAAACCTTGGGAGGAACATAGAATTGCAAGAGCAGTACATATAATTGCCTTCGGCTTTCTAGTTCCTATTTTCTTTGTTTTAGTTGGGTTAAATACAGACTTAAATGCAGTTTTTTCGAATCTTGGTCTTTCTGTAACTTTAATATTAATTGCGCTAATTGGTACGATAGGTGGTAGTATAATAGGGGTTATGCTAAGTAAAGGAAGTTTCAAAGAAGGATTAGCTGTAGGCCTAGGAGTTTCTCCTAAAGGAGATGTTGAGCTAGTTCTCGCTACTTTAGCTTTACAGAATAGTATTATAAATAACGAGATTTATTCCGCAATAATCTTCATGGCTTTTATAGTAACTTTTATAACTTCAATAGCTTTTAGATATTTAGCTAAGGGTAAAAGCATAAAATGATAATAATAGATAACAGGGAAAAAAATTCTTTAGTTGTTTCAGAACTAATTAATTTAGGTTCTAAAATTGACCTAAGGCAACTACCTGTTGCAGACTACATAATTAATGAAATAGCAATAGAGAGGAAAACAGCCTCTGACTTTGTTAGTTCAATTATAAATAGGAGGCTTGTGAAGCAACTTGGAGAGCTTAAACAATACAAAAGGAGACTACTTATAGTAGAAGGTGATCTTTATGAGAATGGATTCAACCCAAATGCAATTAAAGGTATGCTTCTAAGTGTATTACTTGACTTCGATGTGCCAATAATATTCACAGAGGATAGTGAGGAAACTGCACAAGTTTTACACTTGCTCGCAAAAAAACAGGGAAAACCTCGGCAAGATGTAAGCTTGCGTGTAAAAAAGAGGACTTACAGCATTGCGGAACAGCAACAGCTCATTATAGAGGGTCTCCCGGGAGTAGGGCCAAGATTTGCTAAAGCTCTGCTCAAGAAATTTAAAACTATTAAAACAATAGCAAATGCTTCAGTAGAAAAGCTCATGAAGGTCGATAATTTGGGTGAAAAAAGAGCTAGAGTTATAAAAAGAATCCTCTCAGAAAGATATTTACCTTAATTGCTATCCTAATTTTACCACGAATATGTCCTCATAAACTGGCCCATTGCTTGTTAGAGTGCTCTTCTTGAGTTTAATTTCATTAACAACAAATTCTTCTTTACTTATTTTTAGTCCATCCAATTTTTTAATAAAGGAAATTCTATCCTTTACAAATTTTACCCTACCAAGAGTGATGTGACTATCAAATTTGTCCTCTTTCTTATCCAGCAAAGAATTTACTTTTTCAGCAAGTTCTCTTAACGTACTCAAGGGCTCAAGAGAAATCCAGACTACACGAATATAATTGGGAGATGGAAAAACTCCTACACTTCCAATTTCACATCTTAATTTATTAAAGTCCAGTTGCTTAAGTTTCTCTTTTATTCTATTAATTTCAACATCACTTATTTCTCCAAGAAACTTTAAGGTGAGGTGTAAATTTCCTTTCTCAACAAACTTTATTTTTACATCTTCCAAGTCTTTGAGGTGATTTTGTAAATTTACTAGTTTCTCTTTCACATCTTCTGGCAAGTCAATTGCAATAAAGCATCTCATTTTATGAATTTAATTCGGATAAGATTTTAGCTGCTAATTTTACGGTTATATGATTAATATCTTTTTCAGGCATTACCTCAATGATATCTGCTGCCTTGAAGTTCCTCAACAACTTTAGACCTTGAATAAAGTGTAAAAGTTCTCTGCTGCTCAATCCTCCTGGCTCAGGATAAGCAACAGCGGGCGCAAAGGCTGGATCGCAGACATCTATGTCTATGCTTACATACAGAGCAGGCCAATTACGTGCAAGTTCCATCAAGGAATAGGAGATTTCTTTAACACCTTCAGAAAATATTTCCTTTGTCGAATAAACATTAATCTTATGATCTTCAATAAATTCCTGCTCGTTCTCATCTACATTTCTAATTCCCACGATGATTACTTTACTCGCATCTAGAATTTTCTTTTCAATAAGCATCCTAAGCCAATCTTCATGTACTGGAGAAGCGGTGGAAGGCATCAAATCTGCATGCGCATCAAAAATGATTAATCCAGAATTTTCATTTAACTTAGAAAATGCCTTTACAGTTGCGTAGCTTACTGAGTGGTCCCCCCCAAGAAATATTACTCTCCCCCGAGAATTTTTCATAACAATTGCTGATTCATTTTCTATTTTTTCTAAACTCCTATCTATATTATCTTTTACAGGGATTATTGAGCTCGAGTCGAAGTTTATTTTTGCCTTAGCCTCAGTTAGCCATATATCTTTCAGGGCATTATATATTGCTTCTGGAGCTTTTTCTGTACCTTCAGTCTTATCTAAACTCCTAAAGGGGATTTTTATTATCATGTGTTTGAGAGGAAGAAAAGATTTATAAATTATTTTCAACAAACAGTTCCAAGGCTGGGAAAATGGTTAATATGCAGAATCAAGTTAATGAAATTTTAAAATCTGCAAGTAAGATAAAGAACTTTCCGGTTGCAGAGGCCTCATTGCATGAGGTAGGCAGACTTCTTTATGAAAATAGAGCTATAGATCTGTGGGATATTTATTATGGCTCTGAAGAGTATATCCGCGTAGTTATAGGAATTGTTGAAGCCCTAAGAAGACGTAAATTGTTGTCTGCAAAAAAAGAGCAGCTGCATTTAACTCCAAAAGGAAGAGTTTTCTTTAAGGAACTACTTCAAAAGGAATTATCTAGAGATTTCATAACTGATATTGAACCAATAAGACTCAACAAAAGATACAAAAAAATCCTCACACAAGTAAAGCAAATTTATAAGAAATTTACTGCAAAAGATAAATTTGACCAAGCTCCTTTAATGCCAGACGCGGCAGTGAAGAAAGTTGCTTATGCAATACAGAAAGGTGATATTGTGGGGAGGTCAGTAGTGTGTGTTGGAGATGATGATTTCACTAGTATAATACTTGCTCTTACTGGGCTACCAAAAGAAGTTCTTGCTGTTGATCTTGATAAAGAAGTTCTTGGCCTGATTGAGGAGCATTCTAAAAAGTTTAAGGTTCCTGTAAAAACATTGCACCATGACTTGAGAAAGCCTATTCCTAAAGCGTATCAAGGCAAGTACGACACATTCATTTCAGAGCCTCCTGACACAGTACTAGGCTTTACTATGTTTGTTAGCAGGGGAATAGAATTGTTAAAGAAAAAGCCAGGATATGTAGGATATGCAGGAGTTACGCAGACAGCATGCCCTCCCCTAGGAATGTTAAAGATTCAAGAAACACTCACAAGGATGGGTGTTATTATAGTTGGGTATATTCCCAAGTTCTCGACATATCCTTCAATTAGAACTGAGCTTAAGCAAGTTTATGTTCCCGAATATGTAGAGTATCCTCCAACAAAGCCATGGTATATAAGTGATCTCGTAAGGCTAAAGACTACTAAGGCCACGAAGCCATTATACAAAACTGTAACTAAAAAGATAGCATGGTATAGAAGAGATGCCATGACCTACCGTTAATGTCAATAAAGGAATGAGTAGAATAGAAAAACAAATCCTCCGAACTTTGCAAAGGTCTTCTTCTATTTGGAAAATCTTTCGAGAGGTAGATGCAGATGTTTTGTCTACTATTAAAACTCTAGATAAACTTGTTAGGGAAGGATCTGTAAATTCAAAAAATGCAAGATTCCTTCTGACAAGAAAAGGCAAGAGCATACTAAAAAGAGAAAGACTTGGCAAAAAGATAGATTATAAGCAAATTCTAAAAGAAACGAAAAGCCTATGCAAAAATCGCCCTGGACTAGATGAGAGCTTAGACCAAGGCTATCAAAGATATGAAGATATAGTCAAAAGGGTAAGATTCATTTATGACAGAACCGATTTGCAGAATACAAAAATTCTAGTTCTGGGGGATGATGCCAGCCAATCAATAAGCCTTGCTCTTACTGGGCTACCAAAAGAAATTATTTGTCTTGAAATTGACGAAAGAATTGTTAGATTTATTAATAAAGTTGCAAGGGATAAAGAGCTCAAACTTAAAGCAATAAAGTATGATGTACAACATACTCTTAAGTTAAATGAAAAATTTGATGTATTGATCACAGATCCAATTGAGAGCATACATGCAATAAAACTATTCCTCTCTAGAGGGATTGGGAAGTTGAAGCAGGATGGAGTAATTTATTTTACACATGCCCTACCGGAATCCTCTGTCAAAAAAGCTTATATGGTACAGAAAATACTTCATAAAATGAACTTCGTTATTACAGATATAATCAGAGACTTTAGTCTATACTCAGAAAGCCAAAATTCCTCCAGCTATTACAATTCATTCTCTGAAAAATTTAAGTATAAATTTAAACTTCCTGATGTAGATTATTACTTTACCGATTTAATAAGAGCTGAAGCTATAGGAAAACCGGAAGAACTTATAAAAGGGGAGTATAAATTTGGAAAAAGAATTTATAATGATTCCAATATAGTTTTTAAGATTCCTACGAAAAATTTAAAAGAAGAAAGATCCATTAAAAGTCAATCTCTCTAGTAGAGATGGAGTGTGAGATTTATGAGGCTTCCAGATGATCATCAAAAGACTTTATGCGAAATTAGAGAATTGCGAAAAGAAGACTTTAGTAGATGAAAAGCTACTTAATAATCTCATTGAAAATATTTCTTTTGAACTTAACATGACTATTGTTAAGCGAGTGAGCCATGTCTATAATCCTGGTATTAGTGTTGTTTTCCTTCTTGCTGAAAGCCATATAAGTATTCATACATGGCCAGAGATAGATTATGCAGACTTTGACATTGTTTCTTGCAATAAGGAAAGTGATATCTTAAAAGGATTAGAGATTGCAATAAAAGTCCTAAAGCCAAAAAGGGTAGATAAACATATTTTAGAGTACGTACGTGAATAGGTGTTATTCACTTAACCTTCCTCGCCGGCTCGAGAAATTTTATCAATACTCTGCTCACCGATTTCTTTAAATCAAGTGGATGGAGCTTACCAGATGTAAAATCTTTTTCTAATTCCTTATAATTATCATACCGTATGTCTCCGCCATGCTTTTCTGATCTCTCGACTTTAAATTCCTCCTGCCTACCGAAGATTATGTATTCACATATCTGTAAGATTGGATTTCTATTATTCTGCTTTGCAGGACAATACGCCTCTGAAATCTTACCTTCTATAGACTCTGGCGATTCATTTACAAGGATATGACTTTTAGGAATTGAGGAGGACATTTTTCCTCCCTGAAGGCCAATCATATCTTCATGATGAATTGCAATTGGCGATCTAAATCCAATTCCTGGCAGATTCTCACGAGCAAGCATGTGCACTTTCCTTTGTGCCATATCACCAAACGCTATATCAACATTAAGCGCCTTGATATCTTCAACTTGCATTAAAGGGTACAGAACTTGAGATATGTGTGGATCTTCTTCCTCTCGGCCAATTAGGGTCATACTCCTTCTTGCCCTAAGCATTCGCACACTGAGTGAAAGTTTCATAACATCACTAAAGTATTTTGGTTTCAATTGAAATGAAGATCCCAAAACAAATTCAGATTTTTTTGCGTCCACACCCAGAGCAGTCATACTTTTCTTGTAAATTTCTGCTGTCTTCTTTATGTCCTCAACACTGCCCTTTTCATTTAGCCACGCATGAAAATCTGCAAGCAAGATAATGAGCTTCAGGCCAGCATTTTGGAAGTCCATATGCTTGTTAATTGCCAAGATATTCCCAATATGGAGCCCTTTTCCTGAAGGTTCAAAGCCATGATAAAGAACAGGCTGCTTTTTCTTTTCTAGTAATTCATGAAGCTCTTTTTCCGTAACAATCTCTATAGTGTTCCTCTTTATTAATTCAAGTCTTTTTTGGAAGTCCATGATACAAAAAATTTAAAACAGCTACTTAAATTTTTGCTTTCGATGACATTTTAAATTCTTCCCTCCTCAGAATGAATGCAAACTCCACTATTGATAAAGATTTCTTTAACCACTGCTATTGTGGGGTTAATTCTACTTATTTATCTTTCCCAGAATCTTGAGCCTAAAATTATTTCTATCTCTGAAGTAAATTTTGAGATGTTAGATAATTATGTAAAAATTACTGGTACAATTACGGAAGTAAGGCAAACTCAGGGACTTTACATTTTTGAAGTAGGCGATATTTCAGGAAAAATAACTGCAACTTACTTTAAGGACAAGATAATTGATAAGAGTTTTGAATTTAGTATTGGTGATGAAGTAGAAATTTTAGGAAAAGTTTCAGAATACGAAAAAGAAATCCAAATTGAGATCGTGGAAATAAGAAAAATATGAGAAAAGGGAAAAATGTTTTTTGAGATTTTTATTGCAGTCCTGTTGGGCATAATTGCAGGAATAATTACGGGCCTTTTACCTGGCATTCATATAAACTTAGTGGCTACCACCTTACTTTCATCTTCTGCGTTCTTCCTAGGTTTTGCTTCTGCAATAGCCCTAGTGTGCTTTCTAGTTTCAATGTCTATAGTACATACATTTCTGGATATGATTCCCTCAATCTTTCTTGGAGTTCCTGATGATACTGCACTAAGCGTTTTGCCTGGACATAGCATGCTACTAGATGGCAGGGGCTATGAAGCCATAAAGCTAACTGCTATGGGAAGTTTCTTTGCTCTCTTTATTATAATTTTAATTTCTCCTCTCTATGTTCTTTTTCTTCCTAGTTATTATGAATACTTTGTAGAGTATATTGCACCCATCTTGATTGTAATTTCTCTGTTCTTGATACTAAGTGAAGGTAGAGGTAAGAAAATCCTTGCGTTTTTACTCTTCATTCTTGCAGGAGTTCTAGGAATTGCAACTCTGAATTTCACACTTATTAAGCAACCTCTCTTTCCGTTACTCACAGGACTTTTTGGCACTCCCCTATTGATTATGAGCATACTCCACAAATCGAAAATTCCTAAACAGAGAATCTCAAGTGGGAAGAAAGTCCATAAAGGCTACTTTAAGGCATTGGCTGCTAGCATCCTTTCAGGATCACTCGTTTCTTTTTTACCAGGGTTAGGAGCTGCCCAGGGTGCTGTTGTTGGCAAAAGCATTGCAGGGAAATTAGGAAGAAAATCCTTCCTCATCTTACTTGGAGCCATAAGCACCATAACAATAGGCCTTGGTTTTGTGGCTCTTTATGCCATCTCGCGGCCAAGGCATGGAGTAGCGGTTGCGGTAGGTAAGCTTCTTGAAGCATTTACATTAAATCAGCTCATGTTACTTCTTGCAGTAATGCTCTTTTCAGGAAGCATCGCTTTTCTTCTGACCTTATTTTTTGCTAGGGTGTTTGCCAAAGAAATTATGAAAGTAAATTACCGGAAGCTCTCACTAGGCATAATCACTTTACTTGCAGTTCTTACCGTAATTATTTCAGGATTTTATGGCTTGCTTATACTTATTACTGGAACATCAATTGGACTTCTTGCCTCTTTTTGGCAAATTAGAAAGATGCACCTAATGGGCTGCCTTATTCTTCCAGTTATTTTGTTCTTTTTAATTTAGTATTTACTTTTATCAACCAGTACCATAACGCCAGTATGTAATATGTAAGTCTGTCCGGTTTTATCGTCTTTTACTTGAGTAGCTTTATAACTTGTTGCATCAAGTTTATAACCACTTGCTTGCCAGGAATCTACTTGTCGCTGAAAGTTATCGCGGCCATATTCAGATATTAACTTACTCTCCAAACTCATTTTTATCACCTCCTTACAAATCTTGTATTATTACTAAGATAAATACCCTAGCTATCGCCCCCGACGGCGACAAATTCGAAAGAATTAAATAGTTCTGCTAATTATTAAAAATAGGGGAAATGGATACTGATTTAAGGACCATTCTTGAAACGTTAGGACTTACTAAAGTAGAAGTATCTGTGTTTTCCACTATTATTGAGTTAAATAATTCTTCTATTGGCCGGATTATCAAACAAACCCAACTACATAGGGGTACTGTTTACAACACCATGCAGCGACTTATTCAAAAAGGTCTCGTGTATACTCAAATAAAGGAAGGTCAAACTATTTACTATCCTAACCCCCAAGGATTTTTAAGTGATCTTGCAGATGAACAACAAAAGACAAGAGAAAAATATAGTCTGATCAAGGAAATAAAAAGCAGAATGAATTTATCGCGAGAGATGCGTGATGAAGAACAAGTAAGAATTTTGAGGGGGGTAACAGCATATAAAAATTTCTTCCTTGATTTGCTCAACACAAACCGCGAAAACGAAGAAGTATACAAATTCATAGGTAATGGTGGTAATGTGAGTGATTTTACCGGCCTTCAATATTACAGGTTCTCCCAAGAACTTAAAATGAAACTTGGGGTGAAATGTAAAGTTATTCTTAATGAGGCACATATGGGCCATCCAGATTTTGCTTTTGTAGCAGGGAATATTAAATGGGTTGAACCAGATTATAATTTTGGAAATAAGTATGTGTGGACTTATGATAACAAGGTTGTAATAGTTACTTGGAAGAATCCAATACATATTGAGATTATAGAAGGAAAAGACACCTATAAATGGTACAATTCAATTTTTCGGGCATTCTGGAAAAATATTTCAGTTAAGCATGATGAGTATTTAGAGAGTAATATCTGGAAAAAGAAGGCTAGATGACGGCTGTTCGTATTTATCGAGGGAGGAATTTTTTTCTAATCTAAAAATTTATAAATTTAGCCTCCAGATAGATATAAAAGAGGACTCAAATGAAATTAGTTCCAATTGTTGTTGCGCTCGTACTGGTAATTCCTCTATTATTATTTATTACTGAGAAACAATCTCTTACGGGAAAGGCTACTTTCTTGAATTCTATAAGAGATTTTTTTAGTAGAACATTAAGCACCCAGACGCTGCAACAATGCGACCTCTGCGTAGATGGAACTTGTCCTAGTGGTTATGATCCTGCAGGAACTTGTGATGGAACTTATGGAACTACTGCGGCGATTTCAACCTCAACTAAGACTTGTTGTGTAAAATCCCAGTCGGTTTGTCCTCAAGGTTATGAACTAAAATGGGTAACAGCTACAGCATATTGTAATAAAGGATGCACTGCCGGAGGAATCTGCGTACATAAAGGAACAATCTCTGTAGACATAAAAAAAATTGATTTGGGTAGTAGGATAATAATCCCAGATGCCGTAAGTAAAGGTTGGACAACTAAATATGATATTCCAACTGAAGGAAGAGCTGAAGATACTGGAGGAAGTATAATAGGAAATAGGATAGATATATGGATAAAAAGTAAGGCGAAGGCCTATGCATGGGGAAGAAGGTATATTAGAATTTGTGCTGAAAAAGGTGATCAAACACTAAAAAGGGTTTGTTTTAATCCTTCATACTGCGGTTATAGCCAAGATGAAGTAGGTAAATGTGACCCTTGATTAATAATTAATTAGTTTTCCTTTCAATTCCAAAAGATTCCCGAATGTATGGAAGGTTCTTGTCTGTAAAATAAACCCTGATATTTTTCTTATTTCCAGTAGGAATATAAAAAAATAGTAAGGGGTATTCATATCTAGTTTCATCTCCTTCTCTTACCTCGACAGATCTTTCATTCATTCTTACTTCACCTTTCAGTATCCATTTCATGTAAGTGGGATCTGAAACTTCTTCGCTTCCACCATAGTCTATATAGATTTTATCACCATTAGGAGCTTTCAAGTAAATATCCACTTTCCTCCCTTCAAATTCCTTTCCATTTTCATAAAGCAATCCTTGACTTTTGAGAATATCTTCAATTTCCTTAACTCCTTCTGCATCTGTCAGCTCCCTTTCCCGTAAATTGTCTTCTGTAGTTGCTGATTGAATCTGCCTCGTTGTACTTTTAGAAGGATTAGCTTGTTGATTGGAAAAAGTATTAAAAAAGGTTGTGCCAAGGTAAGCTAAAGGGATGACTATCGAAGTTAGTACTAAAGCCTTTAAACCTCGCCCTTTGCCTGACATATGTATCATATGAGATTTTAGTTTAAAAACCTTTCGATTTGTTACTACTAAATACTAATGAATTTATTTAAAAACCTTAATTAAATTTAAATATTCCTTATCAGTAGATATTAAATGGAAAGTGATTATGGCAGAGTGTGGCTTTAGATATGTCCCAGGCCTCTCAGCAAGAATTAAAATGGTGTGAAAATTAAACTCAGACTTGGATTAGAATCTGTAGGGATAACCGTAATCTATCATGCATCTATGTATGAAGCTAAGTTAATGGAGGTGCCAAAAGAAGAAAGAGAGAAGTGGTTTCCAAATGAATCTCTGGATAAAAGAGAAATATTACTAGGTATTCTTGAGAGGGTTGTTGCAGGAGAAGATTTACCTGATTTTTAATATTTTAAGATTCTGATTCAAAACCATTTCTGCAAGGCAACTTGCTTTTCCTTCTCTCTTCCAAATATACTCTCAATACGCATCTTAGTTAGTTCCAGAGACTGTTTGATGTATGGAGAAACTTCATATTTCCTTGCAAGTTCCAGAGCAGGCTCAAGATACTTAACAATACCTCCTTCAGCTATTGTGAAAATAAGTCTGCCTCCACACCTGCAGGAGCCATAAAGGGGTGGCCTTCTGTATTTAGTATTGCATTTCACACAACGGAACTGCTGGCTGCTGAACTTTCTTAAGTTTCCTCTTATATCTCTAATAAAATGTCGCTCAATAACGAGACGGGCGACATCCGCAGTATCCACAGCGCGAATCCTCTCAGCAACTTCCATTTGCTTAACCACTTTTTCTCCCATAGTAGCAATTTTCTTATACGCTGACTGCATGACACCGTGATTAAGATTAGTAATTTCATGTGTGTAAGCCATTCTTATCTGACTCTCGAGAAAGTCTCTTACCTGAGGTATTTTAACTTCGCGAGGGTTTGCAAAATTCTCGGCTTTTTGATAAAGCTCTAGTGGGTACTCGAAGACCGTTTCAATGTCAAAAACCATATCGTCGACCTCATTAGCCTTAATCCTCGTGTTTAATATAAGTGGTGCATCTTGTGTACTGCCTCTATGATCTGGTAAATAAGATTTTGAAAAATTTATTAACACGTCAAGTAGCAATATCAGAGAGGTTTCATCACCATCCGCATCTCTACGCATAGCAGCGTGCCATAGTGGATGTGCATAAAGTGCTTGAGCTGATGAAAAGCCAATAATTCTTCCAATTACTCCAACAGAAGTATGAGGGGCAAGTCCGACCACAAGCTTGCCCACTAAATCCTCACGACTCTTAACCTCATAAAAAAGTCTTAGTCCATAAAATCTAACGAGAAGGTTGTCAATAAAATTACACATTTTTATAAGAACGGAATCTACTCTCTCCTCAAGACTTTCGCCTGCAGGAACCACTATATCGTGTTCCTTCAACTCAAGAACCTGATTTTCGTGCACTAATTCTTTACCATCGATATCTTTAGTATACCCAAGGGCTCTTAAAAGTTTTACAGGGGTTCCTATCTCTAGAGGTTTAAAATGTGTCAACGGAAGTTCGGTTAAATCGATCCTCATAGTACCATCTTTGTTAACAGTAAGTCCATACAGCGCTCTTAAAATTCCCTTGGCAAGGTGTTCTGGAATGTGAAATGCTGAGGAAGTACCCTTAACACCCTTGATTAGAGGAGGCATTTCAGCATCAGTAAAATTCAACTTTTTCTTTGCACTAACTAAATAACGCTTAATATCTAATGCTCTTTCCTCGTAGGGAATTCCTTTCTTATGCAACTCACACTTTTCCTGTGATTTTTTATTACAAGTTGGGCAGAGATAAAGCCTGCGAGTAATACTATCGCATTCTTCACATACATAATAGATGGTTTCACGTTTGCACTTACTACAGTAATAAATTGGAAAATCTGCTCTCACTATTCCGCCGTTAGTAGCTTCCTGAAAACTTCGAAGTCGCCCTCCTTCCTCGCCCACTGGAAATAAAACATTAGGGTTACCAGTAAGCTTCCTCAATTTTGCCTTCTCTGGCCTTCCCATCCTAGCCCCAATAAAACTTCCAGCTTTATCTTTAATTTTCACTTCAGAAAGTTCATTTACCAAAGATAAAACATCGGAATAATTTCCTGAATCTATTTTTTCTATAACCTCATCTAGAGAATCTTTTTTGCAATTTCCTAAATTGAACAGGAAACTCTTCGCAGCCTTGTTGATAACTATCTTATTAGCAATTACTATATGAGGGACCCCTAATAGTTCTAGAACTCGCTTTAACTCTTCACCCCGATAGGTTAAAACTACCTCATCATCAATTTTTGCTGTTAGTAGCCATTTCAAGAGCTCGCGGAACTGAAACGCGTTTATAGCAGTCCAATAATGAGTGTATGAAGGATGTAATGCTACTCCATGCTCACGAGATAGAGTTACAGCATCCTCAAAACTTGCTTTTCTTTCAACCTTAACACCTCTTGCAGCGAGTTCCTGCTGCCACCATTCTTCATTAAAGCCACAAGGTAGCAAAGTATGATTTCTATTGTAGAAGTCACCATAACTTATCAGTATGTCTCCCAAATACAAAATTTCCTTTACTTGCGAAGATATGCGCTTTGCTTCCTCAATGTTTGAAACCTGCAATACTGTGCTATTATCTAGCTTAATTATTGGGCCCTCAATACTGTCGCAGAATGTTACAGCTGCACTCTTGCCTGGTTTTTCCATTCTTAGCTGCGTACCAACAGCAATGAAATTATTTATTAAATAAGGAAGTGTAGTATGGATTGCCACACAACTGTAGCCTGAGGCTCTTGTTCTTCCGTAACGTAAACGGAATCCACCTTGATATGAGGGGTGTGCCAGAATAGGCCTGCCTGCGACAATATCTTTGATGTAATTAGCAACATCTTCCTTCTTTTCAGATTTTTTCTTTTTCTGCATTGCTGCAAGTTCCTCGAGAAAATCCCAATCACTCAAAACAAAATCCTTACTTCTTAATTTCTGCACTATTGCCGAAACTTTAGAAGCTTTTTGAGCCAAACATTCAGCCATTACTAAACAGAAACCCCCCCTAAGCCTAGTGGTATTAACACGAGCCATGTTCTTGTAAAGGGAAACTTCTAAATCTTCAGTTGGGTCACCCGAGATTTGTACAGGTAAGTTGCTTGCCAAGTACGAAATTTCTTGCTCGCTTGGAAGGTATTGTAAGTTAGTTATTCTTTCATGGTAGTCCAATACTTCTATTACCGCTCTTCCTACTTCATCTTCGTTAGGATCATACTTCCCATATCCATATTTCTCTCTTAAATAATCTGCTAAAACTACAGAGATAGAAGCTGCAGTTCCTCCTGCGGATCTTATTGGACCGCTATAAAATAAAATAAAATAGTCTTCGCCTTTAGCATTCTTGCCTAATTCAAGTTTAGTAAAACCTTCTAAGGGGGATGCAACACTACCTAAAGTTAGATACGCAAAGCCTATCCTTATTCCTGCCTCTATTGCCTCGATTTTACTAGTGAACTTACAAAATTTCTCTGTTGCTATTTCATCCGCTATCACGAAGGCAACAGCAGGATCTAAAAAACCAAATTGTTTTTCTAACTCCCGAATTCTTTTTTCTATTCTAATATCCTTAACTTGCGGCAGCAACGCTGACACTAATCCAGTAACTCGTTCGGGAAGATCTGTTGCGAGTGGAACCTCAACACGGCTAATTGGATCGAGGCCTTTACTTCTAGCCTCCGCAGCTAAAGAATAAGCAACCCTTACTTGCCTCTCAATATCTTTAAGGTACATTTTTATAGTATGTATTAAGAGGTATAAAGAATTGTAGAGTATAAAACTATTATGGTAATTAATATTAACTAAGTCTATAAGATAACGAGGGAGTCAGTTAGAAAAATCTAAAAGAGTAATTTTTCCGTCTTTTAGATTTAGAACAGGGACTTTACAGGGGTCCGGTTCATGGCCCATCTTTTTCTGGAAATCTGTTTGAGCTTGCCAGCAAGAACAGGCCACGAGTGAAACCCCATTATAGTAATTTATAGCAGTCTTATGTAAATGCGCTGACACAAATAAGTCAGGAACTTTTCCTATAACTAAAGGATCTCGATCAAGAGGAACATAAGCAGTGCTGCCATGTGTTGGCGCAAGATGCCTTTTCTGTAGTAAATACTTCAGAAGAATGTCGGGACTCTTATAGGCTTTCCCTATCATTGCTTTGATGTTATTAGCATAGTAATCTAATGAGTACCCATGGTATAGTAAAAGATCATAACCCTCGAAATTCTCCTCTGCAACAATATTCATAAAAGTAGGGTTACTAAGCATGATGAGATTTTTTAGTCTGTATAAGGGTTTGCTCAGACTTTCATCAAGAATTGGCTGTGGCT
This sequence comes from Candidatus Woesearchaeota archaeon, assembly GCA_964361585.1. Taxonomy (GTDB): domain Archaea; phylum Nanobdellota; class Nanobdellia; order Pacearchaeales; family UBA12030; genus CAYIBB01. Next base: position 51,167 of record CAYIBB010000001.1, on the reverse strand, counting down.
CAGAAAGTCTCGTAGCATCATGATTTCCTGGGATAACAATTAATTTTATGTCTTTCCTTATTTGTGAAAGTATGTAAGCACATTCCTCGTACTGTTCGTATATGTCTCTAATCAGAAGTTCATCTTCTTGCCCAGGATAGACCCCTATACCATCAACCAAGTCGCCTACAATAAAGATATATTTTACTTTATCTGCTACACTATCACTTCTCTCATTAATCCATTTGACAAATTTTAGAAGTTCTTTCTCGAGGAATTTATTACTCCCAACATGTAAATCAGAGATAAATAGAGCGTAACCCTCCTTTCCCTTTCCTTTCTTTTTTGATTTGTAAGCATCAGGGAATACTACTTTATTAGCAAATAGAAATTCATTATTCCCCACACACTTTAAACCTAAAATTTCATCATAAGTTAAGTTATCAGCAAGTTCGAAAAGTTCTGAATTTTTTGAGATAATAACTCGTGCGATCCCGGTTTGATCTTCAATATTCAGCATGAAGTTCCCATTTTTCGTAATTCTTTTATCAAGTATACTACCAATGATACTTATTTGGCTTTTTTCTGAACTTATTTTATTGATACTAGTGACATTTTCGAGTTCGTTCCTTGCCAGCAGTATATCACGCAAGACACTATAGCGACTCTTAAAATAAGATGTGAAGTCCTCGACAGTAAATTTTTTGGGATCTTCGTTGTAAGTATAGAGAACTCTCACACTATTTATTTTAACCTCTTTATCTGTTTCTTCATCATCAGATCCAGAATCTTTAACCTCCAATTCTAATTCCTGTGATGTCGAAACTTTAGCTTCAGGAACTTCAACTTCAAATACTTCTTGCTCCAACTTCAGAATTTGCCTTTCTTTTATAGAATCCAGAGATTTACTTTTCAGATTCTCGATCTGCACTTCATCGTAAGTTTCTTTTTTGTTTTTAGATACTATAAAAGAAGAATAAATATCTTCGGTTATTATTAATGGGGTTTCACTTTTTCTCTTGATGTCTTCTAAGAACTCTTCAACCTCTTCTTCTCTAATTTGCCCAAATAATTTGGGTTCAAGAAGATACCCTTCCTCTAAAAATTTTTCTACCAGATCCATATTCTCACTCCACAATTAATTTAATCTTTGAATGATGTGTATAAAAATTTACTTTAAATTTAAAGACTTGAGAAGTGCTTCTTCTACCTTCCCAACTAAGTTTTTAGGAATTGTCACCCTTATTTCACGCTTTCGGCCATATCTTCCACTACTAATAACTCGGGCATTTATAAGTCCGAGCATGTCAAATTCTGAAATAATATCGCCGACTCTTCGTTGGGTTAGTGGTTTAAATCTAAGGTTATTACAAAGTTTCTCGTATCCCTCATATATATCGCCCGTATAAAATACTTTATTTGTTTCTTTAGATTTCTCAATTATGGAAAGCAGTGTTAATTGAAACTGTTTAGGTTGATTTATAGTAATATCAAGAATCTTTTCTTTCTCAATTTTCTCTTCAGCCTTATCTATATACTCAAGAGTGATTTTACTCTTACAATCTCTTTCGACTAACTCGCCGGCAACTCTCAACAGATCGAGAGCTCTTCTAGCGTCGCCATGCTCGCCTGCGGCATATGCTGCACATTTTTCTATTACACCCTCTGCAACAATACCATCTTTAAAAGCTACTTTAGACCTTGCTTCTAAAATATCCTTCAGCTGTATAGCATCATAAGGTGGAAACACTATCTCTTCTTCGCCGAGAGAACTCCGCACTCGGGGATCGAGCGTTTCTATAAATACTAAATCATTTGATATTCCCACTAAAGAGATTTGGCTTTTTTTCAAATGATCTATTCTAGTAAAATTGTACAAGAACTCATCACCAATCTTTTTTACTGCTTGATCTATTTCATCCAAAATTATTATAAGAACTTGTTCTTCTTTATCAACAATATCGAGAAATATTTTATAAAGTTGTTCTGTTGGTAATCCTGTTGCAGGTACTTCCTTACCTAAAGTCCTGATAAGCTCGTAAAGTATTCTATATTCAGTATCAGCCACTTTCTTAAGTTTGCAGTTTATATAAATTAAGTTCACATTTGTGTTCTTTTCTTTCGCCTTATTATTAAGTTGTTGCCCTACATACTTTACACTCAAAGTTTTTCCAGTCCCAGTCTTGCCATATAAAAAAAGGTTCGATGGTTTTTCAAGTCTTAGAGAAGGGGCCATTATACTCGCAATTTGTGAAATTTGTTCTTCTCTATGTGAAACAACTTCAGGGGTATAGCTTACTTGTAATACTTTCTTACTATTGAAAATCGACGTTTCTGTAAAATGATTAAATATCTTATCAAGATTCATCCTCTCCCCCTAGCTTTCCTTTGGAATGTCCTTCGGAATACTTATGACTTTATTACTTGTGGACTTACAAGAAAGTTGTTTAAAAACAATTATATAGAAAAAGAGTTATTTTGAAACATCACGTTCTTTAAACATATTAATTTATAAACATTATAACGCCGAAGTAGATAAATTTACTCTAACATTATTTTATAACTATTATATTATATTATATTATATTATATAAATATTTATAAAATAAATAATAAAATACTCTAAAGTTATGTATTTTATAAATCTTGTTTCTACAGGAAATGAGGGGGTGTGTATACGAAAATCAGGCTATTCCGAAGTTATTCGGTTTTATAAAACCAATAAAATACGTAATAAGGGTTGATTTATAGAAAAATTTATAAATTTAAGTTCCAGAGATAAAGCATGGTAGACGAGAAAAGACCAGCAAAAGAGCTAGTTGGAAAAATAGTTGTTACAAAGGAAGGTAAGAATTTAGGAGAAGTACAAGATATTACTTTCGAAACTAGGACAGGGGAATGTGTTCATGTTATTTTGAAAAATCCAACACGTTATGCCCTGGAATTAGGATTAGAAAAGAACACAGAGAGAAATTACACCGTTCCTTACAATTCTATTATTGCTATAGGCGATTTTGTTGTTGTTGCAGAGGAAGATATAGTTTAATTTTATTTTTAATTTTTAATTGAATTTTTAGATAAATTTATTAACGAACTTTTTCTTTTCCAGTAATGTTTAAACACGTAGTTATTAAACTACTTAAGAAACAAATTCCACTTAAAGAAGAAGAAATAAACAATTTAATAGAGGTTCCTAACACCGAACTAGGGGATTACGCATTTCCTTGTTTTAAATTATCGAAGCACTACAAAAAGAGTCCCGAGAAAATATCTAAGGAGCTTGCCTTAAAGATAGAAAAAGATCTTGAGAATAGTGTAATAGAAAAAGCTATAGCAGTAAAGGGTTACCTTAATTTTTTTGTTAAGAAAGAAATTCTAGGGGAAAGAGTTTTAAAAGAAACTTTCAGAAAAAAAAGAAACTTTGGACAGAATTTTTTACGTAAAGGACAAAAAGTAATGCTCGAGTATAGCGGTCCAAACTCCAACAAACCACTTCACTTAGGGCATTTAAGAAATGATTCTATTGGTATGGCTATTTCTAATGTTTTAGAATTTTCAGCCCATAAAGTAATAAAGACCAACATTATAAATGACAGGGGTGTGCATGTGTGTAAGATCATTTACGCTTATATTAAGTGGGGTAAAAACAGAAACCCACAAAAAGTTGGAATCAAACCCGATCATTTTATTGGCGAACTTTACGTGCTTTACGAGAAACACAAGACAGAGGAAAGTGAGAAAGAAGTTCAGGAACTTCTAAGAAAATGGGAAAAAAAAGAAACAGAAGTTAGAAAAGTTTGGCACAAACTAACAGAGTGGGCACTCAGCGGAATGAAACAAACTTATAAAACTTTTGGATCACATTTCGATTTGTGGCCTCGGGAATCTGAGTTTTATGATAAAGCAGGACCAATAATAAAAGAAGGTCTGAGAAAAGGGATATTTGTAAGGAATGAGAAAGGCGATATTGTAGCTAAACTTGAGAGTCATGGTCTACCCAGCAAAGTAGTCTTGAGAGCAGATGGAACTTCTATCTACCTTACAAATGATCTTGCATTAACAAAACATAGATTTGAAAAATATAAATTAGATAGAATGATTTGGGTTGTGGCCTCGGAGCAGAATACTTACTTTAAACAACTTTTCAAAATCTTTGAACTTTTAGGCTACAAGTGGGCCAAAAACTGTCATCATTTGAGTTATGGTCTTGTGAATTTGCCAAGTGGAAGAATGAAGTCCAGAAAAGGCAATGTAGTTGATGCAGATGATTTGATAGAGGAACTTACAAGGCTTGCCGAGAAGGAGATTTTAAAGAGAGAACCTAAAATAAAAAAGAGTGAGTTAGAAAAAAGAGCCAGAAATATAGCCTTGGCAGCAATAAAATTTTACCTTCTCAAAATAGATCCAAACAAAAACTTACTTTTCGATCCAGAAAAGGCAATATCTTTCGAGGGCGAAACAGGACCTTACATTCAATATGCGTATGCAAGGGCCTCAAGCATCTTAAGGAAGGCTGGGAAAAAGGTTTCCTTTAACAAAGGGGTATTAAGGCTAAAGGAAAAAGAAGAATACTTGCTCCTCCGCGAACTGGCAAGATTTCCTGAAGTTGTTGAAATATCATCGGAGCAGCTTAAACCCGACATTGTGGCTAATTATGCTTACAAACTTGCTCAGACTTTTACTAATTTTTATTCGAATTTACAGGTACTGACTGAGGAAAAGGAAGAAAGGAAAGAAAGATTGCAACTTACAGAGGCGACAAGACAAGTTTTAGAAAATTCTTTAAAGCTTCTTAACATTACTCCTTTAGAGAGGATGTAATATTAGAATAATAAACAAAACACATAAATCTTTTTAAATGTTATCCAATTTAATCAAAAATGTCTATTGTAAATAATTCACTCTTAGAATTTTTAAGTCAGACAGGTATTAATGAGTGGCTTAGTCCTAAAGAGGTTGGCGACATGATTAAAAAACAAGATCCAGATCTATGGATAAAGTATGTGGAAGGTGCAAAGACTTATAATGAAGAGGGAAAAGCAAAGCCTAATCATGTAGTAACTCCCTATCTAGTGCTGCGAGCAGACTTAGAAGAATTAAAAGAAGAAGGTAAGGTAGAATACAGCTCATTTCCTTACGGATACAGACTAAAATGCCAGTAGTAGGATTTCATTTACATAAAATAAATGTTGAGAGGAAGGAAGATCTTAAAGAGAAAAATCTCAATGTTCAGACAAAGTTGAGCATTACTGACATAAGAGAAGAAAAAGCCGAGGACCTTTCAAAAGAAAAAAGTGTATTAAGTTTCGACTTTGACTTTAATATTGAGTATGAGCCGGATGCAGCTAAAATTCACTTCGAGGGCCACGTAATGTATGTTGATTCGAGGGCCAAGGCCAAGGCCATTTTAAATGATTGGAAAAAGAAGAAGATTGAAGAGGATCTTGGAATGCTGATTAGGAATGTTGTTTGGACGAAGTGCAGTCTAAAGTCTTTCTTCCTCGAAGATGAAGTGGGACTTCCATTACACGTGCCCATTCCTAGAATTGTGAAGAAGAGTGGCAGTGAGTTTGTGGGGTAACTAATTCTAAGTAAGGAGATCTAAAGAAGAACTAAAAGAATCAATAACTTAGCTCTGGCTGATTATGACTTCCATGAGCAGTTACTGGCTTCATACAATTTCCACAGTACCTTATAAAGTAAGAGCCATCGCGATTTTCTATATTCACAGCAGCAAAAAACGGAGAGCCACATTTAGGGCATTTCCATACAGGCTCTACTCGGCCTTCTTCTAGTGCATTCTTAACAATTTCCTGCCTATCTACCGCAGCTTGAAATAATTCGTCTGGCATTTTAGTCTCTTTATAACATTCACACCGAATTTATAAACCTTTCTATTTGTTACTACCCAACAATAGCTATTCCTCTATTATTTAAAATCTCTTCTAATACAAAAAAATCATCCTTACTTAAAGGAATTCCATCTTCCCTCTTCCTTGGACTATTAATAAGGTTTATACTCTTCCCGTCTTTTGCGAATTTTTCCATCGCGGTTTTTACAAATAACCTTAAGTTACTAAGAGATTTACAATATAACACAACTCCCTCATTCTTCCTTTCATCCCCTAGATAACTTCCCCTATACCCTCTTTTACCATCTTCACCTTCTTCCCTAGCCATATACACATGAAGATCATAACTTTCCATCTTTTTTCTATCGTTTATTGTTACAATAAACTAATACTAAAACATAAAAACATTTCGATAAAACGCCGGGTGCAGGATTTTCGAGATCCTTTTGGTGAAGCTTTTTCTAAAAGGTTCAGTCGAACCTGCATGGCTTACGCCGCCGGTTTTCGAGATACACCTATGCCTTTCTTTAGTTGAGCTTTCTTTCCAAGAAAGGTCATATCCGGTGCCTTACCGTTCGGCACAACCCGGCATACAAAGAAGAGAGAAAACTACTTTATATCTTTTAGCCTTCCAAATCTATAAATTCTATCCCCAACAATAAAGACCTCAAATTTTCCGAGATGTTGGTTCAGGTAAGGGCTCATTACTTGTTCTCTCCTCAAGTCACTTCCCTCTATGATAAGAAGAAAAGAAGGCACGACCACAAGTTTCTTACCATTCCACGAGCCTAGGAGAAAGCATTTGTAAAGTTCAGACTTAACACCTTCTCGAATAGAAATAGCAGGGTGCTCATTTCCTATAATCATGATTTTCGATTTTTCAAATTCCCTGTCTTTGAAGATTTTATGACCATGGGTAAAACAAATCTCTCCCTTACAGTAGAAGTCCATTACTTGAAGTTTCTTCCTCCTAGCAAGAGGCTCCAAAATAGTATCGTGGTTGCCCTTAATTAAAACAACTTTCTTGCAGTGCCTCGCTAACAAATCAAAAATCTCAAGAGCCTCGCGCCACTCTTGCTTGCTTATTACTCCAAACTCATGCTTTAGGTCTCCGTTAACTATTATTGTATCTGGCTTAATTTTAATCTCAGAAAAAATTTTCTCAAGGGATTGCTTTGTAAGTTTAAATTGTTGCCTGGGAACTAAGATTCCCTGTGAATTAAGGTACTCTTCATAACCTATATGTACATCTGCTATGGCCAGAAGTTTGTGCTTAGGAATCCAGACTGCTAGATTCACTACATAAATACCTGGAAGGAGTTCTAGTTTCATAATCTAAAGTAGAATCTAAATAGTAAAAAATCTATCTATACAAACTATAATCGATAGAGGTAATTAGAGAGGAAAAAGCAATTGGATAAGATAAATAAGCTGTTAAAGCAAGGAGCTAGAAGCATTCAGATGCTAGAGCATTATGACAGAACAAGAGAATTGCTTATAGGTAGAAAAAGAATAGATATAACTCTGGACAAAAATTAATTCTTGAGCTTAAGGAGGAAGCTAAAATGAAAGGAGCGTCTCTCTCGAGACTGATAGAGAAAAAATTATTGAAGGAAATTGAATAAAACAATTATCTTACAACATCCTTCTCAATCCTTGCCAAAACTTCCTTATGCATACGCTTAAGGAATTCAAGCTTATCCTCGATTTTAAGCAAGTCAGCATAGCCCTGCATAATTAAGTTGAAGGCAAATGGAGATGGAACGTCAACATTTATTTTTTCAATCTTAATCTTTCCATCTTCAAGCCATTTCAGTACTTGGGTGGCATTCTCAATATCCATTAAATCATGTAATACTTCCCTTTTAGTTTCCCTCAAGATAGGAAAATTCTCATCTAATTTTCTTACAGCCCCCAGAAGGAATCCAGACTTTAGATGTTGCTTGCCAACACTTTTATGTCTCCCCATGTAACTGCGTAAGATCATTAAACTTCTAGTGGCACAGTGTCTAAATCTTCTCTTGAACATTTCAGTCTTCTCAACTGCTTGTTCAAGCACTTCTCGCAAGTTCTTTGAATTTAATAATTGGATGGCTCTCTCAATCTGCATCTTATCATAAGAAGCAATGAAGAATCCATTATCACTAATTCCTATTTCCACATCCCTCTTACTGAGCTTTCCCACAAGAAAACCATAAGCCCTGCTGAGCGCATCATTAACGCGGCGGCCATAAAGAGTATGGAAAATTATGTACTTTTTCCCATCCATGTCTGTGTAGTGCTCAATTAGGAGCCTATTTTCATTAGGGATCTTAGCATAGTAATACTGCTCTCTAAAATAGTTGTAAATAGCATTAACAGCATTCTCATCCACATAAAGGAATTTTCTAATAAATTCCTTGATATCCTGCTCTCCTCGCTTTCTCGAGAATTTTTCGTCCATGAGCTTCCTGAAACGCTGAATTTCAAGAGCAAGATCAAAGCTTAGAGGCAACATCTCGGAAAACCACGAAGGAATAGTAGGCGACCTCTGCACTCCACCAGAGACATAGGCATTCATACCCCTTGTGTAAAGAAATTCATACTTATGGCCTCCGAGTACAAAGACATCCCTTTTCTGTAGTCGCTCGAGGAATGCCTCATCAACTACGCCGACTTTTTCCTCTCTACCTCCAGCATTAACAACAATATTAATAAAAGATTCTTCTGGAATTGTTCCAATATTTGTCATATAAATCATTCTTGCTAACTTCCCCCGCTTGCCTATCATTCCTGTCTCAGAATCATACCATATCTTAGCATACACATTCTTGGATTCAAGTTCGGCAAAGTCGCCAGCAAGGTAAGAGATTACATCCATAAACTCCTCCCTATTGAGGTCTTTATAACAGTAACTTCTCCTAATAATCTTAAATAGGTCATTAATATTTGTTCTTTCTGCTATTGCTATTCCATAAATCTGCTGACATAGGACATCGAGGCAATTTTTAGGAATCTGCACCTTGTCAATTTTCTTTTCTATTGCCTCTTTAAGGAGAACGCCACATTCTACAAGGTCATCGCGATCTAGAACTATGAGTCTGCTCTTCGAAATGTCATGTAACTTGTGCCCTGCTCTCCCACTTCTTTGCAAGGCTCGAGCAACACTTTTTGGACTTCCGAGCAAGATAACAAGATCAATGTAACCTACGTCAATTCCCAACTCCAGCGAAGTGGAACACACAACCACCTTGAGCTTGCCTTCTCTAAGCCCCTTTTCAATATCAAAGCGATGTTTCTTACTCAGGCTTGAGTGATGAGCCCCTATCTCCTCCAAGTACTTTTTTGGGAACATCTCTTTAAGGTGATTAACAACTCTTTCAGTAGCACTTCTTGTGTTAGTAAAAATTAAGGTAGTCTTATGTTCCTGTATCAGCCTGTCAATAAGTCCATACAATCCACGGTGAAGTTGCCCAGAAGAAGTATCAATTAAATCAGGAACTGGGCAAAGAACTTTTAGGTCATGCTCCTTAGAGAATTGAACATCAGCCACTTCACAATCTCTTTCTTTACCATCGTCTAGACCAACTAGAAACTTAGCAATCTCCTCCAATGGAGCTATAGTAGCAGAAAGCCCTATTCTTACAGGAGGAATGGAAGAAATTCCCTCAAGACGCTCAAGACTAAGACTTAAGTGAACACCTCTTTTGTTGCTGGCAAGAGCATGAATTTCGTCCACAATAAGGAACTCAACTGCCTTAAGATAGTCAATAAATTTTCTCGAACTCAATACAATAGCCAGAGTCTCAGGAGTTGTTATAAGTATATGTGGAGGCCTAGCAAGCATCTTAACTTTCTCAGCTGTAGGAGTATCCCCCGTCCTTACTGCAATTCTTATCTCTTGTAGGGCAACTCCGTATTTCTTAGCAATCTCTTTAATCTCTTCAAGAGGTGTAATAAGGTTCACGAAAATGTCATTATTAAGTGCCTTGAGCGGAGAATTATAAATACAATAGACTTTATCTTCAAGCTCTACCTTGCGTGCAAGTTTCACTAAGTAATTTAAAATTGAGAGGAATGCAGTCAGAGTCTTAGTGCCTCCAGTCGGGGCACTTATAAGTATATTCTTTCTCTCGTGAATAGGCATGACACCATAAAGCTGAGGTAGTGAAAATTCCTTGAACTTTGAGAAAAACCAATCCCTGACTATCGGATCTAAGGCCTCTCTTAGCTCTTTCTCTTCCCTTGGCTTACTTAGTATCTTAATCATTTTTATAGGACCCGTAGCTCAAGTCTAAAGACTTTATATATTTTCTTTTTATACTAATAACACCCATAAGACTTTTTTCGTATTACCGATTATTTTAAATATGCATACTCATTTAGGCCGGATGCCCAAAATCTCCCAGGAAAAAATAAAGAAAATAAAGGAAACAATCCTCGCCTTCTTATACGAGAATTTCCCTAAGACGGCCTTTACTTCTCACATAGCTAGGGATATTGCAAGAGATGAGGAATTCACAAAAAAACTACTCCGCGAGCTTCATACCGAGAACTTTGTAGTGAGAATAAACAAAAACAGGCGCGGAATTGAGTTCTTAAGGCGAGAAAGATGGAGGCTTTCTAAGGATATCTATAGAGCGTATAAGACAGTTGCTAAATAGCCGTAAAATTAAGACAATTTCAAAGTAGTAACATAATCTGTCTTATTTTGTATAAATATATTTAAATCTTCACCATGTAAAAAAGTTATGGTAAGGGAAGAGGAAATTCGGGAATCTTTTGCTAAAGTAAAACAAGATATGGATTTATTGAGAGAAGAAATTTTTTCTGTAAAAAATGACCTTAGTGTTATAAAAAATGCATTAAAAGTAGTAATAAATAGGCTAAATGAGTCTTCGACAGATCCTCGACAGCACTTCGACAGATCCTCGACAATGAAAACCGAAATTGGTCAAATTGGGCTTTCTAAACCTTCTTCCACAGGAAATGAAGGGGTTTCGACAGTTCGACAACAGTTCGACAACAGTTCGACAACAGTTCGACAGATGTTTCGACATATCGAGGCCACTTCTGAGGATATTGAGATGGCAAAAACAGAACTTGGAGAGGTATTTAATACATTTACGAAACAGGAATTTTTGATATTTTTTGCACTTTATCAACTTGAAGAAGAGTTGAAAAGACCCATAAACTATAGGGAAATAGCCGTAAGAATCAAGCTTTCGGGCAGCACTGTGAGAGATCATATTAAGAATTTAATAGACAAGAAAGCCCCAATTTTGAAGAGAAGAGTCGATAACAAGCAGGTTTTCCTTAGTATCACTCCTGAATTTCGACGCCTTGAAACGCTCGAGAACTTAATAAAATTTAGAGAATCCCTCACTAATTCACTTTAATCCTCCTTAAAATCAGGCTAAAATCACTCTAAATTCACTCTTTTCCCTATTTTTTCGAGTTCTATGACTCAATTTTCCTTTCAGTGTTAAGGAAAATTAACGAAAGCACACATTTAACACTCACTTTTCCCTCTAAGATATGTTTGGACGGCTGTTTGGACGAGTGTTTGTGCTATAAGTCGCCTATTTAGCGCACTAATCCTCAAAAACAATCAATATAAGGCAAATCTAAGCTAAATAAGTCTCACTTTTTCCTTTTTACAGGCCTTTCCTGCTCTTCCAGAGGCTCATTTTTGCCCTTTCCCTCGGCTTTTAGCGCACTCAGAACCCTCACTTTTACTTCTTCCTCTATATAAAATCTCTTTTTCCCATCCTTTTCCATGATCTCTTGGACAAGACTCTCATTTTTCTGCTTTATACTATTTAACTGCCCTCTGATCGTCGACTTATCCTTGCCAGTAATTGCAGAGATATCTTCATAACTCAATTTCAAATCAGTATTTAAAAGAATCCACAATATTACTCTTTCTATCATTGTTAATCCCTTGAGATTTATAAAGGAAGGTGTTTGGACAGCCGTTTGGACGGCTGTTTGGACAGCCGTTTGGACAACCCCTGTTTGGACAGCTGTTTGTGCCTGTTTGGACAGCCTCCCTGAAAGTTTGATTTTTACGTCTTCTGTGAAGAAATTAATGAAATTTTTTAGCTCCGCGAGATCATTTTCTATTTTTTCTAGACGTGAATGTAATTCTTTGTGCCTTTTTTCCTGATATTTATGTTTCTCATCAAAATGATCTATCCATTTGCTAACTTTATGGAAATCTCTCTTTACATTAGAGAAAGAATTTCTAATTTCACTCTTAAGAATTTCTAAATCATTACCTCTTCTTCCAAACAACCATTCTAAAAAACTCATGTATAATTTTTTGCAGTAGATTATTTAAATTTTTTGCTTTTTTATAGTTATGGATATACTAACAAAAGATCAAATAAATAAACACTTTCATAAATTTGATAGTTTTGACATTAGTAAAAATAAAGGCAAATTACTTTGTTTGGCTTTCTTTGATAAAGAACCATCACGAGAGACATTAGAAATGAGATTGCTCTTAGGCTTTGCAGCTAATAAATTGGGAATGGGCCTACTAGAGCTAGGCTCGCAAGAGGCAACTTCTCTAAAAAAGGGTGAGACTTTAACTGATACATTGAGAATATTAATGAGCTACTCAGACGTTTTAGCTATCAGGGATCCTGAGAAGACAATTGAGGAATACATTGAAATGGCGAACCTGCCAGCTGAAGGAGTGCAGAGGATCCCAATTATCAATGCTGGTAGTGCTCCACCTTCAACTTCACAAGAATCTTCCCCTCTTTTTATAATAAATCCAATCTTGGATATGGCAGAATACGCAAATAGGTGGAATCTAATTGAGGGATGGAGTTTACTACACTATAAAAAAACATGCACAATAGGCGTAATTTATTTAGTATTGAATTACGGCGAAAACTTTTAACCAAACAGCTAAAACTTTTAGCCGATAAGAGCAAAAGGGGGTAAAATACTACGCATAATACATCTTATAAGAACTCATGCTTTGAGTAGGTTCTAGAGCCTTTGATTAGAAAGAGTAATATTTTTATTCCCTTCTTCTCTTTAGTAATATGGCAAGCCTAGAAAATCCTGATCCTAAACTCAAGAATAGGGCTGAACAAATTAAAAAGGCCATGGAACAAGCCACTCAAAACATTTTAGCGCGTTTTGACGAGCATATGAGGACGTATCAAATAAGTTTTGATATTGGAGATGTCAACAAAATACTCTCAGAATATGATGAAAGTGGCTCTGGCCTTCCATCAGTTCACGTAATAAGAAGAGATTTTTATGCCCTAAGAATTTCATCAATTGAAAAAGATGGAGTTTTGGTCGCTTATCAAATGTGTGTGGGAATAAAAGACCCTGTAACAGGGCATTACCCAGAGGAAAGTTTGTTAAGAGGTAAAGTAAATCTTGTTTTAGAAGGCTCAGAAGGTTTAGAAGGAGTTGTAACAGTAGTATGTCCAATAAACCGCCCAATGAACAGCACTATTGTAGAGGTGGAAGAGTTACCTTTAGGAATATATGTCGCAAGACTAGAAAAATCGGTTGAGAACTAAGAAATTCCTACAATCTACAAAGCTCCCAACACCTAAAGCAAACAAATCTTCCCAAAATCAGTGGGCTCTAGAAGCCTTTTATCATTGATAAGGTAGCCTTCCTTCTTCAAATCATTAATGTGAGTGTATACCATAGTCTTCTTAACTCTGAGCTTCCTTATGAGCTTATTTATATTATCATTTCCCCTAATTATCTCCTGAAGCATCTTTCTTTTTGTATCCCGCAGGCCGAGGTCAAGCAGTGGCAAGGACAGAAGTGCAGAAGTCTCTTCAATTACATAATAAGCCCCCTTAATCTTTTCCTTTCTCAGATAAGCGGCAAAAAGTGTGGCTAGGAAAAGCGTCTTACGGCCTTCACTAACATGAATTGCCACCTCGTTGCCTTTCTTTGTCTCATTATCAACCTTACTTATAACATCCTTAACAATTTTGTATATATCGTAGACGGAAGTGCGCAGCACTTCAATATCCATAGTGTCCTTATAGAATTCTCTAAGCTCAGAAATGGCCTTGTGCTGTGTAAGGTCACTTTTTTCATTAGCCACAATAATCAGCTTATGAGGCGAAAGCTCCTTAATTGCAATCTTATTGGCCCTTCCCTCATAAATCGTGGATATGAGTACTCTTACCATTTTTTACTGTTTTCCTATCTTACACTGAAATCAGAGCATCAAATTTCTTTATATACTTTTCGGTTTTTTTACGGAAAGTAAAGTTATCCTCTGGAAGTAGTCCTGTACTTAGTTGTGGTAATAAATATGTATTTTAGGAGAAAGAATTTAAAGTCACAAAAAGTCAAAAAGGTATGAGGTCAACAACAATCATTGCAGTTCTTTTATTCTTCTCTATAGCCCTTATCGCTCTACTTTTAGCAATAATTCTGATTCCGCAATATAAATATGAAGAGCTCCAGAAGAGTTTAGAGCCCTTTGAACAAATTAAAGTTCCATATCCTTCTTTTTCGCAAGATGTAGAAGTAGAAATTTTTAAAATTGAGAGAGATGTTTTTGATCTTGTAAACGCAGAAAGGACTGAAAGAGGTTTATATCCCCTGGATTTAGATGCAAGAATTACACAAGTAGCAAAACTTCACAGTCAAGATATGGCTCTCAGAAATTATTTTGAACATGAAAGTCCTGAAGGCAAGGATGTGTCTGACAGATTTAAGGAGGCAGGAATTTACTTTATCTGTAGTGGCGAGAACCTTTTCTTCATAGAACGATTCTCTTCAAGAACTAATCTTTCAAAAGAGGCAGTAGATGGGTGGATGAATAGTACTGGCCACAGGGCAAACATACTCAATATGAATTATACTGATGCAGGCGTAGGAGTCTTTTGCGAGGACATTGAGCAAATTGACAGAAGATGTTATGTAACAATGAATTACGCTTGCTTTAAACAAGACTTTGGGACAATTATTGTGCCACGATTTGCGTATTTCTACCCTTTAGTTCAAGATTTTGACTATGTAGTTCCCCTAGAGCTTGAGATAATATCAGAGGAGCCTATTGATGTCTACCTTGTACCATCACAGGAAGAACAACAAAAGTTCTCAAACCGCAAGAGCTTTAGGTTCTTCGACTCATTCTTACAGACAACTTACGTAAAGAAGGAAATTGCAGCTGCTGAGGGTTACGGAATAATGATAACTTCCTCTCGTCAAACTCAAATTGAGATTAAACTTAATTA
>CAYIBB010000001.1:0-36015 GCA_964361585.1 Candidatus Woesearchaeota archaeon | reverse complement strand
ATGTAGCCATTTTCTTTAAACATAACATTATTAACCTTAGTTCTTACAGCATCCCCAACATTTGAGTATCCTATAGCCCTTCCATCCATACTTAATACGAGAAGTTTAGGTTGCCATTTCTCTGTTCTTTCAGCTCTTTCAGTACCTAAAAGAATGTAATTAAAGTTCCCTAAAAGATAAATTCTTTCATTTTCAACAAATGCCATATTAGGCTCATTTATATCAGCCATGCCTCTTACTTCATCATTACTCAATATTGTATCTTCAATCTCAAACAAAGTTATTGTCTCAAATTGATTTAAATTTTCATCGAAAAGATACATCTTCACTACGGTCTTCCCAGCACTTAGTTCAGGAATTATAACATAAAGGTTCTCAGAGAAAAACATAATCGGCTTTTTAGCAATCTGCACTTCTAGCGTCTTTGTAGTTTTTGTGAATGAACTTGAGATCTTGACAATCTTTACAGAACCCGCAGTGCTTTGAAGAATGTACGCATTTCCATTATCTACAACTATCTTCTCTCCGCTTACAGACATGTCAAAATACTCTCTACTTAGAGTAGCCAAGTCCAGAATTTCGTAACCGTCTTCATTAATGATATATGCCTTGCCATTCTCAAGCTCAAAGTCAAGTATATCCAGCAAATCACCCCTATTAGCGCTGCTATATTCAGTCGTGGTCCTTAAATCAGTATTTCTTACGCGGATAAAGTTTTTAGAGCTAACATATACATTATTATCAAAAATAATCTCCTTTCCATCTTCAGAAATTCTATTTTCTAATCCTAATGTGAAAGGTGAAGTGAAACGCATAGTTAAAAGTTCATTTGAAGTTAACACGTAGAAGCGCTCATTAAGTGCTTCAAGTGTTTCAGTTTCAGGCAGGAATTCTTCTCCAGGAAATTCTATTCCTTCTTCCTCTCCCTTTCTAGACGTGAACATGAATATTGCAATAATAGCTATAATCACTATAGCAATTCCAATATAAACCAAGTAGTTCCTCTTATTTGCTTGTACCTCTTTTTCATATCTTGGCATAAATATCCTATCTTTAGGAACTTTAAAAATCTTATTATAGGCTACCCCAGCCACCCAATAATTAATTCTGTAAGTTCAGGCCTAGAAATTAGCATCACTGTTCCATGCCCTGCGTTTTTGTAAATTTCAAGCTTCTTATCCTCCTCGCTAAGGGGAGAAATCTTATACATCTTTTCTGCAGAATTAACAGAGTATTTATCTTCTGAGCCGGCAACCAAAAGCATAACTCCCTCATACAGCCTAGTGGCTACCCCAATCTTAACCCCCTTATAGTCCAGCCCAGGACTTAGTAAAATCACCTTATCTATATTCTTATGTCTTGTAGCATAAACTAGTGCAAGATTAGCTCCTATTGATGCCCCTATTACACTTATTTCTTGTTTCTTTTTTGTTTTTAGGAACTTGACTGCAGCATCCACATCAAATTCCATATTCTTAAATTCCCTTTCTTTGAAAGCCATCCAATTTCCCTCGCTATCTCCATGGCCTCTAAAGTCTGGGGCAATTACTGTAAAATTTCTCTGCTGAAGCCTTATTGCGAGGTCCTTCCAATCCCTTCTGTCATGATTTAGCATATGTAGTAATATCACAGACCTATGGCCACCTTCAAAATAATCTGCCTTCAGCTTTATCCCATCCTCTGTTTTAAGTTCAACAATCCTAAATGCTTTCTTTACCATCTCTTCTATGTTAAAAATTAATTAAAAGCAAAATCCAAAATTTCCATATTAAATTAATATTATTATTAAGTGTACTAAAGAAAATAAAAATAAAATAACACCTAGTACAAAGGTATAAAGGCTAGTAACATTTAACTTTCTTTTAAAGCTTGATGGAGTTACAGCACCTTCTAAAGTCAAAGCCAATGCAGAAATTGTGAATAATGCCACGCTTAAAACAAGAATTAGGAACCAAGAATTAGGAATATTATCAATAAACCTCGGGGCACCATTAATTAAGAAACTTGAGGAGAATATGAATAACAACACTGCGTTAAGCTGAACTATAGAAAACTGCATAAAAAATCTCTCTCCTTCCCTTCCTGGTTTTTTGTGGTCTAACTCGAAAATACTATTAATAATCTTACTAACTCTTTTTGGCATAAATCTCTATAGGAATGTAATTTTTAAATCTTTCATTAAATAAATATTTAAAAGCATTAAGCCCAATAAAAAGTATGAAGGAATTTGAATGTCAGTTCTGTCATAATAAATTTTCGAGCGAGGATGGACTTAAGCACCATCAAGCAGCGAAGCATCCGCAAAGTGAGGAAAAGGTTAAAGAGAAAAAGAAAAGTAATGTTGTAAAAGTAATAATCGTAATCTTAATTCTATCTGGAGCTGTATTTGGACTATACAGACTTATTGGATCTGCTCAGGGAGATCTGCCTGCAGTGGGGGCACATTGGCATGCTCAATATGAAATTGATATTTGTGGAGAAAAGGTTTCACAATTTCCTTACTCGCAAGGTGATGTACACACACATGGAGATGGAATTATACATATCCATCCTCAAAGCGAAAGCACAGCAAAGGAGAACGCGAATCTAGGAAGATTTATGCTGGGAACAGGAGGGGCATTCAATTCCACGTACTTGAAACTTCCAGACGGTAGAGAATTTAAAAATGGTGATCTCTGCGGAACTAATCCTGCGCAAGTAAGGCTTTTTGTAACTAACAGGCCAAATATGGAATTTGAAAAGTATGTCCCTAAAGATGGTCAAGTAATTAGAATTGAATTTAGTTAACCAGATTTATCTCAATGGTAAGCCAACAATTGAGCATGGGTCAAATAAATTCCCATCAAGAATATCATATCTTCCTTCCAATCCATAAAGATATATTACATCTAGTCTTGCACCTTTTTGTGGGCCTTTAATAAATATTCCCATAGCTAACTTCTCTTCATAAGCATCATGAACCTTTCTGAAGTTCTCCCTTACACATCTTCCAAGAGCATCCCCATCCTCTTTGAAAAGTTCTAGTAATATTGGGTTATCAATAGCTTCTTTTTCACTCATCCTCCAATCAATATGGACATGTCTACTAAACCGAGTAAATTCTTCAGTTGGAATAGATCTATATTGCTCTTCTGAAAGAAGAATCTCATTAACACTCTCGCTTAAAGTTGCTAAATCTTGAGAAAATGGAACTACCTTGAATCCTTCAATATTCTTTCCTACATACGCTATTCCACTTGCAGTATAGTACACTTCCTTGTCGTTAAGTTTTCCTTCTAGCATTAAATTAAGAACTTCAGAAACTCCAGCAGGCCTTCTACTTTCTTTTCTAATTATAGGAATCTGTACTCTGTAAATTCCATTGTAGATTACAATATCCTCTTGGCCTTCTTCATGCCCTTTCATCTTAAGCATAGTTGCAAAATTTTTTATATTTTTCTTATTGCTGTGATGCTTACTAGCCATATTCATCACTGAATAAATACTTAATAAGCCACCTTTTCTTCAGTCTGACTTTCTTAGGTACAACTCTAGGAATTACATACTCATCCATAACCACCTTCTTGACATGCGTGTATATAGGCGTAACTCCGAAGAATTCAAGAATTGGCTTACCCTTTTCCACATACCGAACTTCATTAATTCTGAATACAAATATGGCGGCCATTAAAAATCTGAGGATGCCTGAAAGTAGGAATACTGTGAAGAATGCATTATCCAGGAAAGGAAGTTTTACATTTGCGAGAAATCCTCCCGCTGTCGCTCCTATAAATACCCCCATCCCAGTAAAAATATTGAAGAATGTAAATGATAGAGCTCTTTTATCTCGAGGAATTGCATCATTAATAAAATTGAAAGTAGCAAGGTTAAAACCTGCCCACATGACACCCCCAAAAATTTGAAGGGTTAAAATCCAATAAAAGTTGCTGGAGAAAAGCCACAATATAGGAGATAATGCCACAAGAAATCCAGTTGCGCGAATCACATAAACATTACCAAACTTATCAATACTCTTTCCCCAATGAGTGAATGTAAGAAATCCAGCAAGCGAGGAAAACACTGTAACAAGGCTAAACTGCATGTACGAGAACTGCAGATCGCGAAGCATGTATACTGCAAAGAAAGGGGCAGCTATGTTTACTGCAACTCTAAGTAAGCTTATATACAACACAAATCTTTTGTAATTTTTATCCTCTATGCTTGTGAATACATCCCTGAAGTCAAATCTTTTTCTGCTTGAGCCATACTTAGGTTCATATTGTTGAGCGAGGAACACTAAGGATATAAATCCGAAGAATACGGCAGCGCCAAATATTAACATGTAGCCATAGAATATATTATCTGTGTAATGATTAAGCACTAGTCCTGCTACTAGAGTCGTAATTAAAGTAACTATGCCGGCAACTTTATTACGCTTCGCAAAAAATTCACCTCTAACTCTATCAGGCACTAGATCTCCCATCCATAATGCCCATGCAGGCGAAAACAAATACGCGAAAATAGAATAGAGCACAAATAAAATCATTAAAATCATTACGCGATTTTCCTTAAATAAAAAAGGAATCAAAAGTATTGGAATCAAAAGTATGAAATGAATAAATAAGGAAAACATTACTATACTTTTTTTTGACATTCCTTCGTTAAGCTTCTTCAGAGTGAAGAGTTGCGAAAGTGGGGCAAAAAAATTCATAACTGAAGTCAAGAACCCTATTTGCAAATTCGAGGCTCCAAGTTCAATAGCAAATGGTCCTATGTACGAATCTGCAATTCCGCTTACAGCAGAAGTTGAGGCTGCCTCTCTTACCGAGGGTTTGAGGCTTTTCTCTATTCGCTCATCCTCCGATGTTCTCTTCGCAGCCTTTATAGGCCTTACAGGCCTCTCTTTTATTGATTTCCACCGTCCTAGTGCCTGATTTGTAGGACTTAAAGGACCATGACTAGTGCCATTACTCATATAGCTCTGACTACTCACACTTCTATCTACCTTTTCCGTTTTCGCTTCCATTTTTGTCGTCCATGCTCTTTTGCTTACTAAGCCCTCGAGCTATGTTTTGCTTTTAGCTTACTGAACCACGCATGATTCTACCCCACTTCGCTGTTATTGCCTATAAAAACCTTTTCCCTAAAAATGTGATTTTGAAGCAATTTTTAGATAGTAAAAGTCCCTAGAGAAAGAAAACTCCTTCAAATGCACTCATAGAGCCTTAAGAAGCCTAATTTTGCGTTTCACTTACTAGTTGTACAGTAAATCTACTTAAGATAAGTTCGTATAATCCATGCGTTTTACCTCTTACTATATGGGTAGACTACAAAGAAATAAATAAAAGCCCCTAGTATATTAGCCAACAAAATTATCAAAATCCAGATAACTTTATCATTCTCTTTCCTAAAATTGCGGGTTGCGCAGTCAACGAGCATCCAAATCCAGAAGGCAAAAGCAAGCACTACTAGAACCATGATAAACATCATAAATCCAAGGAATGGAAATAAGTATAGCATGTTTCTTACTAGTATATAACTTTAATAATCTTTTCTTTAAGAACCCCAAGAGATAGAAGAACCAGGCTAGAAATCTTTTTATATTTCTCATACTACCTTTTTAGTAAAAGAGGAAGATGCTTGACAATTTCTTTAATGCTAAGCACATTGCCATAGTCGGCGTTAGTCGCGAGCCAAGTAAAGTAGGCCACGTTATCTTTCGTAACTTTATTGATAACAGTTTTGAGAAAAATGGAGGCAGGCTTTTTGCAGTAAATCCTAATGCTTTCGAGATACTTGGACATAGGGTTTATAAGAGTGTTGAAGAAATTCCTGAAAAAGTAGACCTAGTAATCATTGCAGTCCCTTCAGCATCTGTTCTAAGCATTGTAAAGCAATGTGCAAGGCAGAAAATTAAAGATATAGTAGTTATAAGCTCCGGTTTCAGCGAAGTGGGTAATGTTAAGGAAGAGGAAAAACTTGGAGCATTTATTAAGGCAAACAAGATTCGCATGATTGGAGTGAATTGCCTCGGAATTTATGATGCTTACTCTAAAATCGACACTTTATTTAATCCGAGAAGCAGAATGACTCGACCGAGGGAAGGAGGAATCTCCTTTGTATGCCAATCTGGAGCTGTTGGAGCCAGTATCCTTGACATAATGAGCGAGCAAGGCTATGGAATTTCCAAGTTTGTGAGTTATGGTAATGCCACAACACTAGATGAGTCTGACATTCTCACTTATCTTGCACATGATGAAAAAACAAAAGTTATTGCACTATATCTTGAGGGTGTAAAAGAAGGAAGAAAATTCCTTGGTGCGCTAAAGGTAGTGTGTAAGAAAAAACCAGTAATTGTACTTAAGGCAGGGATTACTGAGCAGGGTAGTAAGGCAGTAATGTCCCATACAGGAAGTTTGGCAGGTAGTGCTGAAGTTTATCGGGGTGTATTCCGACAGGCCAATGCAATTATTGCCGAGGGAATCGAGGAAATGTTTGACTACGCTAGGATTCTTGAAAAGCTTAATGGTATTAAGGGAAAAAAAGTGCAAGTAATAACTAATGGAGGTGGTTATGGAATCCTTTCTGTTGATGCACTAGTTAAGGATGGCCTTGAACTTGCAGATTTAAGTAAAGAATCAAAAAAAATTCTTAAGAGAGAACTTTCTGAAATAGTAAGTATAGGAAATCCAATAGACTTGACAGGAAATTCCACCACGCAGGACTATAAGCGAGCCATTGAAGTCTCAATTGAGGATCTGAATGTTAATCTGCTTTTGGTTATAGTGCTACCTCAAGTTCCTCTCCTAACAACGAACATAGTGGATATTCTAATAGAATTCAGGGACATGAATAAAAAGCCACTAGTAGTGGTAATTCCCGGAGGAGAATTTACTAAACTTCTACGCAAGAATTTGGAGCAGAACGGAGTCCCTTGTTTTACTTTCCCTAGTAATGCTGCCCGCGCAATTTCGCAGCTTTGTGAATATTACAAACTTAATTAACAATCAATTAAATACTATGCGTGTATCAACAATCTTTGTCCCCTCTTTATTCACAATTAGCGGATTTATATCCATCTCAAACAAATCCTTCTTTGTTTGTGGGATCTGAGAAATTTTTACTAATGTGCTGGTGAGCTGCTTTAAATTAAGACTCTCTCCGCGATATCCCTCAAGAACTTGCTTCGCCTTTAGATCTTTAATCATTTCTCTTACGTCTGTCTCTTGTATAGGGCATACTCTAAATGTTACATCCCGCAGCAGTTCAACATAAACTCCGCCAAGGCCGAACATAATCACATGGCCGAAAGTAGCATCTTTTTTAATCCCTACAATAAGCTCCTGACCTTTGACAAATTCCTGCACTAGAATCTCGACCCTTAGTCTATGCTTTTTCACAACATTCTGCAATTCAGAGATAGAGGCTCCCAGCTCCTGAGAATTATTAACAATCTTTACTGCTCCTAACTCAGTTTTGTGAATTGCTTGCTGCGAAATTAATTTGACAACAAAAGGGAATTTAAAATTCACATTCTTGAGAGAAGCAAGATTCTTAGCTATTTGATACTTCGGCAGACTTCCCGGGAGATATTTTCCTAAAAGGTCATTTGCCTCTTTTCCTAAAAGGACTTTCATTACTTTTCACCGCTTAAAATGTTTAAATTCCTTTCCCTCGAAACCTTTAAAAGTTCGTATAACTTTACCAGGGAATATTAGGAAAAAAGAGGATGAGCGAACTCAAAAAACTAGAATCAGAATTAAGACTTCGGGGATTTTCAGGCAATACTATAACCTCTTATGTAGTGCACAATAAACACTTCTTGAACTTCATTAAAAAGCCCTCAAACTTGATTACAACTGATGATATTAAAAGCTACCTTTCTTATCTACTTGAGAAAAATCTTTCCACCTCAAGTCTTGCTCTTGTAAAAGCCTCACTTAAGTTCTATTACGATGAAATTCTTAAGAAGGATATTTTTCGTGACATAAGGACTCCAAAGAAGGACAAAAAACTTCCTGAAGTTCTCTCAAAGGAAGAAGTAAAAAAACTCCTTGAGGCCGCTGGAAACAATAAAAGTAAACTCATTATTTCGTTGCTTTATTCTTCAGGTCTTCGCCTCAGTGAGTTGTGCAATCTTAAAGTCACAGATCTAGAATTTGCGCAGAAAATAGGGTGGGTGAGAAAAGGAAAAGGGAAGAAAGACAGGCTCTTTATCTTATCAGAAAAACTTTCTGAGGATCTTAAACAATACATTGAACGAGAAAAACTAAGTAATTACTTATTTCCAGGAAGAGAAGGTAGGATAACTCCTAGAAATATTCAGAAAATTGTAAAGAATGCCTCATTAAGAACCGGAATTAAAAAAAAGATAAGTCCACATACCCTTAGGCATAGCTTTGGCACTCATTTGCTAGAGAATGGAGTGGATATCAGAAAAATTCAAGAGCTATTGGGACATGCAAATTTGCAAACTACACAGATATATGCCCATGTATCATCAGAAGAACTTAAAAAAATAAAAAGCCCCCTAGATACTTTAGACTAAATTTAGAAAAGTTTTACTCACTCCTTAATCTTTTTAGCTCTTGAACTGGCCTCTTCGGCAGCCTTCTCCTCACTCCATCTTGAAATTGCTATAATCCCTATAACAGAAATTATTGTGATTACTGTAGCATATAAAATTCTGAAAGCATAAATTCCTTCTGTAATATTAAGATCTTTTACAAATTCATTTATAATATCAGTGATGGCATCTCTCCATGCCAGGGCAATAATAAAGGCAAAGGCTGCAAGCATAGCAGTAACAACATTCTTCCTAAACTCTTCACGGAACTTCTTAACAGTCGAACTCACTCTTTTTTCAATATATTCTGTTACCATCTAACTCCTAGTATCCATAATTATAAACTTTTTTGTTGATTTGGAATAATTTTTAAACCTATAAACCTCTTTTATTCATGCCAAATGAAAATGTAGTATTATCGGGCTTTTCACAAATTGATAAGAGTGAACTTGATATGATAAATAAGATAGTAGACACATATATTAAAAAATATGAAGAAATCTCTTCATTTAAGTCTTTAAAAATCCATCTAAAATCAGTTAAGAAGAAAACTTTGCATATTCCTCTAAACTTGGTGGATATAAAACTAGAAATAGGTAACAAACAGTTGGCATCGACAGCAGATCATAGGAATTTGTATTCTGCTATAAACATAGCACTAGAAAGGTTGTATGCGGAGGCTACACACGAGCATGAGCTACACAAGGAAAAGTGGAAGGAATTCAGGCACAAGGTTTTTAGAAGGAGCAAAAGTTAGGAAGTTTGAAAATAGAAAAATGGCAGTAAGAAGAAAAAAGCGAGTTAAGGATAAGGGAATAAGGCTTAGCAAACTGTTTCAACACTTCGAGTTAGGGGAAAAAGTTGCACTTAAGACAGAGAAAGCCGCTAAGAGGAATTTTCCCACCAGATATAGTGGCAAGATTGGAGTAGTTATTGGTAAAAAAGGTAGCTCTTATATAGTAAAAGTTAAGGATGGGAGAGCTTTCAAGGAATTCGCTGTTAAGCCCTTAAGCCTTAAAAAGCTCTCTTAAGCCTGATACTTAAATTTAAATATACTATCCTTCTTAAGATATCTCAAGGTAAAATGATAAAAAATATGCAGCCTCTTACTCTCTTAGAAGTGCGAGAGTTACTCGAGAAAGGCGAACAAGAAACTACTGCAGCTAAGAAAACTCTCGAATACTTGAAAAAATTCTCTAAAAAGGAGCAAAAAGCAGAGCTTGTTAGGGCACTTTCAGAGATTCCAAAACTCAAAATTAATCAAATTGTGAAAATAGCAGATTTCATGCCAGAGACGCATTCAGATTTGCGTGTGCTTCTTGTGGGTGAGGAAATAACATTAGAGGAGAATGAGGCAGAAAAAACACTTGAAATTGTTAACAAATTCAGATAAAGATGGAAAAGGAAGAGTGGGCAATTGTCCTAGACTTTTTGCCCCATGGTTATTTTGGCGATCGAAGAAGGATTTCAGTAGCTCAAGCTATAGGCACTCAAAATTTTACACTCCTTGAACTAGTTCCACGTAAAGGACTTTCATTTCAGCTTAAAGAAAAAGTGTACATTGGAGAAGGCAAGAGAGATAAAGTGAACTACATTCTCGGCCGTCTTTCTGGTGAAAAGTTGACAGAAACAGCAAAGCTACAGCTTCACGAATTTGTAAAGGGAACTCTAGATTCAGAAGAACAGCGCTTTGTCGAATTTTTTAATAAGGCAGAGCCAATAAACACAAGGCTTCATCAGCTTGAGTTACTGCCCAATTTTGGGAAGAGACATATGGAAAGCATCCTTGGTGAGCGAGAAAAGAAACCCTTCTCGAGTTTTGAGGATATCCATAAAAGAATCAAGAGCATCCCTGATCCAAGGAAGGCAGTAGAAAAGAGAATGCTCGAGGAGCTGGAAACAAAAACTAAATATAGACTTTTTGTTAAGTGAGTAAAATGGCAAAGCAGATACAACAAGAAGGGTTGCGTGAATTGGTGAGAATTCACAATACTGATATAGAAGGAACTATGAATCTGTATGCAGGACTTACAAGAATCAAGGGTGTTTCATGGGGAATTTCAAATGCTGTATGTAAGATACTCGCCATAGATAAAGGAACAAAAGTAGGCACCCTAACTGATGACGAAATAAAAAAAGTTGAGATAGCAATTAAAAATGTTCATAAAGAACTTCCCTATTATATGCTTAATCGCCCTCGAGGTCCAGAGGGAGCTAAACACCTCATCATGAGTGATATGGAGTTGCAGCATTCAATGGAAATTAGAAAGCTTAGAGAAATACAGTCTTATAGGGGAATTAGGCACGCCCTCGGACTTCCCGTCAGAGGCCAGCGAACTAGAAGCCACTTTAGAAGAGGCCGCGCAGTGGGAGTAGAAAAGAAGAAACTTAAACAAAAAGTAGGAACTAAGAAGCCTGAAGGAAAGAAGTAAAATGGGAGATACAAGAAGGTTAAAGAAAAAGTACGCAAAGCCCAAAAAATTGTGGAATAAGGTGCAGATAGAGGAAGAAAGAAAAATTATAAAGAAGTATGGATTGAAGAACAAGATGGAGATTTGGAGAGCAATAAGCCATGTTGGAAAGATTAGAGCACAAGCTAAGAAATTAATTACCCAAAGTCCTGAAGCACAGGAAAAGTTCCTAGAAAAGTTAGAAAAACAAGGCCTTATTAAGAGCAAAAATATTGAGACAGTTCTTGAGATGAAAACTGAAGATATTTTGGCCAGGAGATTACAAACTATTGTAACCAAAAAATTTAACCTTAGACCACTACAAGCAAGGCAGGCAATAACACACGGTAAAGTCCTAGTGGAGACCAAGAAGATCAATAAACCTTCTTACTTTGTTGATCTTAACATAGAGAAAAATATCTCTCTATTAAACCAAAAATCTATGAAAAATCCTAATGAGAAAATTTTAACACAGGATAAAGTAAGTGAGTAAAAATGCCAAGACAAAAATCCCAAGAGCAAAAGCAAGTGCAAGAGAATGTTGAAGATAAGGAAGTAAATGAGGAGAAAGAAAAGACTATAGCTAAGGCGAGCAAGGCATCTGAGAATTCAAGAGAAGAGGTTGAGGAAAGGATAGAAAGAAGAGAGCCTAGGGAGGAAGTTAAAGAAGTCATAGGAATTGCAAATATTTATGCATCTTATAATAATACTATAGTTCACATTACAGATATTTTTGGTAATACGATAGCAAGAGCGGGTGGAGGCCAGATAACAAAATATGACAGGCTTGAGGCATCTCCAACTGTTGCAATGTTCGTGGCAAAGAAAGTTGCTCAAGAGGCTTTGGAGAAAGGGATTACAGCAGTTCATGTCCGCATAAGATCTGTGGGTGGTCATAGTGGTATTGTTACCCCCGGTCCAGGAGCGCAAGCTTCTGTAAGAAGTTTGGCAAAATCAGGGCTTAGAATTAAAAGTATAGCTGATGTTACTCCTTTACCTCATGGAGGATGCAGACCTCCTCACGGAAGGAGAGGAAGGAGAGTTTAAGATGAAAGTTAAGAAGAAAGCTTGGCCAGAATTTTTTTCAAGAGTTAAGTCTGGAAAGAAAAAATACGAGTTCCGAGTTGCAGATTTTAAAATAAAGAAAAATGACATCTTAGTGCTAGAAGAATTTGATCCGAATAAAAAATCTTATACTGAAAGAAAATTAAATAAGAAAGTAGGAAACATAACATATTTCAATCCATTTAAATTCAACTCAGCAAAATAATTTAAAAAATATGGAGCTTACATCATCGAGCTTAAATAAAATCAAAAAATGGAAATAAAAATAATCCGGAAAGATAAAGAGAAATTAAGCTTCCTAGTCAAAGGAACTGATGTATGGATTGTTAATGCGTTAAGAAGGGTTGCCATAGAAAGCGTTCCTGTATTGGCAATTGATGAAGTTGAATTTGTAAAGAATGATTCTGTGCTCTACGATGAGGTTATTGCTCATCGTCTTGGCCTAGTTCCTTTGAAGACAGAAGTTAGAGCGCTTAAACTTAGGGAAAGTTGTACTTGCAGTGGAAAAGGATGTAATAGATGTACTATTGTTCTAAAGATGGCAGTGAAAGGACGAGAAGTACTTGCCACAGATCTGAAGAGTAAAGCTATAGAGGTGCCTTACGAAATGCCAATAACAAAACTTATGCCTGAGCAGGAAATTGAATTGCAGGCCTTTTCACGTCTTGGAACTGGAAAGGAGCATGCAAAATTCATCCCAGGATTAGTGTGGCACACTTATGTTCCAGTTGACTTGAACTTAAATAATAAAGATGACTCGATAAAGGCACTCCATCCTCATGAGGATGGAAAGTTTCTTGATAACGCTTTCATTTTCAATATAGAAAGTTGGGGCCAACTCAAGCCTGAAGAAATATTATCGAACTCAGTAAGTGCATTGAGCAAGAAGCTAACTGAACTCGGTAAATCGATTGAAAAAATTTAATTCTATAAATATTTAAATTACTCTTTCAATACTTAACATGCGGGAGTGCCGGAGTGGTCAATAAACTTTTAGGGAGAGTTTATCAAAAAGTTTGACTAGACGGGCTAGGCTAAGGACCTAGTGGCTTAGTGCCTACGCAGGTAACCTTCAAAATATGACGAGGTCTGCAATCGAACCCTGTCTCCCGCATTATAATTAAGGAAAATAAAGCACGCATGAAGATGAAAATAAAAATCAAGAAGCCAATAAGTAAAAGCAAGATAGAAAAGTGGGTTCAGAAAAAGTCAAATCCACAATTAAGGAATATTATAATCTTGCTTAAAAAACAAAAAAAGCCAATCTTCTTGGTGGCAGCAAAAGAATTAGCAAAGGCAGTTAGAAAGCGAATTGTTGTAAACCTTTTCAAAATCAGCAGAATTTCGAAAGACGGAGAAACAATTATTGTTCCTGGTAAGGTTCTAGCTTTAGGAATCTTAGAGAAGAAAATTAATATCGCTGCTCTTTCATTTTCTCAAGGCGCTAAAGACAAAATTACAAAAGCTGGAAGTAAGGTAATGACTCTAGAAGAGGTTATGAAGAACCCCCCAAGAAATTTAAGATTGATTATCTAAGATGGATAGAAATGAAATTGTAATAAATGCAGAAAATGCGAGACTTGGAAGATTAGCAACTTATGTAGCAAAGCAAGCTTTACAAGGTCATAAAGTCATTGTCTACAATTGTGAAAAGGCCATAGTTGTTGGAAATAAAGATAATATAATAGAACGCTATAAAACAAAGCGAGATCGAGGAAGTACAGAGAAAGGGCCATTCTTTCCAAAAAAGCCTGAAAGAGTTGTAAGACGAGCTATAAGGGGCATGTTGCCTTATGACAGAACTAGGGGTAGGGAAGCTTTCCGACGTGTGAAATGTTACGTAGGAAGCGTTGAAAAGGATGGAATAAAATTTAACTTAGAAGTTAAGGGAAAGTATTTAACAATTGCCGAGTTATGTAATTTTATGTGAGAAACCTCTAGAATAGTTTCATCAAAAATCAAGGATCAAAATGAAGAAAAAACAAAAACAATCTAAAGTATTAGTAGTGAGCGGCAAGAGAAAAGAAGCAATAGCAAAGGCAATAGTCAGGGAAGGTTCAGGAGTCTTTAAAATTAATAAATACTTTATTGATACGTTACCACAATTCAGAAAACTTTTTGTTAGCGAGCCTATAGCTATAGCACAAAATTTGAATCCTGAGGCTATAAATAAGATAGATATAGATGTAAAAGTGAAGGGCGGTGGCATAGAAGGTCAGACAGAAGCAGCTAGGCTTGCCATAGCTCGAGGCATTGTGGAGTTTACAAAAAATAAAGAGCTGCGAGATGCATTTATGCAGTATGACCGTTCTTTATTAGTGGCAGATGTAAGAAGGAAAGAGGCGAAGAAGCCGGGAGATAGCAAGGCAAGAGCGAAGAGACAGAAGTCTTACAGATAAGTTTTTAAAATTACTTAAATAAAAGGTAAAATGATAATCCCAATAAGATGTTTTAGTTGTGGAAAACCCATAGCGCATTTATGGAAGCAGTATAAGGCTAGAGTTGAAAGCGGTGAAAAACCTAAAGATATTCTTGATAACATTGGGCTAGAGCGCTATTGCTGTAGGGCAATTTTCATTTCTCATGAGGACTTCATAGATTTAGTGGCTAGATTTAAGAAAAGCTAGAACCTATTTCTTTTCTAATTTAAATCTCCTAATAGAACCACAATTTGTACAAATGTAATTAACAAATCCATTCTTAATTCTTACCTTCGAACTTTTCGAGTATGGAGTATTACACTTCCTACAAAAACTTCTCCTCAATAAGAGAGGGACTTTAATTTGGGCTTTACTTGCAATTTCTCTAGCAAGTTTAATGTAGCGTCTGCTTCTTTCTAAATTAGATTCTTTTTTCGCAAGCTCGAAAAGTTTTTCTACCCGCTCTAGAACAATAGTTCTATCTTTCATTTATTAAGAAGTATTGGGAATATTAAATAATTAACTAGTAGAAAAGAAGACAGCTTTTAGGGTTCCCTCTCCTTCGAGAAGTACAGTCTAAAACGCAAGCAGCTTAACTTCCGTGTTCGGATGGGAACGGGTGTTTCCTACTTGCTATGGTCGTCTTCGAAATTCTCATACCTTGCTGATATAAAAATCTTTCCCATATTTCCCATCCCTTCTCTATTTTAGTTAACCTTTTAAATTACCTCCTCCTAAAGATAAAATGGCTCTGGAAAACTTAATTGTTGCTATCATTATTATACTCATAGGCATTGCTCTAGGAACACTTGCTGGTAAGTTTACTAAGAAAGTTGTTGTTGGGTTCGAGCTTCACAGATACTTCAAATTTCCAATAGATGTTGTTGCCTCTAGAGTTGTAGCTTATCTTGTATATGTTGTTGCAATAATAATAGCTTTAATTAAATTAGGTATTTCAAGCATCCTTCTTTATATCCTGCTTGGTTTAATATTCCTAATTATCTCCCTATTCATATTCCTTAGCTTAAAAGATTTGATTCCAAATTTGGTGGCAGGGACTGTGTTACACCGAAGAAATCTTAAAGAAGGTGATTTTATAAGACTAGGTAATATTCACGGGAGAATACTAGAAATCACAGCTACAGAAACAAAGATTAAGGCTGATGGAGAAACCATTTTTATTCCTAATTATCTCCTTTTTCGAGAGATACTCTATCTTAAAAAAGCAGAGGGTAAGTAAATTTAAATAATTAAAGAAGTTTGGTTAACATGCGGGAGTGCCGGAGTGGTCAAACGGGGCAGACTCAAGTGAGTTGTGAAATCTGCTGGCTTAGTGCCTACACAGGTTCGAAATAATCCTTTTGGAAAAAGTTTAATCAAAACCAAAAGAAAGCGAAAGTCCTGTCTCCCGCATACAAACCTTTTAGAAAAAGGTTCGATCCAAAAATAAATTTGATTGAAATTAAAATAAAGTAAAAGGAATATTTAATATATCAAAATAAAATGGAAGCAGCAGAAATTAAGAAAGAACTGCAGAAGGTATATGTGCTAGATACATCTGTAGTAATTGAGAGGGTTGCCTCGAAGTTAATAAAGAAAGGAAAACTTAGAGGTAGAGTCATCATTCCGAACGCAGTTCTCGCTGAGCTTGAGCATCAAGCCAATATGAATCAAGAAACTGGATTTATAGGCCTTGATGAGCTTGCAGAACTTAATAATTTTTCTAAGGAAAAGAAGATAAAGGTTGACTTTGAAGGACCTCGACCTAATGCATCACAGATCAAGGCCGCAAGGCTTGGAGAAATAGATGCACTTGTCCACGAACTTGCACAAAAATATAAAGCAACACTCATCACAGCAGACATAGTTCAGGCAAAGGCCGCAGAAGTTTTTGGCAACGCAGTAATACTAATAAAGATGAAGAAGATCAAAAGACCTTTGCCTATTACAAAATATTTTGGCAAGGACACAATGAGCGTGCATCTTAAAGAAAACTCCCTCCCATATGGAAAGCAGGGCAGGCCTGGCGAGTGGCATCTTTCAAAGTTAAGTGATAAGAAGCTTTCTCGCATATACCTTCAGAAAATTGCGAAAGAGATAGTAGAAAGGGCCCGAAGTTCGGAGAACGCCTTTGTTGAAATTTCAAGGCCTAGTTTAACCATAGTACAGTATGAAAATTACCGCATCGTTATTGTTAAGCCACCTGTTTCAGATGGAATTGAGATTACTGCTGTAAAGCCATTAAGAAAATTTTCGTTAGAGCATTACAAGTTAAACGAGGAAGTTTTGAAAAGACTCGAGAAGGCAAGAGGGATAATAATTGCGGGAGAGCCTGGATCAGGAAAGAGTACCTTTGTACAGGCACTTGCGGAATTTTACTCAAATAGTGGATTTATTGTTAAGACTGTTGAATCCCCTCGGGACTTGCAACTGCCAGAACAAATTACGCAATATAGTAAAAACTTCGCTTCATCTTCAGATATCCATGATATCCTTTTCCTAAGCAGACCAGATTATGTGATTTTTGATGAAATGCGCGATACTCCTGATTTTATACTATACACTGACCTTAGACTAGGTGGAAGTGAGTGCATTGGAGTTTTGCATAGTGCATCCCCTATAGATGCAATTCAGCGTTTTATTGGCAGGCTGGAGGTGGGGATGATACCTTCTATAGTTGATACTGTTCTTTTTATTAAAGGTGGGCAGATTGATACTTTACTTTCATTAGCACTTAAAGTTAAAGTTCCTAGTGGAATGACGGAATCAGATCTTGTTAGGCCAGTAATAGAAATTCGAGATTTTGTTAGCAATAAGCTTTATTATGAAATTTATAAGTACGGAGAAGAAACGGTAGTTGTAAACATTTCCAAAGAGAAGTCTGATGGAGACTCAGTGGAAAGAATTGAATTTGATTTTACTGAAACTAAAAAAGACATCTTCTTGAGCGCATCTCCTGGAAGATATATGCTATTCATTGGTGAAAGGCCTATAACCAAAATTAGAATAAGTGGTGAAAGGGCGAGATTCAGAAAAAGAAGTAAACTCGGCAGTTTAATATTTAGAGCTCTTAAGGGGGGTAAGAACATTTCGTTAAGATAATAAACTCTTAAATCTATTTTCTTTGCATGAATGGACCCGTAGCCTAAGTGGATAGGGCACAAAGAAACCTCTAGAAGAGTTTCATCAAAACGTGCAAGCCTCCTAAGCTTGAGATCCAGGTTCGAGTCCTGGCGGGTCCGTTTTTAATTAGAATGGGAGAAATTCCTAGAGAAATTTCTGAAGCTTACAAAACAGCAGTAAATTGTCTCAGAGAATGCTATTCTGAGAATGGAATTATTGCAGGCAGACAGCATTTTAATGATTACTGGGCTCGCGATTCTTTTTTTGCATCTTTCGGAGCTTGCAAACTCCGAGACTTTGAAATTGTAAGAAAAAATCTCCTGCTCTTTTTAAGCAATCAGGCAGAAGATGGACAGATTCCTCTTCGTGTAGGAACTTATAATATCATCCCTAAAATGTTAGGCATGAAGGGAAAGTGTGAGATGAAGCCTCGTTATACTGTAGACACAATATTCTCCAATAACCTTAAAGCAACAGACTGTAATTCCCTATTTGTTATAGCTATGGCTAACTATATGTATAAAAGTAAAGACATTAATTTTGTTAAGAATAATTTTGATAAAATTGAGAAAGCGCTAAAATGGAATTTTACTCAAGATAAAGATTCTGATTTGCTTATAGAGGATAGAGGACTTACAACATGGGACGATAGAACTCATAAAAGAGGAAAGGTGCTTTATACTAATGTTTTGCACTTTAAAGCCTTACATGAAATGGCCCACTTGTCGAAGGTTGCTAAAAAACAAGACAAATTTTCAGCAGTCGCAAAAAGGGTAAGGAATGAAATTAATAATCAATTCTGGAATGGAAATTACTATGCTGACTGGATAGAAAATGGCAAAAGACTCGATTATTTCTGCTCGGATGGAAATACACTAGCTGCATTATGGATTGCCGATAATATAAAAATTAAAAAAATTCATAAATCTGTAAAAAGGCTGAAGATAGCTGAGACCTTTACATTAAAGACAGTAAGTCCAGTCTATCCACTTACAAAGATTTACATTCCCAACATCCTTCTTGGTTTTGCAGATTACCATAGTGGAATGTTGTGGCCTTGGATTTCATGTTTGTATGCCCTTGCAATAAGCAAAGTATCAAAACCAGAAGCAAAAAAAATAATCCAAAAATTAGGAGAAAAAATTATCGAATACAAAGACTGCTACGAAGTTTACGAACCAAACGGGACTCCAGTAAACAGATGGTTTTACAAGTCAGAACATCCTTTTGCATGGTTTGCTGGAACTTTTGTTTATTCTTACCGCGAGTTATTTAGCAAGTCTTAGAAAAACTTTCTCAAGCTCACTGGCAGTTTTACCCCAATAAAAACGTCTTGCTATTAACTTTGCATTTTTACCTAAAGTTGTCCTTAATGCATTATCATTAGCCAGGATCTTTATCTTTTCATACAAATCGTAAGCATTCTTTTTTTCAAAAAACAACCCAGCCTTCCTATCTTTGACATAGCGGCTTACAAATCCTACTCTAGTAACAATTACTGGCAGGCCTACATACATTGCCTCTAATGTAGCTAAAGAAGTGGTTTCAGTAATTGATGGGAGTACAAAAACATCCGAAGCTATTAGGTAAGGCGCTATATCCTTTACATAGCCAGTAATCTTTATATCCTTAATTTTTTTAATATTCCTAATTTCTCTACCTTTTCCATAGCCTACTAAGAGAAGAAAGGCCCCCTCATTTTCCTTTTTGAATTCTTTATAGGCATTAATCAAAGTATCATAATACTTTTCTTTACTCAATCTACCTACGTAGACTATAACAAAACTATTCTTAGGAATTCCAAGCTGTTCTCTAACTTTCTCCTTTTTAAGTCCCTCACTTTCAATACTAACTCCTAAATTAACTACTTTTTGTTTAACTTTTATTCCCCTTTTCTTTATCTCTTGTCCAATATTTTTAGATGGAACAACGATTAAGTCACACTTATTGTAGTATTTTATCGCAACATTCTTCACTATAGGCTTTAATGGTCTTAATGGAGCTACAATATTTGCTGAAAATACTTCTTCCTCAAACAAATGCAAGAAAGCAGTAATCTTATTTTTGTATTTCTTTGCATAGTCTATAGCTGCCATACTCAATGGTCCAATAAATTGTACCCACACGAGGTCAGATTTCCTCACTTCATTTTCAATCTTTTTACGCTCACTTAATTTAATTATTGGTAATCCTATAACCCTGTAGTTGTAGCGAACAACTACTTCTTTTACTCCTTTAATTCCTAATCTCTTTTCTTTCTCTGGATACATAACCACTATCTCAAAGCTCTTAAGCCGCGGAATAACCTCGAGTAAGACTTTAGTTATGCCAGTGAAAGGAAATAGAATGTCTGTCACGATTAGTAGTCTCTTTTTCATTTTCCTTTACAGATCTTAAGTTTATTCATTCTATATAAAAAACCTCCGCATATCTACAGTTATTTTGCATACCAGCAATTCTGGCCTTGATATAAATTGGAATGTAGAATAAAGCAACAACTAATTTCTGCGTTTTGAACGCTTGTAAGGCGGCAATTTTATCGTTAAAAGTATCACTAACATCAACATAGAGCTTAGCAACATTTTTTGGGTTTGTTATATTCCACACTATGAAAGTGAACACTTTAGGTTTTCTTCTCAATCCTCGTACGACCTTTGTTACAATCTTATTAATTGCTTGGTGATCTGGATGAGCATCCTGAGTAGAATGTGTAAATATTTTATCAGGTTTGAATTCAACTATCTTTTCCCTAATATGCCTTTTTAAGTTAACGTCAGAATCAGAGATTTTCCCTTCCTGGAGTTCAAGGAATTCTATTTCATATCTTAAGTGTTTTGCTACACTCTCACTCTCTTTTTTCCTTTTTCCAATAATATACCCTTCTTTAATCCATGGAACAATCTTCTCTCCTGTAGTAAATATTATAACCTTGACCTTATTCCCATTTTTAGCATATTTAGCAATAGTACCCCCAGCTCCTATGACTTCATCATCACTATGAGCACATAAGAAGAGTATTCTGTCCTTTTTCATCTTAAATCTTGTATCTTAAATTTAATATTAAAAATGCGCCAGCCGGGATTCGAACCCGGATCATCAGCTCTCCTCATAAGGATGGAAGGCTGAGGTCATAGCCATTAGACCACTAGCGCACAAAATTTCAGGAAATTAAAATTTAAAAACATTCTCAATCACAGTTCTGCATAAAGATTTTAAACTTATATGCTTAGCAGTATTATGGATTTTACTAATAGTCCCAATAATAAGTCTGTGCACGAACATAAGACAGAACATAAAGAGTATAATATTGATAAACCTAAATGGAAATTTAATTATCCTGCCACTTTTGAGAAGCATTACAAGAAGCTTTTATTTATTCCTCTTATTATCTTTATCCTAGCTCTAGCTGTTATCGGATTCAAGTACTTTTCTGGACAAGAGTTGATAAAGAAAGATGTTTCTCTTACAGGCGGGGTTACCCTTACCGCTTTTACTTCTGAAGAGATAGACATAGCGGATTTTAGAGCAGAACTTGGAAAGTCATTTTCAGATATCAGTGTAAGAACACTGAGGGGATTAGAGAGCGGCAAGCAAGTTGGAATTGTCGTAGAAACGAGCGAAGAAAGGCCAGAAGATCTCAAAAAAGTAGTATTAGATTATACTAAAATTTCTGATGAGGCAATAACAGTCGAACTTACTGGCTCTTCCTTAAGCAGCTCCTTCTTTTTACAGCTTATCAAGGCCCTAATCATTGCTTTCATCTTTATGGCGATAACAGCTATAATACTCTTCCGAGTCTTTGTGCCATCATTTACTATAGTTTTTGCAGCTCTCGCTGACGTTATAGTTACTTTCGCAATCTTAGGCATGACAGATTTTAGACTCTCAACAGCTGGAATCGCAGCCTTTTTAATGCTTCTTGGATATAGCGTAGATACTGACATTCTACTTACAACTAAAATATTAAAGAGGAAAGAGAAGAGCTTTTCTGAAAGATTTACCGAGTCATTGAAAACAGGGCTTACAATGTCTGTCACAGCCATAATTGTATTTTCAATAGCTTACGCTTTTTCCTTCTCTCTAGTGCTTAAACAGATATTCCTTGTGCTAATCATTGGTCTGTTTGTAGACATAATCACAACTTGGATTTTTAATGCAGCCATATTAAAATTGTATCTTGATAGAAAGAGATTAGAATGAAAATAAGTTGGAAAGTTTGGTTATTAATTGTAGTTTTATTAATGTCCATAATTGCAATTTCTCCTACCTTTAAGAAAGGACTCTTTGTTAAAGAAGTTCAAACTAATTCTCCGGCAGCAGTCCAAGAAATTTCAAGAGGTGAAATTATTAAGGAAATTAATGACAAAAAGATAGTTAGTTTTGAAGATTATTCTTCTGTTTTGGAAGGTATAGATGCAGGCGAAAAGGTAATTATTAAGACTGCAAAGAATCAGTACATCTTCCTGGCAGATGCTAATAATTCTGTAGGGATTATTGTTAGCGAGGTTCCAAAGACAAATATTCGAGCAGGACTTGATATTATAGGAGGAAGTCGCGCTCTCGTGTCTCCAGAGAATAAACTTAATGAACAGGAACTTGATGATCTAATTTCTGTAATCGAAAATCGCCTTAATGTGTACGGACTTTCTGATGTCAGAATAAGATCTGTTCGTGATCTTGATGGAAATTCTTTTATTCTCATAGAATTGGCAGGAGCTACTCAAGAGGATCTTAAGAACCTGATTTCTCAGCAAGGTAAGTTTGAGGCAAGAATAGGAAATGAAACAGTCTTTATTGGGGGCCAGCGTGATATCACTTTTGTATGCAGGAATGACCCTTCATGTGCTGGCATTATTGAATGTGTTGAATCTGGCGGTAGCCAGCTATGTAGATTCAGCTTTTCAATTTCCCTAAGTTCTGAAGCAGCGCAGAGGCACGCTGACATTACCCGAGAGATTGAAATTAATCTTACTTCTGGAGCAGCAGGAGATCGCTACCTCTCAAAAACGCTTGATCTCTATCTCGATGACAGATTTGTTGATTCCCTATTAATTAGCGAGAATTTGAAAGGTCAAGTTACTACACAAATTTTAATCAGTGGTTCAGGCATAGGAACAACTAGAGAAGAAGCAGCAGAAGATGCTCTAGCAAGTATGAAACAGTTACAAACAATCTTAATTACTGGAAGTTTACCTCATAAACTTGAAATTGTAAAACTTGATACAGTCTCAAGTGTTTATGGAGAGGAACTTGTTCGGAACATTTTGCTTACTGCATTAATTGCCGTAGTAGGAGTATTTCTTGTTATGCTTGTAAGGTACAGAAAGTTTTCGATTTCTTTTTTGATTCTATTTACTATGATTGCAGAAATAATCATAATTCTAGGAATAGCAGCACTGATAAAATGGAATCTTGACCTTGCGAGCATTGCAGGAATTCTGGCAGTTATTGGTACAGGTGTTGATGATCAAATTGTTATCCTTGACGAGGTAAGGAGCGGCAGAATTTATGGATGGAAAGA
This sequence comes from Candidatus Woesearchaeota archaeon, assembly GCA_964361585.1. Lineage (GTDB taxonomy): Archaea > Nanobdellota > Nanobdellia > Pacearchaeales > UBA12030 > CAYIBB01. The sequence goes on along the minus strand of CAYIBB010000001.1, from coordinate 12,891 downwards.
GCGCTTGAGAAGAGCATTCTTCATTATCTTGGGAGCTTATGCCATAACTTTCGTAGCAATGCTACCATTAGCATGGGCAGGAGCTGGCCTACTCAAGGGCTTTGCGTTCACAACCATAATTGGGATTACTGCTGGCGTATTCATAACAAGGCCAGCTTTTGCTGACATTGTTGAGAGAATTGTAAAGGAGTAATTTCACTTACCTCTTTTTCACAACCTCAAGTTCCTGTTTGAGTTTAATTATACTATTCGCAGGAAAAAATCCTTTGATAGCAGCATTTGGATACAAAAATGAGTTTTTCCCAATAAGAGTTCCAGGATTCGTCAATGCATTGCTTCCTGTATGAACATTATCTCCTAGGATGGCTCCAAATTTCTGCAGGCCTGTATTATAATCATTATCATTTATTCTAAGAATTATTGGTTTTTCATCAAGCTTTAAATTAGAAAGGATAGTGCCCGCCCCCAAATTACAGTTTCTGCCTAGAATGCTATCTCCAACATAACTAAGATGGGCAGCATTGCTATTATCCATAATCAAACAGTTTTTAAGTTCACTCCTTATAACACAGTTATTACCAATAATAACATTTTCTCTGAGGTAAGCCCCCGGCCTAATGTCGCAATCATCCCCTATTACACAAGGACCTTCAATTTCCGCCTTTTCACTTATCCTAGTGTTTTTTCCAATTATTACTTTTTCTCTTCTTGTCTCTTCTTTCACATACCCTTCAATTTTATCAATAGCCTCCCAAATATGATTAACTGCCAAGATCTTATGATACTTTTCCTGCACCCCCTCAAAATAATATAATGGCTTTAAAAAATCCATATTTGCAAAGAGCAAGCAATCTTTTTAAATTTAATTAGGCTAGGGCTTTAATGAAGGTTTTAAAAAAGATTACGCGGAAGGAGAAATTTGGCGAGGAAAATCATAGGAAGAGTATTAGCAAAGACGTCTTTAGAAACAGTCTTTACAATTTACTAGCCACGCTCATTAATAGAATTGGTGGATTAATTTTTACTGTAGTTGTAGCTCGAATTTTAATGCCTGATCTTTTTGGGGCCTATTCCCTAGTCTTGTCAATACTACTTATTGGCCTTACTGTAGCAGACTTTGGGCTTGCGCAGACTTCTATAAGGTTTGTATCTGACGCTCTCGGAAAAAAGGATGAGAGGCTTGCCAGAAGCTACTTTAAATTCATCTTAAATGTCAAAATTCTTATTACTTTAGCTATTTCAATAATTCTATTTTTGGTAGCAGGACTCCTATCAGTTTTTATTTTCAAAAATGAGGCATTAATATTACCTATGAAACTTTCTGCCCTCTACTTGTTTTTTGTTTCACTTCTTGACTTTCTTTCCTTTACTTTCTTTACTTTAAAGGATGTTAAATACTACTTTGTTAAGGAAATCTTCTATCAAATTTTAAGGATTTCATTAATAATCCCCGTAGTTATTGTAATAGCATCTGAATTAAAAGTTTCAAGCATATTTGTGGTCCTTACAATAATCTCAATATTAATGCTTATCTACACTATTTATATCATCAGGAGTAAATTTGGCTTTATTCTGAAAGGGGAAATTGTAAGGATAGATAAAAAAAGAATTTTGAAATTTTCTATGTTCTTGGCAATAGGCATCTTGCCAGGAATATTCTTTACCTACGTTGATACTTTAATGATAGGTGCCTTAATGCCAATCCGTTATGTTGGCTTCTACAGAGCAGCTTATACAATAGCAACTTCTATTGGTAGCCTCTTCATGTTTTACATGGTTGTACTTCCTTACTTTACTCAATTCGAGCATGAGGTTTTTGACAGAGCATTTAAGAAAATTTTTCATCTAACTTCAGTAATTGCATTTCCCGCTTCCTTCGGACTCGCACTTGTGGCTGCCCCTTTCATAAAACTACTTTATGGCCCAGAATATTTGCCGGCTACGCTGCCTTTATACTTGTTAGCTTTCCTTATAATTGATGTTTCACTCTTCACATATTTCATTTCTATATTCCAGGCTAAAGAAAACCCTGAAATTATCGCTAAAGTAGTTGGAATTGCCGCGATTTTGAATATAATCTTAAATTATTTTCTCATAATTTCACTTTCTAAAGTTAAGTTGGAGTATGGAATGTTAGGGGCTGCCATAGCTACTATCATTAGCAGGTTCTTTGCTGGAATATACCTAGCTATAGTATCAGCAAAGAAATTTAATATCAAGCCAGCTGCACAATCAATTTATAAGCCTTTAATTGCAAGTATAGTTATGGCTCTTGCCTTGATTTTAATGCCAGATCCTTCCTCAATTTTTGTTGGTGTAATTGAGATAATTGCCGCAGCAGTAATCTACTTCGTAGTATTGTTTTTAATTAAGGGAATTACTAAGGAAGATATTTCCTATGTTTGGGATTTGTTTAAAAAATAAAAGTTAAAGATAAAAATCCAAAATTGAAAGTTAAAAGATAAAATGGAAATTAAAAAAAGAAAAACTGGCATTACTGCAATAGGATTAGTTTTAATCAGCACAATATTTACTGCAATTGGTCAATTGTTCTTGAAAGAAGGAGTGGACATTACTACTACTTTGGCAAGCATCTTCAACTTTTCATTAATCTTTGGCCTGGTGCTTTATGGTATCGCCCTTCTGATTGTTTTAAAGGCATTCCAGCATGGAGAGCTTTCAGTTCTCTATCCAGTACTTGCATTAAGCTATATTTGGGTAATTTTTTTCTCTTACTTCTTCTTGAATGAGTCGCTTGGAATATGGAAGATCCTTGGAGCATTGACAATTTTTGTTGGTGTAACTCTTATAGGAGTTGGGAGTAAATAAAATGGCCACATCTATACTAAGTATACTAACAGTGATCTTTGCAACAATCATAGGAGCATTTGGAGCAATATTCCTTAAAAAGGCTTCTGCAAATTTTGCCTTAAAATTTAGTTTTCTCTTCAATAGGAATTTCCTACTTGGAATTTTATTCTATTCAATTTCTACAACAATTTATCTAGTAGCCTTAAAATTCGGGGAACTTTCAATACTTTTCCCTACTGTATCTACTATCTACATTTGGGTAAGCATCTTTTCACAAAAATTTTTAAATGAAAGGATGAATAAATTAAAGTGGTTAGGGATTTTTATCATAATCTTGGGGGTAGTTCTGTTGGCTGTTGGGGCTAGATAGGTCCGCTAAGGATTTAAAAATTAAAAATGAAAATCTTACTTATAGATCAGGCAAGAAAGAATTTTAGAGAGCAAGATACTGGAAGATGGCACTTTCTTCCTTATTATTTTGAGAAGTTCGGACATGAAGTTTATCATGTAACTAGAAAGGATTGGAAAAAATTTCCTTTCATATACTTGAAATTTAAGCCAGACATTGTGATCAGTGTAGGCCCTGTTGCAGGTTACATCTCCTGTATTCTTAGGAAATTAGGAATTATCCGTGCACCTTTGGTGCATGATTGGAATGATTACTGGACAGAAATTCTTGGTCCGAAGCATGGACTTGCAAGGATAGCGCGTCTCGAGCACTATGCAATCGAGAATTCTGACTTTGTGACTACTCCAAGCAGATATTTGGCAGAAAAATGCAGAATTTATGGAAAGTCTTGTCAGTTATTTTTACATGGAGTTGAGCTTAACCTTAACTTGAAGCCTGCAAATCTCAGAGGATTCTCTCTTCTTTACATAGGTGAGCAGACTCCTTACAAGAAAATTGAACGCATTATCGAGGCAGTTAAGGGACTTAAGTGCGATCTTTACCTGATTGGACATGCAAATGAAGAACTAAAAAGAATAGCAGGAAAGAATGTACATTTTCTAGGAAAGGTTTCTCACAAGGAAATTGGGGCGTACATCAAAGCAGCCAACGTGTGCGTAATTACAGCAGATCAGGAAAATCTGAAGATGTATGAGTTTGCAAGAGCTGGAAAAGTAGTTTTGGCCTACAAAGGAAGAATAAGTTACTTTCTTACACATTTACAGACAGCGTACATTACAGAAAATCTTAAGGAAGGAGTTATCGAACTTATGAAATCAACTCAACTTAGAAGGAGGCTCGAGAAAAATATTAAAAACTTACCTACTTATTCTTGGAAAGAGATAACTAGGAAATATCTAAATTTCCTGAAGGGGGTAAAACGAAGTGAAAGATAAATTCAATTTTGCCATTCTCGGATGTGGCAAGATAGCTGAAAGGCATTGTGAAGTGCTTAGCAAGCATCCTGAGTCACAAATAGTAGCTGTTTGTGATATTATAAAGGAAAAGGCTGATAATCTTGCAAAGAAATTTGGTACTGAAGCTTACTATGACCATCAGGATTTAATTAATAATAACATGATTGATGTAGTTAGCATATGCACTCCATCAGGATTGCATGCAGAGCATGCAATAGAGGCAGCAAAAGCAAGGAAGCACCTTGTTTGTGAGAAACCAATGGCACTCAATCTAGATGATTGTGATAGAATGATTGAAGCAAGCGTAAAGAATAATGTAAAACTTTTTGTAGTTAAACAGAATCGCCATAATGAGCCAATCCTGATTCTGAAGAATGCAATAGACAGGAATCAATTAGGCAAGATTTACATGTTAAATGCGCAAGTATTATGGAATAGGACTCCTCAGTACTACAAGGAAGAGTCTTGGCGAGGAACTGCTGACCTTGATGGTGGTGCATTAATGAATCAATCTTCCCATTTTGTTGATTTAATGCATTGGCTAGGCGGAAATGTGAAAAGCGTTTATGCAAAAATGGATACATTTGCGCATGATATTGAGACAGAGGATACTGGCCTAGTAATTCTTAAGTTCGAGAATGGGGCTATAGGTAACATAGTTTACACTACTTGCATATATAATAAGAATCTAGAAGGCTCATTAGCAGTTTTCGGAACAAGGGGGACAGTAAAAATTGGAGGTCAATACCTGAATGAGATAGAACATTGGAATGTTGAAGGTATGCCTCCTCCACAGATTAAGGAAAAGTTAAGTCCTAATTTTTATGGGTATTATCAGGGGAGCGCGGCAAATCACGCTAAGTTCTATGAAAATGTAATTGATGTTCTCAAGGGCAGATCAAACAGCATGATAATGGGAAGTGATGGAAAGAAGGCAGTCGAGATTATTCTGGCTGCGAAGGAGTCTGCCAGAAGTGGGAGGGAAGTGTTTTTGAGGTGATTAAAAGGGTAAAGGTACTGATCTTTCAGTAAGAGCCTCTATGTATCTACTAACTTTAATATTATGCGTTCTCGTAAATTCTAATTATCTCAAAAATCTTAAATATCTTTCTATCAACCCAGTTAAATGATAAAAGCAATTATCTTCGATTATGGGGGAGTTGTGGCAACAACTGATTACTCAGTAATTGAGTGGGCTATTTCTCAATGTAAGCATAAAGAGAAGGCCGAGCAAGTCATGAATGAGCTTTTAGTGCCCTTTGAGAAAGGAAAAATAACTAACATCCACTTCTGGAATGAATTTTCTCGAAAGACAGGACTGGAACTTCCTAAAGATTACAGAAATTTGTGGATTAATAGTTACAGAATTAAATCAATTCAAGACAAGAGCATGCTGAACTTGATTAAGAGGCTCAAGGCTCGCGGTTATAAAACCATTTTACTATCAAATACAATAGAGCCTAATGCTTCATTTAATAGAAAAAATGGCTGTTATAGTTTATTCAATCCTGTCATACTCTCTTGTAGTGTAGGACTAATGAAGCCTGACAAAAGAATTTACTCCTTGGCATTGGATAAAGCTGGACTTAAGGCATCTGAATGCATATTTGTGGATGATACTCCTAGAAATATTTTTCCTGCAAGAGAAATAGGCATGTTTCCTATTCACTTTAGAAATTCAGTACAGTTAGAAGAAGATCTAAAGAGTATGGGACTTAAATTTTAATTCGAAATACTTAAATAACATCTTCTCCCCATTCTTTCAAGCTAAGGAAAATGATTGCAAAATCAGCAATAATTCATTCTAATGTAAAAATAGGCAAAAATGCCAGAATTGGGGAATTTGTAATCATCGGAGTTCCACCAGAAGGCAAGCATGAAGGAGACCTAGTTACAGAAATTGGAGATGATACCAATATAAGGTCACATACAATAATTTATGCAGGCAACAAAATAGGAAATGACTTTTCAACAGGACATCATGTGCTGATTAGGGAAAATAATAAGATAGGAAATAATGTAAGTGTAGGCTCCTACAGCCATGTGGCCTTTGACTGCACTCTTGAGGACGATGTTAGAATTCATACAGCTGCTTATATTTTTGAAAAATCCATCTTGAGGAGAGGATGCTGGATTGGTCCAGGGGTAATGCTTGCAAATGCTAAGTATCCGCGCTCGAAGCGGGCAAAGGAATTCATCTTTGGGCCAGAAATTGGGGAAAAGGCAAAACTTGGAATGTCCTGCGTTATTTCTCCAGGAGTGAAAATCGGAAAGAATGCTCTTATCGGCCTTGGAGCTATTGTCACAAAAGATGTGCCTGACGAATCTGTTGCAATAGGCTTTCCAGCAAAAGTTGTAGGTAATGTTAAGGACATAAAGTATCCAGATGGCGAGGCCGCTTATTGAAAAGACTTATTAACCTTTTTATCTTAATCTATTCTTAATAATATAAAATGGGGGAAAAAATTCCACTTGTGGATCTTAAAGCCAATTATCTAAGCATCAAAAATGAAATTGACTGGGCCATATCTGAGGTAATTGAAAGTTCCTCGTTTATTAAAGGCTCACAACTTGGTGTTTTTGAGAAAAACTTTGCCTCATACTGCAAAGCAAGATATTGTGTAGGAACATCAAGTGGGACATCAGCACTTTACTTGGCATTAACTGCCTCAGGCATAAAACCAGGAGATGAAGTAATTACTGTTCCAGAAACATTTATTGCAACAGCGGGAGCAATTTCTGCAACTCATGCAAGGGTTAAGTTTGTAGATGTAGATGATTATCATTTAATGAATGCGGACAATCTTAGAAGTGTAATAACAAGTAAGACTAGAGCAATAGTTCCAGTTCATTTGCACGGGCAGATTGTTGATATGGATCCTTTATTTGAAATCGCGGAAGAAAAGAGCCTTGTTGTGATAGAAGATGCAGCCCAGGCACATGGAGCAGATTCCAGAGGTAAAAGAAGTCCAATTGGCGATGTAGCTACATACAGTTTTTTTCCAGCTAAGAACTTAGGAGCTTTCGGAGATGCTGGAGCCGTTGTTACAAACAACGAGGAAGTTGCAGAAAAGGTACAAAAGTTAGCAGATCACGGCAGAATCACTAAGTATGATCACGATATCCTAGGATTTAATCACAGACTTGATACCCTACATGCTGCAATCTTAAATGTAAAACTCAGGCATTTGGATGAGTGGGTAGAAAAAAGGAGGAAAAATGCATTCAGGTATGGTAAACTTTTAAATGAAAATGATAAACTAACCTTGCCAAAGGAAAATGGGTATGGAGAGCATGCTTATCACCTCTATGTTGTAAGATCGAGGGAAAGGGATAAATTACGGGCATATTTAGAAAAGGAAGGAATTCAGACAGGAATCCATTATCCCATTCCACTTCATTTGCAGAAGGCTTATTTACATTTGGGTTACGAGGAAGGAAGCTTTCCTGTTGCAGAGCAGCATGCGAAAGAAATTTTAAGTTTACCTATGTATCCTGAGCTTAGTGAGGAACAGATAAATTATGCGTGTGATAAAATTAAGGAGTTTTATACAATAGGATAAAAATGCCAGAAGTGTCAATTGCAATCCCCTTCTATAATGAGGAGGGTAATGTTGAAAATGTGCTCAAGGACTTAGCTGCAGAGTTCAAAAAGGCGAAAGTTGATTATGAAATACTGGCAGTAAATAACGGTTCTTGGGATAAGACGCCAGAGATAATTAAAAACCTAAGTGTAAAGGATAAAAGAATAAGAAAGGTGGATGTGAAGAAAAACATTGGCTATGGCTTCGGCATTCTTACAGGACTAAAGCACGCCAAAGGCAAGTACATTGGTTATGGCTGGGGAGATGCTCAAGTTGCGGCAGAGGATTTTGTGCGAGTGTATAAGACACTAAAAGAGAATGGATTAGATATCTGTAAAGTAAGAAGAATGAATCGCGAAGAGGGATTTGCAAGAAAGGTTCAGTCTATAATCTATAACAAAATGCTTCTTTTGCTTTTTTTTATTAATCTTAAAGATGTTAATGGCTGTCCTAAAATCATGAAGAGAGAAGTGTATGAAGCCTTGAAATTGCAGTCAAATGACTGGTTTCTGGACCCTGAACTTATAATCAAGGCCAAGCGAAAGAGATATAAGATTGCCGAAGTTCCAATAATCTTTAGGAAGAGGGAGAAGGGAAAATCTAAAGTAAATTATAAAACAGCCTTCGAATTTTTGAAGAATATTATAAAGTATAGATTAAATTTAGTCAGGTAATTTAGTTAAGCAAAATTAATGCATACATTGTGGTGTTGAAATGGTTAGAATAGGGAGGTAAAGAGCTAAAAATAAAAATGAAAAACGAGGATATGAAAGTAGTCATCCTTTGTGGGGGACTTGGTACAAGACTTAGAGAAGAGACAGAATTTAGGCCAAAGCCCATAGTGGAAATAGGAGGGAAGCCGATATTGTGGCATATTATGAAGATTTATTCTCATTTTGGTTATAGGGATTTCATATTATGTTTAGGATATAAGGGACATGTGATTAAGGACTATTTCCTCAAGCATAGGGCAATGTTTTCTGATTTTACGCTTGATTTCGGTAAAGGTAAGGAAGAATATCACAGCAATGAGGCAGAAGATTGGCGCATTACTTTTGCAGAGACTGGAGCAGAGACAAAAACAGGCGGCCGCGTAAAGAAAATTGAGAAATACATCAACGAGGATAATTTTTTCATGACTTATGGAGACGGAGTTGCTGATATAGACATCAGGGCATTGCTTGGTCATCACTTGAGAAATGGAAAAATTGCAACTCTCACTTCAATTCAGCCAATGTCTCGCTTCGGAGTGATAGAGTTTGATGATAGTCATTCTGTAGTATCATTCAAAGAAAAGCCAAAGCTCGATGGATGGATCAATGCAGGCTTCTTTGTTTTCAAGAAAGATATTTTTGATTACCTTGAAGGCGATCCTGTTCTTGAGAAAGAGCCGCTTAGCAAACTCTCAAGAGAGAACCAACTTACAGCTTATCCTCACCGAGGCTTATGGGAATGCATGGACACTCACCGAGATTTTGAATTCCTGAACTCGCTTTGGAAGGATGGAAGAGCTTTCTGGAAGATTTGGGAATGATTCGATAATTTTATAAGTTTTTCTATCTCCGAGATAGAAGGCTAAAATGTTATTCAAACAAAAGATTTCAAAACTAATAATTGTATCAGAAAGACCAGTTTACGATAGCACAAGAAATTTGACTTCTGAATTATTGGCTCAATTAGAAAAAGATTTTCCTAATGAAAAATTCAAAGTGCGGGAGGGTAAATTATTGCGTCGTTATGCTGGTTTGGATAGTGACATACCTGTTTATTGTTCTTCAGTTGTAATGAGTAGAATCGCAGAAAGAAAAAGTATATTTGGAACAAGACGTTTAGAAGAAAAGGTATTAACTTTTAGTGCTCAATTTGCTGACGAGACCTTTCTCGAGTTTAATTTACTAAGATATGCTACTCAAAATTTAAAAAATATTTTAAAAGAGTCTTATTTGATAAAACCAACACCTACTAGTCCTGCTTATAAAAGCATGAATTTATAAGTTTTTCTATCTTGTATGTTTGAGGTTAAGGCTAAGAAAAATGAGCATAAAAATCTCTTACGGGGGAAGGCATTTTATTGGGAATAGGGAACAGCTTGAAGTACTTGTAAGTGACATAGTACCAAAAACATTAGAGGCAGTTGAAAGTCCAGAATCCAAAATTGCTGGAACTGTGGTGGACTACACTCCTCATCACAGACTTCGAGTTAATCTTCCTGAAGTTAGCAATAAAACTCCAGTAGAAACAGCACTTCTCGTTCTAGAATCTATGAATAAATTGGATGAATTAAGAAAGCGATATCAAGGAAAGATCGACATAAGTTACATGCTTGGCAGAGGACCAGGAATAAGTTATGGTGATCTTCTCATGCAGAGAACAGGTGACTTTACTGCTATTTACGGCGCAGAGGATATGGATATAAGACAAATTCAGCCAGAACTTGTATGGATGGCAGAAGAAATGTTGAGCCGAGACTTAGTTCTTGGAACAGGAGCCAGGCCAAGAATTATGCTCAATCCAGTTCCTGAAGGAGATGTTATGAGGCAACTTCATGAAGTTTGGTATGCGTTAGACGCTGGAGCAACTGAAGGATTCTTACCAGACAATCCATTTGGTCATGATCTTTCTAAGGGTTCTTCGGTCTTTGTAGGAGTGAATGGCAAAGGCGGATTTGGTGATCTTACAAGTGGTCTTAACTTGTTTAACCATAGAGCATCTAAAGCTCAGGAGACTAGTAATTTCTTCAATTATTTATCAAGAATTGTGGATCCTGAAATGTTTGCAACAGAATATGGAATCCATATTTGGACCGGGGTTAATAACATTTACAGAGCATATGCAAGTTATACTGAAAATAGATTTGATGCTAGGCCTACAGAATTTTCTGATGAAGCAAGGCAAGAGGCAATTACTAGAATGAAAGGCTTTATAGGTCGATATAATTCTGATCTTAAGAAAGTCCCTAAAATTTCTGAAAAGTTCCAAGCATTTATCAACCAGGATAATAACGAAAGAATTCTGGTACAGGCAACTGTTTGGCCTGAACTTGATTTAAAAGTGTCAATACCACGGCTTACAGAAGAAGTATACACTGCCATGAAAGAAACAGCCCTATAAGCAAATTTATAAGATTTTCTTTCTTTAAGTTCCAGAGGGGGAAATGGCAAATTTTTGGCAAGACAAAAGAGTACTTGTTACTGGCTCAGCAGGATTTCTAGGATGCTGGCTTTCTAATGCTTTGGCTGAGAATGGCGCAGAAGTTATTGGTATTGACATTGAGATAAGGCCAAGGTCTAACTTTCATCTCTTTGGGCTTAGGGAAAAAATTACCCAATTACATGTAGATATAAAAAATTACACTCTACTTAGTAAAACTTTCAAAAAACACGATCCAGAAATTGTATTTCATTTAGCTGCCCAGCCTCTTGTGACAGAGGCGAACAGGAATCCGCTTCCAACTTTTGAGAATAACATTAAGGGAACTTGGAATGTTCTTGAGGCTTCTAGGCATTCAAATGTACAAGGAATTATTGTTGCATCAAGTGATAAAGCTTATGGAATACACGAGAGGCTTCCATATACTGAAGAGGCAAGACTCCAGGGAACATTTCCTTATGATGTCAGTAAAAGTGCAAAGGACTTGATTGCACAGGCTTACTTTAGGACTTATGGCCTTGCTGTTGGCATTACTCGAAGCGGCAACTTTTATGGAGGAGGCGACTTGCACTTTGATAGAATAGTGCCTGGAACAGTAAAATCCCTTCTTCAGGAGGAAAGGCCAATAATAAGAAGTGATGGCAAGTATATCAGGGATTACATTTACATTAAAGATATTGCTAATGCCTATCTTATATTCGCAAAGAAATTAGGCCAATTTAAGGGGCATGCCTTTAACTTCAGCAATGAGCATCCTCTTGCTGTTATTGCTATAGTAAATAAAATTGCTTTATTAATAAATAAGCAGCATCTTGAGCCACAGATCTTGAATCAGGCAAAAGCAGAAATCAAGGAACAATATTTATCTAGTGAAAAGGCCAGATCATTACTTGACTGGAGACCTAAATATAATCTGGACAATTCACTTTTGGAAACAATTGAATGGTACAAAAATTATTTTAGTAAATAATAGTAAAATAAACAATAAAAGAATAAAGGAATAAAATGAGCAGGTAAAATGATGTTGCAAGGCAAGAAGATATTGGTCACAGGAGGAGCTGGATTTATTGGCTCACATCTTACTGAAAGACTTGTAAAGGAAAGGGCCCAAGTTTCTATAATAGACAATGTCGGAGCTTCTTCTAGTATCGAAGCATTCAAGAAAGATGTAGAGTTCTATACCTGTAATTTAGCTGACTACGAAAAAGTTAATTCTACCATAAGAAAAATCAATCCAGAAATTATTTTCCATCTGGCTTCCTATGCTTTTGTGGATCCAAAAATTGACATTGATTTTATATTGAAGAATGATTTTTACTCTACAATAAATCTCCTTAAAGCTCTTAATGGAGAATTCGAGCTGTTTGTCCACACAGGAAGTGTTGCAGAATATGGAAACGGAGAAGTTCCCTTCAAGGAAGATCAGGCTCCAGTTGCAAACTCTCCTTATGCACTAGCAAAAATATTCTCTACAAAATACTGCCAGCTACTCAATAGAAGAGATAACTTGCCAATAATTATTTTGAGGCCTTTCCTAACTTATGGACCTCGCCAGAATAATTTTAAGATGCTAATTCCTAGTATAATCCTGCATGCCTTAAGGGAAGAAAATTTTCCAACAACCAAAGGTGAGCAAACAAGGGACTGCATCTACGTAAAAGATGTTGTTGAGGGCTACATCAAGTCAGCAAATTCACAGAAAGCAATTGGAGAAATAATAAATATTGGAACAGCAAAAGAAATTTCTGTTAAAAATCTTATACTGAAAATTATAGAATTAACTAACAGCAAGATAAGGCCAGAATTTGGAGCTCTGCCATATCGTCCAGCAGATTCTATGCGCTCTTTCTGTAGTAATGAAAAAGTCAAGGCCCTTCTCGCATGGCAGCCAAAATACTCGCTGGATGAGGGATTAAAAGAAACTATAGATTGGTATAAGAAAAATTTAATTCTGGAGAGTTAAAAATATGGGTAAAATAGA